>NZ_CP136862.1:1221666-1527083 GCF_045689225.1 Methylocapsa polymorpha | reverse complement strand
AGAACTGGCACGGAGGAGGCGTTATATTGGACGATCGTCGGCGGCTGAATTCCCGTGGGCATCAAGGCGCGGATCGAATTGGAGGCCGACACGATCTGACTGATCGCCAAATCGACGTTCACATTGGGCTGGAAGTAAATCTTTTCGACAGCGACGCCCGACAGCGTCTGGCTTTCGATATTGCGGATGTCGCTGACGTTGGAGCTGACCGAATATTCGCTATAGGTCGTGACGCGTTGCTCCATCTCCTCCGGCGTCAACCCGGTATATTGCCAGATCACCGTGACGACGGGGATGTTGATGTTCGGAAAAATGTCCTTTGGCGTCGTCAGGATCGCGCTGCCGCCGAGAAACAACATCATCAACGCCAGCACGTAAAACGTATGGCGGTAGCGAAGCGCGAAGCCGACAATGCCCATGATCAAACTCCGGGAACGGGGCTTGACGTATTGTATGGTACAGTACACATCAAGGGGCGCCGGGGTAACTCACTAGGTTGTGAACGATTATGGACCCTTCAGACGCAGCCCTTGCCGCGCCGAGGCCGCCAAGCAAGCGCCTGACGGCGCGGCGGGACGCTTTTTTGGCCGCGGCTCGGGAAGTGTTCCAGGAAAAAGGCTATGGCGAAGCCACGCTGGATGACGTGATCGCGCGGTCCGGCGGGTCGCGGCAGACGCTCTATGCGCTGTTTGGCGGCAAGCAGGGTCTTTTCGAAGCGATTATCAGCGACGCCTGCGAGTCGATCTTTCGAGGGTTGACCCCTCAGCAATTGGCGCCGCGCGCGCCGGACGCGGTGCTGCATGAGGTCGGCGTCCGCTATCTGGCCATTGTGACAGGCCCGGACTGTATCAGCCTCAACCGGCTCATCATTGCGGAGGCGCCCCGCATCCCCGAGCTCGCGCAGCAGTATTGGAAATTCGGCCCTGGCCGCAGCCGCGCGTTTCTGGCCGAGTTTTTTGACCGCCAGATCGAGCGAGGCGTGTTGCGCATGCCAGACAGCATGGCGGGGGCGGAGCATTTCCTGGAAATGCTGTCTGGAACCGTGCGGCTGCAGTGCATGATCGGCCTTCGCCAGCCGCCGACACCGGTTGAGATCGAGCAGATCGTCGAAAGCGCCGTCGCCCAGTTCCTGCACGGTTGCCTGGCGGTGAAGGGAGACAACTCTCGGTCCTGAGACCTCGAGCCAAGATCTCCGGCGCCGCCGCGCCTTTCATATCGATCCCTCGCCCGCATGATTTCGCCAAGAATATCGCTATGGTCGGTTGCCGGCCCGATCAGGCGGAGCGAACAAAAGGGGGACTGAAATGAATTGGCGCGCTGTTCCACTCATGTGCTTGCCGCTTGCAGCCTCGCCCGCCTTGGCGCAAGGCGCCCCCCATTACAGCGTCGAGAAGATCTGCGAGGCGGCCAAGGCAGATCCGATCGGCTCCGCTACAAGCGCTTATGATGACTGCATGCGAGACGAAACGCGCGCTCGTGAGCAAATCGAGAAGCAATGGAATAGTTTCTCGGCGCAATCGCGGCAAACATGCGTGCCCATGGAAGAATCGGAGTCGACGTCGAGCTATACTTATGTCCTGACCTGCCTGCAGGAAGAGAATTCGGAGGAATAGGTCGGGGCGCGGTGCTACGTATCCGTGGCGCGATGGAGCGGCCTAGAAATCAAAATAGACGAATTTGCCGGAACTGCCGGTGCTCACCGAGATCGCGACAATCCAGACGATCGCCATAACGGCCACGGCCGCTGGCGCGCCCCAGCGGCGGACCAGGTAAATGATCCGGCGATGGTCGTCCAAATGATGAGTGATGAAGAACAGGCCGATCGCCGCCAGGACGAAGGCGTTGGCGTCAAGAAACAGGGCGAGGTCAGGCGCGGGCCGCCCGACGCCGCTGACGATCTTCCAGACCGAGCCCACGTCGGGCGCACGGAAAAACACCCATAGCAGCGCCACGAGCTGGAAGAAGATGATCGCGCGCAGGACGCGGGGGATCCGGCCGTAAAATGGAATTCCGCCGACGCGGCGCAGCGCGTGGTTGACGACGAGAGCGAGCCCATGCAGTCCGCCCCAGATGACGAAGGTCCAATTGGCCCCATGCCACAGGCCGCCGAGCAGCATTGTCGCGAGCATATTGCCGTTCTGCCGGTGCGGGCCCGACCGGTTGCCGCCAAGCGGAATGTAAATATAGTCGCGCAGCCAGTGAGACAGGGTGATGTGCCAGCGCCGCCAGAAGTCGATGATTGACACTGCGGCGTAAGGCCGCGAGAAATTGTTCGGAAGCTTCACGCCGATCATGAGGGCAACGCCGATCGCCATATCGGTATAGCCGCTGAAATCGCAATAGATCTGTACCGGAAAGCCATAAATTGCGACGACGCTCGACAGCTGATCGGCGGTCGACGGGCTGTGGTAGACGGCGTCGACGAAGCCCCCCACCGGATCGGCGATCACCAGCTTCTTGAAGAGCCCGACCGTGAAGATGGCGAGGCCAAGGACCAGATTGCGCCACGCGACGCTCGGCAGGCCCTGAAACTGCGGCATCAGTTCAGCGGGACGGAGAATCGGGCCTGCGATCAGATGCGGGAAGAACAACGTGAAGGCCAGAAGGTCGCGGGGAGAGCGCGAACACGGGTAGTCGCCCCGGTAGACGTCGACGACATAGGCGATCAAGGTGAAGCTGACGAATGAAATGCCGAGCGGCAGCGCGCTGGTGACGATCGGGTTTTCGACGCCGAACTGCCTGGCGATGAAATTGGCGTATTTGAAGACGATCAGCGGCGTCAGCATGATCGCAATGGCCAGGGCGAGGCGCAGCCGCCGGCGGCTGGGTTCGGCCTCGCTGATCCAGATGGCCAGGACATAGGCCATGGCCGCGATCAGGAACGGGATCCCGACATAGGCCACGTTCCAGTAGCCATAGAACACGGTGCTGGCGAGAATGATCAGAGCCGGACGCCAGTCGGGCCGGATCGTTGCGTAGAGGACTAGAAAGATCGCCAGGAAGCCGAAAAATATCGGCGAGCTGAACAGCATGTCACCGCCCGCCCGCTTCCAGCAGCACAGGCAGGAAAGCTTCGGCCATGATTTTGTGACCTTGGGCGTTGGGATGGGGGTCGCCCGGCATCGCCCAGAGCTGTTCGGGAGTCATCGACCCCAGGAACGGCCGGAGGTCCAGATAGCGGTAGCCGTAGCGGTTGGCGACCCCTGAGAAGATGTCATGGACGAATTGCAGCGGGTAGTTCTTCAGATTATGGACGTCCGGGGTCATGACCATGTAGAGGCGGATGTTATGAGCGTGGGCGTAATCGGCCAGCGCCGCGAAAGCCGCCTCGAAATTGCGCATGCCCGCGCTGCCGGGTTGATAAGCCTCGCGGTAATGCGCTTCGAGGGCGCCTTCGCCGCCTATGTCGAACAGCCTGTGATAGGCGATCCACAGAGTCATCGCGAGTTCGCTGTTGCGGAGCAGGGCGTTCGCGTTGGCCGGCTCCAGCACTTCGCCGTCCCTCACGAAGGCTTGGACCACAAGATCGGTAGGCGCGAGATCCGCAAGCCGGGTCAAAAAGCGGCGAACGTAGCGGACCGTGTTGTAATTGCCGATGCCGGCGTTCATCACCACAGCGTCGACGTCGTGATCCTTGAGGCCCGTCTCGACCAGCGCGGAGAAAGTCTGCTCCTCGGGAACGCCCCAGCCGAGGGTGATCGAACTGCCGAGAAAGAGAATGCGGCGCTGGCCCGCGACGGGCGGCGGCGCGGGACCGCCCCGCAACCCAGCCTCGTCGATCCGGATCGACACGGATTGCAGCAAGGCCTGCGAATTTGGCCGATGCTCGAAGTCGAGGATTGGATCGGAGCTGCGTTCCTTCAGCTCCTTGGAGTATCGCCACATCTCAATGTCGTAGTTGGACATCGAGCGGTTTTTCAGGCGGATGACGAGTTCGCCGGCGCCCAGGCCGACCACGACCGCCATGGCCACCACTATGACGGAAAACCATCGCCGGCTGGTTGCCGACAAGGGGGCCGACCTGTCGCGAGAGGACATGGAGCGGCGCCGATTAAAAGAGCGCGTAAATGAAAGGCGCGACCACGCTGGTTTCGCTGACGAGCAGCAATCCGCCAATGATCAACATCGTAATTATGATCGGATAAAGCCAGAGCTTATTATTGCTTCGCAGGAAGTTGAAGAGTTCAACGATGGTGCTCATCGTTCAGATGTCCATTGATCACGGAGTGCGGGCGATTGCCGCCGCGTTTGGCAGCAACGGGGACAAGGCTTCAAATAGTTTTTTCGCAATCCGCGCATGCGCCTGTGAATTGGGATGGGAGTCCATGGAATTAACTTCATATTCCGTTAATGAGAATTCCTTGTCAAGGCCGCTAAGATCTATGACAGGGAGTCCTAATCCGTTCAACCGATCGCACAAGACCGTCAGAATGCGATCGCGGACTTCTGGATAGACATTCACCCAGAAATGGGGATACGGCAAAATCACAAATATTGGAGCGGCGCCGATCTCGCGGGCCGCCGCCGCCATCGCCCGAACCTGCTCCAGATTTTGCGAGAGCAGGGCGTCGTCGTCATAAGCGAGAATGCGGTTGACGTTCACGGCCGTGGCGAAATTTCCGTAGATCTGGGGCATATAGCGCTTCCAGGCTATGAAATTCACGGTCGGATTAAAGGTCACGTAGCGCAAGAGCCCAATGTCCGGCCGTTCCGCGCGCATGAAATTCGCCATCGGTATATCGGCGGCCGTATAGGCGAAAAGCACAATGTCGGGGTGAACCTGCGCAATTTGGCCGCGAACGAGATTCGCCCGATCGCCAACCCCCGTCGTGACGCCGCCAAAGCCTGCGAAGTTCAGCACGGCGGCGTCGAGCCCGGCATTCTTCATCAGCTTTTCGAGACCATTGGTGAAGCGGCCATCGGCCTTGGTCAGGCCCTGGCCCCAAGTGAAGGAATTGCCGGCCGCGGCAACCACCAGCCGATGCGTTTTGGCCTCTTTGAAGGGCGTCAGATCCCGCTCCCAGAAACCGTCCCGGTTGGGAATCGGAACCGTGTTCGTCCAATGGGCGTGAGGGATGAAATTGCCGCTCGGGCCAACGGTGTCGAGACGAAAGATGACAATGTATTCGTCTATGAGAACAATTGTGAAGAGGACGCCGGCCGCCGCCATGCAGAGGCGAAGCAGAGGCTTTCGATCCTGCTGCGAGGCTTTCATGCCGCCAATCAAAAGGACCAGGATCGCCAACACGAGGACAGCGTCCGATATGTAGTATAAATACATGTGAGTGAGCGCGAACTCGCCAAGCGCGGCCATGATCCCGAAGTCAGCCGCGACGATGAGCGCTCCCAGCATTGGCGCAAACCAAGGGCTTTTCGTCCAATCCGCTGATATTCGCGACCACAGGGTCGTGATCCAAGAAGGCAAAGTCATATGTCGGTCTCAAGGAGGGCCGTCGCCCCGGCCGGGAGCAATGCTTGTGCAAATGTTTGTGCGTTCGGCGCACAAGTGCCCACCTTTAGTCGCGCTGTCAACGACGCGCCAAAGGCCGGCCAATGGGCCCGGCGAACGCGTCATTTGGCGCCGTAGCGGCGTGGAATGCAAAACGCCCGTCCGGTCGAGCGTGCGAATCGCATGTCGAATCATCTTCGAAACGCGCCCCACAACGCGCCGCGCATGGCGAGGGCCGATCGGATTGTTTGGCTCCTTATATATCCTGAGCCTTGCCCCTTCCTCCCATCCTCGCCGAATGCTATTCGACCGCAGACTCAAACCGGCAGGATCGAAGATGAGCGAAATTTGGCTGCGCACCGGCGAGGCGACGGTTCTTGCCGCGGATGGACAATTCACCGACGCCATGCCCGAAGTGATGATCGGCCATGTCAAAGGCCCGGTGGGGCACGCCTTCGCGGCGATGGCGGGTCAGGTCGCCGGCCATCCGCGCATGTTCGTCATTCGCGACCTTAATCAAATGGTGCGCCCGGCGACTATGATGACCACCAAGATGACGGTGCGCTCCAATGATTACGTCGAATTGCTCGGCGGGATCGTGCAGGCGGCGACGGGCGACGCCATCGTCGATTGCCTTTCGGAAGGCGTTCTGCCGCGGAAGGAAGCGGAAGAGCTTTGCATGATCATCATGGTCTGGCTCGATCCGCGTTGCGCGACGGACAAGTCGCTCGACAAGCGCGATCTTTATCGCACCAATTATGAAGCGACGAAGCTCGCCATCTCCCGCGCCATGAAGGGCGAGCCGACGATCGACGAGCTGATCGGCAATCGCAAGACCATCAGCCATTACGCCCTAGAAGGCGTTTTCGACGAATAGGCCAATTCGTCGTCGAGTTCGAGCGCGGGGCGGTCGCTCCAGACCGGGCGCACTCGCGGCCTCGCGGCGGGCAACTGTCGGCGGCTCAACCCAGGGCTTCAAGTCGTAGCGCTTGTTTCGCTATATAAGATCGCTTGCTTTCGTGACCTCATGCGTCCAGTTTTAAATTCTGGAAAAGGGCCTAGAGCATGTTCCGAAAAAGTTGATCGACTTTTTCGATCAGAACATGGTCCAACCTATTGATCTGGAGCGAGTTCTTATCGATTGGACGATTCCATCCAATCGGAGCGCGCTCTAGGTCTCCGAATTCGCGAGGTTCTTATGAAGCGCGCCATTGCACGGGTCTCGATCGGGGTCGCCGCTGCCGCTGCGGCCATTGTGTTGGCGGGGGGCTCGATGCGCCTGATGGGCGCCGCCTCGTCGGAGCTGAAGCCGGACTCCCGGCCCTTCGAGGTGAGCCAAGCGGTTCCCGGCCATGACGAGGCGCCGGACGCCATGCATATGCATCACGAGATGATGCATATGCATGACGATCCTACTCTACATACGCCTGGGGCGACGCCGACTTTGGCCGGCCAGGACGCCTTCGGCGCCATCCAGGAGATTGTCCGCATTCTCGAGGCCGATCCCACGACCGATTGGTCAAAGGTCGATCTCGAAAGTCTTCGCCAGCATCTCATCGACATGAATGAGGTGACGCTCAACGCCGACGTTGTCCAATGGCCGGTCGACGGCGGGCTCAAGGCCAGCGTGACGGGCTCCGGGCGCACGCTTGCGGCGATCCAACGCATGGTCCCGGCGCATGCGCGGGCGATCAACGGCAACAATGGCTGGCGCGTCGAGGCTGAGACGCTTCCAAACGGCGTTCTGTTTGCCGTCACGTCGAGCGAGGCGAAGGAGACCACTCATATTCGCGGGCTCGGCTTCATCGGGATTCTTGTACGCGGTTCGCATCATCGATTTCATCATCTCGCCATGGCCAGAGGCAGCTTCGCGCATGGGCGATGACTTGCGAAGCGGCGGCGCTCGGCGCGCTGGTCCGCGCATCGATGATTCTCTCCACAGCGCAGTTTTTCGAAAAGCGGCTGGCTTCGCAATCGTTGCGCGTGGTTACCGTGAATTAACGATTGCGGGCTGCGCTCTATATTGAGCGCTGATGTGGCCCTTCGAGGCCGTTGTTGATGCGGAATTGGAAAATTCGATGCGAAGGACGCAGTTTTGACGCGTTTCGCAGGGCTGGGACCACAACGACAGCGTCGAATAAGCCTCAAGGACGATCATCGCTGCTCGGCGCATGACCTGCGTTCGCCTTGCTGCGCCCCTTCCGCATTCCGATTCGGGACGGGGCACAGAAGAGCCACAATTACGATTTCTTAATGAAGTCCTAAAGAAGATGAGCCAGCTTTCAGAGTCGGAAGGCTTGGTTCGAAAGCAGCGTAGCGTCGGTTCTTGCGTCTGGTCACGGTATTCGGGCAAAGCGCCCGGAGACATGTAGGAGGCGAAAGTCTGACGCCGTATGCGCGAGAGCAGCGATGTGGATCGGCCAAACTGGTCCGCCACATGGACGCAACAGGAGGTCGGAAGCATGAGCGAGCCTGTTACGAAACGGCGGCCGATGATCGATCTAGAGGAGTTTGAACGGCGTTTGCGCCGGCCACGCTCCGCCAACACTTGGGACAGTGAGCCGCTCCCTGAGCTTGCCCAACTCCTCGGCCGGCAAGAGGGCGCGCGCAGAACCGGCTTCGAGCCGAAAGGTCAAGGCGCGATGAAAGGCAACCTGTATGCGTTGACTCCCAGCGAGCGCAAGGAGCCGCCGCCGCTGGAGCGTTTCATCACCGGCGATTTTGCTGCGATCGAAGCTGGTTTATTGGGCGCAGGACGACAAACAGCGGCGGGGCTGGCGCAAGCCGGCGAATGGCCGATCGAGCGAAGGGAGCCGCCGGCGCCAGAGCGTGTCGTCGATTTTGCAGCGATCGAGGCCGGATTGGTCAGCGCCAGGCGTCAGCAGCCGGCGAAGCCGCAAGCCGAAGAAAATCGCGTCGAGCGAAAGGAGCTTGCTGCGCCCGAACGCTTCATTAGCCGTGATTTCTCTGCGATCGAGACCGAGTTGCTCAGCGCGAGGCCATTAAAGGTCGAAGCGACACGGACGGAAGCCGAGAAACCGAGCGCATTCGTTGACGAACCGAAACCCGCGGACGATGAAAGCTACGGTGATGAAAGCTACACGGCGGCTTCCCGTCACATCGGGAACGCCGACGGTGAGGTCAGGTCGCGTCTCGCGCTCTACGCAATGGCGGCGATCATTATCGTCGGGCTTGCGGGTATAGGCGTAAGTTTGAGTTCCGGGGGCGGCGAAAACACGGCGTTCGATGCTGCTGATGGGACGGACGCGCTTCAATCGGGACCGCTGAGCGGCTCGGACGTCTCGGCAAACGAGGCGTCCGACTTCGGCGGTTCGCAGCAACCGGCGGCGGCGCTGGCCGATAATTCCGGACGGCCGGCCGATCCGGCGCAGGAGAAAGCGCCGCGCGTCATTTCGCTTGGCGAATCCGCTCGATCGGACGAAGGTCTTGCGACGGAGACGGCGAGCATCCCGCCGCAAGAGCAGACGCCAGTTCAGCCGGACCAGTTGGCTAACGCCGTGCCGGCGGAGCCCGCGAAAGTTCGGACCGTGGCGGTTCGGCCGGATGGCGCGCTCATCCCGAATAATGCGCCGGCGCCAGCCGGCCGCCAGCGCCTCCGATCCCAGTTGCGCCGCACCGTCCAGCTGCTGCCGCTAAGGCTCCGGCAGCGAAACCGGCTCCCCACGTTGCGGCTGCGGCGAAACCGGCTGGCGCGGCTGAGACCAGCGCACGCAGCCATCCGGGGCCAAACGTGAACGCCGCCAAGCCCAAAGCCGTAGCGAGCCCCGTCAGGCCCGAGCCTGCGAAAGTCGCGGACGTTCCGCCGTCTTCGCCTGCGTCCGCCGCCAATGGGGCTTTGGGATTCGTACAGACAACCGTGAGTTCGGTTACGGCAGGCGCCGCGAAACTGTTCGATTGGGCAAAATAGAAATTGGGGCTCGTCCGTCTACGGCGAGCCGAGCGCCAAGGCATGAGTCGCGAGAGCGTAGATCGGTTTCGCGACTCTGCTCTTCGATCCCGCCCCCTGGGCGAGACCGAAGCCGAAGAGCAGCGCGCGGGGACTGCGTCGTCTCGTTAAGTTGCGTCTCCATTATTCGGAAATGGTCTCGCGGGTTTCCGCGAAACAGATGGCCGCCGGCTCCCTGGCGCTGTAATCTCTTGATCGCTTTTATCCTTGCCGCGCGCTGAGCTTGGGCGAGGGCGTCGCGCCAACCTCATTGTCCCGGAGCCGCGCCTCATGGATGTCTCGAGCTTTCTGAAGGTTGTGCCTGGCGCGCTCGGCGTCGCGGGCATTCTCACTTATATCTGGCCCGGCAAGGCCCAGTTCACGGGGGAAGTTTTCAAGGGAGTCGTCAAGAAGCTGCGAGCCGCGCCGAATGTGCATCTTCAAAATTATGATCGGCTGACGCCGGACGAGATCGTCAGGCTAATCGACACGGATAGCCGCGTGCGCACGGCCCTCAGCGAACGCGAGATAGGCGTGCTCCGGCTCCTGGCTACCTTGCAACACACGCGCAGAGCTCTCGTGCTGCTCGTCTGTTCGGCGCTGATTGGGCTGAGCGCGTGGCTTCTTTTGCGCCGGAATGAGCCGCCGCCGCAGCGCGACGCCGCCCTCAAGGGCGAGGATTCGCCTCTTGCACTCCCTTGCAGGTTCAATGGTTAAGCGCCGTCCTTTTCATTTCAAATTGCGATAAATGATTTGTCACGCAGACGGATGCGTCTGGAGCAGACGGGGCAACTAAGTCCGAGAGCGATCTTTTTGTTCGCTGCGACCGCGATCTGCGAAGCGCAGTGCGGGCAATGGCCTTTCCAGGCGCCGGGGGTCCATTTGTCGAGCGCGACGGGAATTAGCCCGATGACGGCGACGCCGACCGCCGGCCAGATCCCGTAGAAGGAGTAGACCGCCACGGCCGCCGCAAAACCTCCGATTGCGACAATTGCTTTGGCCGAAAAGACCAAAAAATACGTCCAAAAAGAGCGGGTCTGATTCGGCCGCTTGGGATTTGTGAACGTATGCCGCAAAAAAGCGGCGGGCCTTGAGGGACGGTTGGGCTCGATCGTCTCTTCGGCTTCAATTGAGGGGCGAGACGGCGCCCCCGGCCCGAACAGATCGAGCCTCGGTTCGCCATTAAAGGCTGGAGACGGTTTTGCTTCGGGCGGGTCCAGGACGCGTCCGGCCGCCGCGCTGTCGATGGCTTCCTTGGCGGCTTCTTGGAATTCGGCGTGCAATTGGCACAGGAGAACCATCGAGTGATGCAAGATCCCGAACCGGAGGAATCCGGGATCATTGCGGACCAGACGAAGATATTTCGCTTCGTCGTAATCCGCTTCGGCCAGCCCCGAAAAGGCCTTCAACAATAGCGCCCGGTCCGCGAGCGGCTCGATCAGCTCCATCAGAGTTTTATTGACCGACCGAAAGTCATGCGCAAAGGCGTTGCGAACGCGCCTCACGCATTTCAAAAAAAGAACATAGTCTCTCGGGCGCCGCGTCAATTCAATAAGCCGAAGAACAGAGCCTTGGCCTTGGAACTCGATGTCGTCGATGAATGCGGACATTTCCTCGTCGACGGCGCCGCCGCTCTGACGCACGGTCAGAAGCCGCGCCATCAGGTCGCGGCAGGCGGTCTCATGGAGCGCGTCGACCTTGATGAAGAACGCCCAATCCGACGTCTCGGTATAGGTCTCGAGGATGACGTCCTCGCCGACCCCGAAGCGCTCGCAGAATGTGTCCGCCTGCTCCAAAAGTCGGGTCAATGGATCATTTTGGGAGAGGGGACTGTCCCCTTGTCCAAGAATTTCAGCTTGAATGAGGCTTGAGGCGTCGGTCGCAATATTCATGCTTAAGAAAGGATTCAGAGGCCTGTTGGTTCCGCGATTGCTTTTCTTTTTTGCTTTTGCAGCCGACGCGGGGCGGGCTCACAACGCTTTGTTGCATCAAGAGCATTTTTACAAGCCAGGCGAATATCGGTTCGCGGGACGCCGGCCTGCCGCATGCGCCTGCGATCGATTGAATTGGCGCGACGGTCAGGCCGCATCCACGAGAACGAGTTCGGCGTCCTCGAGCGCCCTGACCGAGAGCATTGCTTCGTCTCGGATTGCCGCGCCATCCCGCGCCCCGATGCGAACGCCGTTCACCTCCACGGCGCCTTGGGCCGGGACGAGGTAAGCGTGGCGTCCTTCTCCGAGCGCATATTCGGCGGTCTCGCCGGTCTTGAGCGTCGCCCCCAGCACCCGCGCGTCGGCGCGGATCGGCAGGGCCTCGGCGTCCTCCGCAAAGCCGCTCGCCAGGCTGACGAATTGGCCGGAGCGATCGCCCTTTGGAAAAGGCTTGGCGCCCCAGGACGGCTGGCCGCCCTGTCGCGTCGGCAGGATCCAGATTTGGAAGATGCGGGTCGCTCCAGGCTCAAGATTATATTCAGCGTGACGGATGCCCGAACCCGCGCTCATAATCTGAACATCGCCGGCCGTGGTGCGGCCGGAATTGCCCAGATTGTCCTGGTGGGTGATCGCGCCCTCCCGGACATAGGTGATGATCTCCATGTCGGCATGCGGATGCGGCGGGAAGCCCTCATGGGAGGCGATCTCGTCATCGTTCCAGACCCGCAAGGCGCCCCAGCCCATCCGCTTGGGATCGCGGTAGTCCGCGAATGAAAAGTGATGCTTGGCCTTCAGCCAACCGTGGTCGGCGCCGCCAAGCCCGTCAAATGATCTGCGCTCAATCATCTTCGATCCTTTCGCCCTGAATTCATCGTATTGGCCATGCCTGCGCCGTGCCGAGGCCGCGGGCTCCGCCGGGGACAAGCGCGACCTTGCCCGTAAGCTTCTTGGCATTGCGGCGCCTCTGTCGGCGCCGGCTAGACGTAGGGAGGAAGACATGATCTAAAAATAGAAATTGTGGAAACGCATCATTTCCAAAATTGACATGTCGCAGCTGCCGGATCTCGAAGGGCTGGCGATATTCGCTAAGGTCGTGGAATCGCGGTCCTTCGCCCGGGCGGCGGCGGAGCTGGGCCTGTCGAAGGCGACGACGTCCAAGGCCGTCAGCCGGCTCGAGGAGCGCCTTGGCGCGCGACTCTTTAACAGAACTTCTCGCCGCCTTGCTTTGACTGACACCGGACGCCTTCTGTCCGAACGCGCCGCGCGCATTCTCGCTGAGGCCGAGGCGGCCGAAGCTGAGACTTTGTCGAGATCCGCGACCCCGCGCGGTCTGGTGCGCGTGGCCGCGCCAATGTCCTTCGGACTGCGCGAGGTCGCGCCGGCGCTGCCGGATTTTTTCGCGGCCTATCCCGAGGTTTCGATCGATCTGCATCTGAGCGATGCGCTCGTCGATCTGATCGGGGAGGGTTTCGACATGGCCTTGCGGATCGCCAGCTTGCCGGATTCATCCTTGGTCGCGCGCCGCTTGTGCGGGGTGTCGCGCATTCTCGTCGCCTCGCCAGCCTATCTGGAGCGGCATGGCCGGCCGACTCACCCGGCTCATCTCGCAGAGCATGCTTGCCTCGGCTACGCTTATCTGGCGACCCCCGATATTTGGCGTTTCGTGAATCCCGCCGGCGAGACGGCGTCGGTGCGTCCCACCGGACCTCTCCGGGTCAATAACGCCGATGTCCTCATGCCCGCGCTGCTCGCGGGGTTGGGCCTTGCGGTGCAGCCGGATTTCATCGTCCGCGAAGCGCTCGCCGACGGCAGGCTAGAGCCCGTGATGACGGATTGGTCGCTCCCCCTCGGCGGTCTGCATCTGGTGACGCCGCCCGGAGGGCTGCGTCCGGCGCGGGTCGAAGCCTTCGCGGATTTCTTGGCGCTGCGGTTCGCCCGCTCAAAACCAAGGATTGGGTAACGCGTTTATGGCGGCGGAAGCTTCCCGCCATAGGCGAAGCTGGGTCTGAAATCTGGAACGCGGTTCTCGCCGCGTGATCGACTCACGCCCGCGAACGTTTCATTGCATTGCTTCCGACAGTTTGCGCCAGCGCAGGCGTCGCGGCGGCGGCGATCAGTCTTCTCAGTTCTGGCAGACATGAGCCGCAATTGGTCCCCGCTTTCAGCCGCGCCCCGATCGCCGCCACGGAGTCCGCGCCATCGGCGATCGCCGTCTCGATCGCGCGCGATCTCACCCCGAAACAGGCGCAGATCGTCGGACTGGCATCGAAGTCGCCCAGGGCGCTCTTGCCCGAAAGCAAAAAACGCCGTGCGGCTCCATCGAGCCGCTCCGCTCGCCACGCCGTCGCGAGCGCCCCCCATTGCTGCGGCTCCCTGTCTGGCCCGAGAAACAGGATCGCATCGAGCCTTCCCTCCGCGATCAGCGCTGCGCGAAAAACGCCTCGGGCAAGGTCGCTATATTTTGCGTGTTCGGCGCGCGGGGAAATGGCGCTTGCGGCCGCGAGCATGGCCGCGAAAGGCGTATTTGTCGCAATTCGCGCCGCATAGCCGCCCTCGATCGCGCTCCAAGCCCAAACCGCTTCATCCGGAAGCCGGAACCTGGCGCGCGCGAGAACGAAGCCCTGCGCCTTGTAGGAAACTGGGGCTAGCGCCGCTGGCACAGCTTTCGAGTCCGGCTGCCCCGAAACCGGGTCCGTGAAGGCATGGACGAGCGCGCCGACGCGGGCCACATTGCCGGTCTCGTCGCTCCAATGAATCGGGACGAATGCGCGCCCGCGATGTTGCGCGTTCGTGACCGCGACCCGGAGCACGACGCTTCCATGCGCCGTCGAGACGCGCGCGAAGCCGCCTTCGATCAGGCTGAGCCCGCGCGCATCGTCCGGGTTCACCTCGACGAAGGGATCGGGACTATGACTCGCGAGACGCGGCGAAAGGCCCGTCCGGGTCATCGTATGCCATTGATCGCGTAAACGTCCAGTGTTCAGGAGAAAAGGAAATTCGGCGCTTGGCGCCGCGGCGAGGGAAGGCGGCGCGATGACGCCAAAGCGCGCGCGGCCCGATGGCGTAAAGAAACGCCCGTCCGCGAACATCCGCTTCCGCCCGCCTGGGGCGCTGACGGGCGCGGGCCATTGCGTCGGCGCGAGCGCGTCATAGGCCGCGTCGCTGAGTTCGGCCAGCCCGCCAATGTCGAAGTCGCGCGCCCGATCGTTCTCGAACGCCGAGAGCGCGGCGTGCTCACGAAAGATCATAGCCGGACCGGCGTAGTCGAAGGCATCGGCGAAGCCCATGCGCGCAGCGACCTGCGCCGTCGCCCACCAATCCGGCTTCGCCTCGCCGGCCAGCGGCGCGAAGGGGCGCTGACGCGAGATTCGCCGCTCGGAATTCGTCACCGTGCCGTCCTTCTCTCCCCAGGCCGCGGCGGGAAGGAGCACATGCGCGCCGGCTGCGATCGTGTCCGTCGAGCGCACATTGTCGGAGATGACGAGGAGATCGAGCCGGCTGAGCGCGGCCCGCGCATGGTCTGCGCGCGGCAGGCTGACGGCCGGATTGCTCCCCATGATCCACAGGGCCTTGATCTCGCCGCACGCAATGGCGTCGAACATGGCGACGGCCTTGAGGCCTTCGCGCTTGGCTATATGCGGGGCGCGCCAGAACCGCGCGACGCGGTCGATCTCGGCGGATGAAAAGCCCATATGCGCGGCGAGCTGGTTGGCGAGGCCGCCGACCTCGCGCCCGCCCATGGCGTTGGGCTGCCCGGTCAGCGAAAAAGGCCCCATGCCGGGCCGCGCAATGCGGCCTGTCGCAAGATGGCAGTTGAGGATGGAGACAACCTTGTCCGTCCCTTGCCAAGACTGGTTGACGCCCTGGCTGTAGAGGGTCGCGACGCGCGCCGTCTTGCGCCAGAGATCGAAGAAGCTTGCTATATCCGCCGGCGCGACCCCGCATCGCGCGGCGGTTGTCGCTACGTCCGGCGCTATGCGGCGCGCCTGTGCGAGCGCCGCGTCGAAATTTTCCGTATGCGCCGCCACATAGGCGCGATCGACCGCGCCACGGTCCGCGAGATGCGCGAGAAGGCCGCTGAACAGGACGCCGTCCATGCCCGGCTGGATGGTCAGCGCGAGATCGGCGCTTTCGGTCGTGGCCGTGCCGCGAACGTCAATGGTGACGATGCGCGCGCCGCGTCTCTCGCGCGCCAGCGCCATGCGCTGGTAGAGCACCGGATGGCACCAGGCCGCATTCGATCCAACCAACACGAGCAGATCGGCCTCGTCGAGATCTTCATAGCATCCAGGCACGGTGTCCGAGCCGAAGGCGAGCCGGTGGCCCGCGACGGTAGAGGCCATGCAGAGGCGCGAATTCGTGTCCACATTGGCCGAGCCGATAAAGCCTTTCATGAGCTTGTTGGCGACGTAATAGTCTTCGGTCAGCAATTGGCCGGAAAGGTAGAAGGCGACGGCGTCGGGGCCATAGCGCTCGATCACGCGCTGCAATCCCTGGGCGGTGCGAGAGAGGGCGACGTCCCATGTTGACCGCGCGCCGTCCACGATTGGATGCAGGAGCCTTGTCTCAAGCCCCAAAGTCTCGCCGAGCGCCGAGCCTTTGGAGCATAATCGGCCGGCGTTCGCGGGATGGCTCGCGTCGCCGGCGATCGATGTTCCGCCGCGTCCATCTGGCGTCGCCTCGACGCCGCAGCCGACCCCACAATAAGGGCATGTTGTGCGAACGCGCGCCGCCGCGGCGTGAACGTTCATCAATAGACGTCCGTTTGATATCTGCCCTTGGCGCGGAGCTCCTTCAGGAAAGCTTTGGCGCCGGCTTCGTCGCGCTGGCCATGCTCCATGCAGATAGCGGCGAGCGCCGCCTCGACATCGGCGGCCATGCGCTTGGCGTCGCCGCAAACGTAGAGATGCGCGCCCTTCGACAGCCAGGACCAGAGCAAGACCGCTTCTTCGCGCATCTTGTCCTGCACATAGGTCTTGCGCTCGCCGTCGCGTGACCAGGCGAGCGAGAGCTTGGCGAGCTCGCCTGCCGCCAAGTGACCTGACAGTTCGTCCTCATAGAGGAAGTCGAACTCGCGCCGCTGGTGGCCGAAGAACAGCCAAGCCGGCCCTTTCGCCTTGGCGGCGATGCGCTCTTGCAGAAAGGCGCGGAAGGGCGCAACGCCCGTGCCTGGACCCACCATGATGATTGGCGCATCGCCATCGGCCGGCAGCGCGAACTCATGCGCGCGTTGCACATAGGCCTTGACTCTATCGCCGGGCCGCAACGCCGCGCTCACAAATGTCGAGGCGACGCCGAGACGTTCGCGTCCGCCCAATGAGTAGCGGACATGGTCGACGGTCAGCGACAAGCGGCCCGGATTGGCCTTGGGCGACGACGAGATCGAATAAAGGCGAGGCTGCAGCGGCTCTAGCGCTTCGACGAGGGCCTCGGGATCCGGCGGGCGCCCCGGAAATTTCTCGAGCGCCGCAAGCACGTCGAGCGTCGCGGCGTCGCCGTCGGGGTCTTGTCCCTTGGCCAGGGCCTTCGCCGTCGCGCGCCGCGCGCCGCCCGTGATGTAGGAGATGAGCTCGAAGAGCATGTCTGGCGCTGCGCCAAGCGAGACGTCTTCGCTTAGCGTCTGTCGCAGAGTCTTGTCTCCGATCGGAAAATCTTCAGGCGCGTCGATCGCCGCGAGCACGCTCTTCACAAGGCGAGCGTCATTGCGCGGGAAAATGCCGAAACTATCGCCGACCTCGTAGTCGAGTTCGCCATTCGAGATGTCGAACTCGATATGATAGACCGCCTTCTCGGACCCTTCGCGGTTGAGCTTTTTGCGCGCCAGAAACACGGCTTCGGCGGGGTTGTTTCGCGAGCGGCCGCTGCGCGCATCGGCGTCGCGGACCTGAGCGACCGCCTTGGCCTCGGCCTTGACCCTTGCTTCGTCCGGGTCCGTCGCGCCGCCGCCCATGTCCTCGACGAGCTTCTTCAACATGCGGGCGGTGTCCTTGCCGCCCGGCGCGCAGAGGTTCAGGCGCTCCTCCGCTTGCGTTGCGATGGCGTCGGCGTAATCCTCGCAATTATAGCCGCATTGGCCGCAATCCTGCTGCGCCATAGCCGCCATCATGCGCCGGCGCAGCGCGTGGCCCTCCGCAAGCTTCATGCGTTCGCCGAGCGGCAGCGTTTGGTCATGCCAAGGCGCCTCGCCATCGTCGAGCGCCAATGCGCCGTCGCCGCCAATCAACGGGTTGACGGAAAGCTCGCTTATATTGCTAAGCGCTGCGGCCCTGGGCGCCGCCTCGTTTGAAAAAAGGCCTGCGAAAAAGCCGTTCAACCAGGCGCGCTGCTCGGCCGTGAAAGGCGCGCTTTCAGGAATGATCGGCGCTGTCAGCGATTGATGAGGCGAGGCGTTCATGCTTCGCCTCCCTCGGCGAACGCTTTGAGCGCCGGCGCCTCGTGCCGCGCGGCGAAGGCTTGAAAGCTCTCCGCCGCATCGGTCCGACGCGCCAGATAGGCTTTGAGCAGGCGCTCGACTATGGGCGGCGCATCTTCAGCCTTCACGTCGCGCAGGATTTCGCGGGCGATCGCGCCGGCGGCGCTGAACCCGCCTCCAACGACGATGTGATAGCCGTCAACCGTATCATCATCCTCATTGACGGCGACCCTTGCGCCCAACAACCCGATGTCGCCGATGTAATGTTGCGCGCAGGAATTATGGCAACCGGTGAGATGGATATTGACCGGTTGGTCAAGGGTGACGCGGGCCTCGCACCAATTCGCGATTTGCTCGGCGTGAGCTTTGGTGTCGGAAGCCGAAAACTTGCAGCCCCGCGAGCCGGTGCAGGCGACGAGGCCAGCCCGGATCGAGGAGGCTCGCCAGTCGAGGCCGGCCTTTTCGACCGCCGCTTGAGCCGCCTCCAAACGCGCTTCGGGAATTCCGGAGATAAGCAGATTCTGCCAAACGGTGAGGCGCAGATCGCCATCGCCATATGTCTCCGCGATGGCGGAAAGGGCGCGCATCTGCGCCGAGTCCATTCTGCCAACTGGGAGAACGACGCCGAGATAGAAAAGACCGGCTTGCTTCTGCCGATGCGCGCCAATATGCGCCTGCCGATCCTGGGCCGGGCGGGCCAGGATGTGTTTGGCGTCAATGCGCGTCAGTGAACGTCCGAGCTTCGCCTCGACCTGCGCCAAGAAGCCATCCAGGCCGCGGCCTTCGGCCGCGTAGCGGTCCAGCACATATTTCAGCCGCGCCTTGGCGCGATTGGTGCGGTCTCCCTCGCTGATGAAGACGCGGACGATCGCATCCGCCACGGCCGTCGCTTCGCCTGGCCTCACCACGACGCCAGTCTCGCGCGCGAGGTCCTTGTGTCCGGTTATGCCTCCGAGCACCAGCCGGAACCAGACGCCCGGCTCGACGCCGCCGCCCGCCGCGATGGAGACCGCCTGAAAGCCGATGTCGTTGGTGTCTTCCAGCGTCGGAATGGCGCCGCCGCCATCGAAAGCGACATTGAACTTGCGCGGCAAGCCGTAGAGCGTGCGTTGGTTGAGGATATGAAAATGCCATTCGCGCGCATAGGGCCGCGTGTCGATCAGCTCGTCGCGGCCGATGCCCGCCGTCGCGTCGCCGGTCACGTTGCGGATGTTGTCGGCGCCGGCCCCGCGCGTGGTGAGGCCGACATCCTGCAGTCCCTCGACGATATGGAGCGCATCCTTGGCCGCGATCTCGCGTATTTGCAGATTGGCGCGGGTCGTGACATGCGCATAGCCGCCGCCGAACCGCTCCGCGAGATCGGCCACTCCTGAAAACTGCCGATGCGACAGAATCCCATTCGGGATGCGCAGGCGGCACATGTAGCTCTGCTGCGCCGGCGCGACGTAGAAGAGCCCATAATATCGCCAGCGAAAATTATCGGGGGGCTTTGGAAATTCGTCGCGCGCCGCTTGATCTTTCAGCTTGGCGTAGGCGTCGAACGGATGCTCTTCGCGTTTCCACTTCTCTTGATCGACAAGCTTCTTGCCGGCCTTGATCGCCGCGTCCTGCGCCAGCAGATGCGGGGCGTCAGGGCCAGTCGGAGTCAGCTCCGACGCTTGGCCGGTCGAGGGAACGAGGCCGAGCGCGGCCAATCCTTTCTTGGCGCGCGCCGCCTCGACTCCAGACACGAAACCTTCGAGATAGCGCTTCTGGTCGGGGCTGAAATCGTTGTTCATTCGAGCCTCACGCCGCTTGCGGCAGGGCTAGGGCCGGCCCGAAGGCCAGGACATCGCGCCACGGCGAAATGTCCGCGCCGGAGCGGATCATGTCAAGATACCAGAGCGCGTCCGTTGTATCGCCGAACAGCACGGCGCCGGCGAGCCTGTCGCCCCGCATCACAAGCTTCTTGTAGCTGCCTGCGCCTTCATCCTCGAGCGTCACAACATCGCTCGCAGCACATTCGAGGAAGTCTCCCGCCGAAAACACATTCACGCCGGAGACCTTGAGATTGGTTGCAACCGTCGAGCCGGCGTAAGTCGCGCCATGATCGCCCGCGAGCCTGCGCGCCAAGACTTTCGCCTGATCATAGGCCGGCTCGACGAGGCCATAGACCTCGCCGCGATGCTCAGCGCATTCGCCAATCGCGAAAATATCCGGGTCGCTGGTCGTAAGTCCGTCATCGACTATGACGCCGCGGTTGGAGTCTAGCCCAGCGCGGCGGGCGAGCTGCGCGTTCGGTTTAACGCCTACCGCGCAGACCACGAGATCAACGGGAATGCTGCGTCCGTCCGCGAGCTCCACTGCGCTGACGCGATCGGTCCCGGCTATCTGCATCGTCTCCGCCGAAAGCAGTGCGTCGACGCCCTTGGACTCGATCGCGCGCTTCAGCAGCGCCGCTGCGTGAGTGTCGAGCTGGCGCTCCATCAGGCGGTCCATGAGATGGACAAGCGTCACCTTTACACCCGCCTTGGCGAGCCCATATGCCGCCTCGACTCCAAGAAGGCCGCCGCCGATCACGGCGGCCCGCGCGCCGGGCGGCGTCGCCGTGCGCATCGCCTCGACATCGGCAAGATCGCGGAAAGTGACGACGCCCTCCAGATTCATGCCGGGCTTTGGCAGCTTTATAGGGAGCGAGCCTGTGGCCAGCACGAGCTTCGAAAAGGCCAGGCGCAGGCCATTCGCAAGCGTCACGGTCCTATCGCCGCGATCGACCGATTCGACGGTCTGTCCGCAGAGCGTCGTGACGCCGCGCGCGCTCCACCAACCGCGCGGCTTCAGCTCGAGCGCTGCCTCATCCACCTCGCCGGCCAGCAGCGAAGATAGCAGAACGCGATTGTAGGATGCGCGTGGCTCGCCGCCAATGACGATCACGCTGTATTTGCCGAGCGCGCGTTGCGTCAATTCATCGACAAAGCGCGTCGCCGCCATCCCATTGCCGACGACGATGAGGGGTTCGCTCATGCGGTTCATCCCATTGTGTTGTAAGTTCTGGATTGATCTACAATGTCCGGGCTTCAAAGTTGCGGCTTGGCGTGGCGAAGTCACGCGGCCTCGACGAAGCGGTGGCGTTCGTAGAGGAATTTCAGGACCATCTCGCGCGAGTGGATGTAAGCCGGGTCGGCGGCGAGCTCGAGCCTTTGGCGCGGCCGCGCTAGCGGCACTTCGAGCACTTCGCCAATGCGCGCCGCCGGGCCATTGGTCATCATGACGATGCGGTCGGAGAGAAGAACGGCTTCATCGACGTCATGCGTGATCATGATGACCGTGTTGCCGAGCGTAGCGTGGATGCGCATGACGCTGTCCTGCAGATGGGCTCGCGTCAGCGCGTCAAGCGCGCCGAAAGGCTCGTCGAGAAGAAGCACCTTCGGCTCCATGGCGAGGGCCCGCGCGAGGCCGACGCGCTGCTTCATGCCGCCTGAGATCTCGGACGGCCGCTTGTCCTTGGCGTGCGACATCTGAACGAGATCGAGATTGTGCATGCACCAGCGATGCCTTTCGGCCCGCGACTTGGTCCCCCCGAAAACCTTGTCGACCGCGAGTCTCACATTGCCATAGACCGTGAGCCAGGGCAGGAGGCTATGGTTTTGAAACACGATGGCGCGGTCCGGGCCGGGGCTGTTGACCTCGCGATCTTCCAGCAGAATAGCGCCAAAGGTCACCGGCGTCAGACCCGCTATGAGGTTGAGAAGGGTTGACTTGCCGCAGCCGGAATGGCCGATGATCGAAACGAATTGGCCTTTTTCGATTGCTAAATCGACATCCGTCAAGACTTCCGTCGTCGAGCCGCTGCGCGAAAAACTTTTCGCCACATGATCGACCTTGAGATAGGAATAGGTCATGTCGACTCCTTCAATGTGCGGATACGCCGCGTGTGACGACTGAGCCGATTGCGCCGACGAGGCGGTCAAGGGCGAACCCTGTGACGCCGATGTAGCCAAGCGCGACGATGATGTCGGGCAAGCGCGACGAGTTCCAGGCGTCCCAGATGAAGAAACCGATGCCGACGCCTCCGGTGAGCATTTCGGCCGCCACGATCGCGAGCCAGGCGAGGCCGATGCCGATGCGCAGCCCCGTGAAGATATAGGGGGCGGCCGCTGGGATCATGATCTTGGAAAAGAACTCGAAAGGGTTGAGGCGCAGGACCAATGCGACATTGCGATAATCCTGCGGGATGTTGCGGACGCCCACGGCAGTGTTGATGATGATCGGCCAGACGCTGGTGATGAAGATCACGAAGATCGCGGAAGGGTTGCTGTCGCGAAAGGCGGCGAGCGCAAGCGGCAGCCAGGCGAGGGGCGGCACCGTGCGCAGCACCTGAAAGATTGGGTCGAGCCCCCGCATCGCCCACACAGATTGGCCGACCAGCGCGCCGAGAAAGACGCCAACCCCGGTAGCAAGCCCGAAACCGATCATCACGCGCTGAAGCGACACCCACACGCGCCAGCCAAGGCCGATATCCTGCGGGCCATTGTCGAAGAAAGGATGCTGGATCAGATCGCCCGCCTGCAACCATACGACGGAGGGCGCCGGCAAAGTGGCTCCCGGCCGTCCGTATAAGATTTGCCAGACGAAAAGGATAAGGCCGAACGTGATGAGCGGCGGCGCAATGTTGCGGACGGCGCGCTGCAGGAACGCCCCGGCCGCCGACGCCGCGCCCATCCAAAACGCCGCAATCAATCGCAACATGCGCGTTCGCTTAGGCGCCGGACGCGCGCAATTGGGTTCGGCCTCGAATTTCTGCTGCAATGCCGTGATGGGCATGAAGGTCTCCATAAAGACGGCAAGGATCGTGGAGCGGCGTCAGGCGATGCGCTTGATGGTCAGGCTTTTGAGGTAGTCAAATGGATCGGCGGGATCGAAAACCTTGCCATCGAAGAAAGTCTCCTTGCCGCGCGACGTCGTTGGCGGAATATCGCCAGCCGCAACGCCAAGGGTCCTTGCGGCGTCGCGCCAAAGATCCTCGCGGTTCACCTTATCGATCAGCGCCTTGATGTCGGTCGAGGGATCGAACTTGCCCCAGCGAATGTCCTCGGCGACGAACCACGCGTCATGGCTCTTGAACGGATAGGAAACTCCGCCCGCCCAGAATTTCATGTAGAGATCAGTGCCCTTTGCGACGCGACCGTCGCCGTAATTAATGTCGCCTTTCAGTCGCCCGAGCACATCCGGCGCGGGCGCGTTCAGCCATTGCCGCTTGCCCAAAATCGTCGCCATCTCTTCCTTGTTCTCGAACTTGTCGCACCATTGCTGCGCCTCCATCACGGCGATGAGCAAGGCTTTCGCAGCTCTCGGATATTTGTCGACGAAATCCGCGCGCAGGCCGAGCGCCTTCTCCGGATGTCGCGGCCAGATTTCCCCGGTCATGCAGGCGGTGAAGCCAACGCCTTGATTGACCAGTTGCTCGTTCCAAGGCTCGCCGACGCAGAAAGCGTCCATGTTGCCCACTTTCATATTCGCCACCATTTGGGGCGGCGGCACGACAATGGTCGAGACGTCCTTGTCGGGATCGATGCCGCCGGCGGCGAGCCAATAGCGGAGCCAAAGGTCATGCGTGCCGCCGGGAAAGGTCATGGCGACCTTCACCTCTTTGCCTTCGGTCCTTTTTTTGGCGAAGACATCTCTGAGAGGAGACGAGTCAAGGCCGACTTTCATCGCCTTGTATTCGTTCGCGACGGAGATCCCCTGACTGTCGTAGTTGAGGCGCGCGAGCACATACATTGGCGTGGGCGCGTTGTTCTGCGTCACTCTGCCGGCCGAGATCAGGTAGGGCATGGGCGAGAGGATATGCGCGCCGTCAATGCCGTTGGCCTCGGCGCCGAGAACGAGATTGTCGCGCGTCGCGCCCCATGAGGCCTGTTTGGCGACGACCGCGTCGGTCAGGCCGACCTTGTCGAAGAAGCCCTTTTCCTTGGCGACGATCAGCGGCGCGGCGTCGGTCAGCGCGATATAGCCGAGGACGACCTTCGAGACCTCAGGCCCTGTTGGCTCCGCGAAAGCGCCGCCGGGGAAAGCGCTTTGGGCGGCGGCGACAAGCGCGCTTGCGCCGGCGATGCGGGCGCTCGATGTCAAAAGCGCGCGGCGCGTCAGCCTTAATGCGGGCGCCGAAAAACTTGCATCCATGCGCGGGCTCCAAGAACAAAAAAAACGCCGCTGACGGACCCCAGGTTCTTGGGGTCGGTCAGCGGCGCTGCTGAAGTGCCGGGCCCGTCATTGGACCCCGCGTGGGTTCACGAGATGGCGATCCCGCGTCTGGATTAACAAGCAAGGCCCGCGCCAAGTCGGGAGGAGGCGAAGTGATCGCAAAGTTAGAGAGTTTGGCCTTGCGTGGACGTCTTCAATCTTCCAAACTGCTTTATAATTGCGCAGGAAGAACATTTGTTAGGCGGTGTTCTCGCAATTTATCCTCGCGGCGGGCCTCGAAGCGCGGCCAGGTAAGCGGGAAGATCATCCGGCGAAAATGCGGGGCCGTCGAATGCGCGCGGAGCATCGATCGGCTCCAGGATCTCCGGGCCCAGATCGGGCCGGTAGACCCTTGCCGCGGCGTCTGCCAACGCCGGCGAGTAGGCGACCTGTCCGGCGGCGACCATCTGGGCGAACAGCCAAAGCGCATGAGACCGATGCGCTTTGATCGCGGCAGGGTCGAGCCGCAGGCCCGCGGCCGCGACAACCGGACCGCTTGCGGCAATCGGATCTTCAAGGATGTGGGCGATGGTTTCCGCGCTCACGCCGGGCTCGGAAACTGAAGCGAGCAGCGCCGCCAGGGCTTTCCTATTGGCCGCGTCGGTCGCCCACATCGAGGCTTCGCCAACCGCTTCCGCCAGCGCGCGGACGTCGGCCGCATTCGACTCCGCCCAGTCGGCGCGAAACGCCAGCACCTTTTCAGGGCAATCGCGCACCAGGGCCGGGCCCGTATGGAGGATGATTCCGACGCCTGCCGCGACCGCCAGCGAATTCCACGGCGCGCCGACGCAAAACCCGTCCACATGGCCTTTGCGAAGCGTTTCCACCATGAAAGGCGGCGGCGCAACAACGAGCCGCACGTCTTCGTCCGGGTCGACGCCGCCGGCGCGCATCCACAGGCGCAGTTGATAATGATGGCTGGAGAACGGGAAGACATGGCCGAAGGTCAGGGCGGGTTCGCCCTTCTGCTGCCGCTTGGCGACGATCCGGGCGAGCGCCTTCGCGGTCAGGCGAGGGTCGGCGAAATCGCCTTCCGCCTCCTGCCGCAGGGCGTCAAAAAGCGCGCCTGAGACCGTGATCGCATTGCCATTGAGCCCAAGCGCCACTGGGGCCACAAGCCGCGTCTCCATCTGGCCGATCCCGATCGAGGATGCGATCGCGGCCGGCGCCAACATATGCGCCGCCTCGAAATGTCCCAGGATGAGCTTGTCGCGAATGTTCGCCCAGGAGGATTCTCGGATGAGTTCGAGATCGAGCCCCCGCGCGGCCGCGAAATGTTTCGCCTTGGCCACATGGAGCAGCGCAGCGTCGGTCAAGGGCACATATCCGACGCGCAGCTTTTTCGTCATCGCAAGAGCTCCGCGGCCGTGATGATGGAACGGGCGATGTCGGCTATCTTCTTGTTTTCGTTCATCGCCGCCTTGCGCATGAGAGCGTAGGCCTGCTCTTCCGAAATTGACTTGGCGCGCATGACGAGCGCCTTCGCCCGGTCGATCGCCTTGCGGTCCTCGAGCTGGGACTTCGTCCGCTCCAGCTCGTCCTTGAGCCTGGCGAAGGCGTTGAACCGGCTGATCGTTGTGTCGAGGATCGGCTTGACGCGCTCTTTGCGCAAGCCGTCGACGATATAGGCGGACACCCCGGCGTCGATCGCTGCGTCGATCATTGCGGAATCGGACTGATCGACGAACATGGCGACCGGGCGCGCCACCGTGCGGCTCACCTGAAACATTTGTTCGAGAATGTCGCGGCTTGGGCTTTCGAGATCGATGAGGATGACGTCGGGATCGACCCCGCGGATGCGGTCGAGCAGGTCCATAGTGTCGTCGATGCGCACCACGCTCAAGTGCCCAGCCTCGCGCAGACCGTCTTCGAGAATAGCGGCGCGCAAGGGGTTTTTATCGATCACGACAATGCGCAGATCTCGGTCCATTGATCTCCAGCCGAATGCGCCCGCCCCAGGGGACCCCAAATTCACCTAAAACGGCCCCGGCGCAAGCTTTAGTAAATTCGGCTGAAGAAAGTGGAGGCGGGAGAGTCGACGGCGGGCGGTCTGACGAGCGCGCGACGCCCTTTCTTCGCGGCGCCGGCGCATGAATGGAGGCCGTCCAATTCGACAAGACGATGGACCTGCTTCGCTTGCCGAACTCGGCCTCGCGCCGCGTCGACGAAACCGCGCCCGAAAGTCGCCGCTTGCGATGCGGCGATCAAATAGAAGGGCCCGCCCGCATCGCTGCGGACGAGCCCTTCTTGGGTCGGATCAAACCAGAAGTGCCGATCCTAGCCGAACGGTCGCGCCGCGTCAGCGACCATCGTCATTGAAGCGGGAAACAAAGGTCACGGTGCCGGTCTTCTCATCAAGGATCAGCTTGGCCGGCCCGAAATCGTCTCGCCTGTCAAAGTCGAACAGATTGGTGAGCAGCCCGGCGATCGTGTCGAATGACCCGCCTGCCTGGACGCGCTCACCGGACAGCCAGTTGTCCTCGATGAAGCGCAGGATCGAGCTTTGGTCGGTCAGGGTATGGTCGACGTGGTTGACCTTCGCATAGGGCGAGACCACGAGCAGAGGCACGCGGGTTCCGTAGCCGCAGCGACCCTGGACAGGCGAGCCGAAGCTGCCTTTGAGCGGCGTGGTTGGCGTGGTCCTTCCCTGCTGCACGCCATTGTCGCATAAGTTGGCGAGGTTCAGCGCATCCTCCGCGGTCGCCGAAGGGTCGACGATCGGCGGCATCTGATGATCGTACCAGCCGTCGGAATCGTCATAGGCGATGATCACGGCGGTGTCGTCCCAGTCCGAGCTCTTCTGCAAGGCGTTGATCACCCTGACGACGAAGTGCTGCTCGTCGAGCGGATCCGAATAGCCGGGATGGCCGTCTTCGAAGCCCGAGGCCTTGAGGAAGCTGACCGAAGGCAGGTTCCGTGCCGCGAGCGCGGCGAAGAAATCATTGATGTCGTATTGATGGTTCGCCGGCTCCTGCGTCGTTGTGTGCGGGATCAGGCTGTGTCCGATCGCCGCCACGGAGCTTGGGCGGGCGTGGGTCGGATTCCGCGTCGACGCATAATATTGGAAAGGCTGGTGATGCGGGATATAGTCAGCCGACGTGAACGTGAGTGCGCCAGGCGCCGTCGTGGTGGATTGGCGCGCGCATCCTGTTGACCCATCGGGATTGACCACGGTGAGGTCGAAGCCTCCCTCGAACCAACCCCATGTGACGTTCTTGGCGTTGAGCAGATCGCCGATGTTGCGTCCGTGCATCGCGACCACGTCGCCGGTGGTGGTGGAGCAAACGTCGTAGAGGGGATCGCCGTCGCCGATTTCGGTATAATTGCCTTGGCCGTCAGGAACCTCATGCGTCGCATGAAGCAGATGCCCGGAGCCGTCGACAACGTTCGCCGAGGCGTTGAAACCATTGGTCTGCCCTGAGATCAGGTTAAGGGCGCCAGGCGTCGAAGGTCCGAATGTCGTTGTCCAGAAATTGTCGCTCAAGGCGAAATGCTGGGCGTAGTTCCAGAAGGCGGTGACGGTATTGCCGTCATAATAGCCCATCACGAGGTTCTTGCCGAAGCCCGACGGCGTGCCGCCTACACCCGTATATTTCGGAAAAGAGTCCATCTTCCCATTATTGTAGGCTTGTTGCTCGGGGAGATAATTATGCCCCTGGTCCGCGGTTAGCGCCTGCGCCGGCGTCAGGCGGATTGGATTGGATGCGTCGGCGCCATTGATCGCCGCGCCGGAGCCGAGAGGGCCGTTTGGATTCTTGTTGATGAGATCGAGGCTCTTGAGCGGCGCAAAATGATTGTTCGGGTCGAGCGGCGTGAGCAGGGTGTTGATGCTTTTCGGGGTGTCTTTCGACGCTTTGAACGGCGTCTCGCCCGCCAAGTTCTTCACCACAGGATAGGTGCCGAAATAGTGGTCGAACGAGACGTTTTCTTGGAAGATCACGACGATATGCTTGATCGGCGTCGTGGTGTGAGCGCGATGGTCGTCGAAATCGCGCTCGTCCGCACGGATGCCGGCCGGGGCGACGACGAGAGCCGCCGCAAGACAGGCGGAGATAACTCTATTCTCCATTTTGTTCAGTTCCCCCAAAGTTGATGAGCGGCGCATTGAAGGCTACGCATGCGCAGATGCGGCGAGCCCATGTCGCTGGGCCGCCGTCATCGCGGGCTTATAAGACCGGTATGTAACAGTGATGTAATGATATGCGCCCGGTCCGAGAAATGATTCGAGACCCAACTCTTGCCGCCGGCCGACGAGCGCTGTGGAGTATGTGATTGTCTCAACCGACACGGGTCTGTTTACAGTTGATCCGTTCTCAACTCCGTGAACTGCCAGACGACCTCCTGCTCCAAGCCAAACCAACTTTGCTGTGCGTCTGTTGGCGGTCCAGCGCGGCCGGAAGCAAACTGCTAATCGGCTTTCGAGGTCACTGCCTTCCCCAGCTTTTCTGAGTAATGAAGAGCATGAACCGAGACAGCCGCGGCGAGGCGAAATCGGCGGCGCGGCGGGCGGCGACGGCGAGGAAGCCATCCGCTCGCTCTTCGTCCGACTGCGCACGAAGCGAAATGGCGAGGGTCGGAAAGACCGCGACCGATATGACGGCGGCGCCCACGAGGGCCGAAGCGTTCTCGGGCAGCATGTGGCCTGTTCGCACGCCCAGATATGTCACGGCGACGACAAGCGACAGCGTGGTCGAGGAAAAAAGAGCAAGCGGAAGCAGATCGCGCTCCGGGAGCACGCGCTTGTACAAACGAACGGGAAGAATGCGGATGAATAGAAAGGCCGCGCAAAAGAGGAAAAGGCGGGCGAGGCTCGCCGGGCTAGTCACCAGCGCGGGCAGGTCGAATTCGACGCCGCTTGTTATGAAGAACAATGGAATAAAAAAACCGGAGCCGATCGACGTCAGCCGATCTTCGAGGATCTCCGCTTTGGTGTCGCGCACCAGCATTGCGATCGCCATTCCGGCGGTGTAGGCGCCGAGGACAATCTCCATGCCGAGCTCATTGGCGAGCGAGACAAGCGCGAGCAGAATCAAGATTGAGATTCGGACCGGCAGAATCGAGCTGTCGCCCATCCAGCGCGCGATCATGAGCGACAATCCGTCGGAGCGCAGGTTCCTCGCGAAAAAGATCGCTCCGATCGCGGCCGCCAGAAATACCATGCTCAAAAGCGTCTGATGCAGATGGTGGTGCGCATGCGCCAGCACCACCGAGGCGAGGACAACGGGGCCGAGTTCACCGATAGCCGCCGCCCCGAGGACATAACGGCCAAAATCGCTGTCGAGGTCGCCGGTTTGGCGGAGGATTGGAATGAGTATGCCGAACGCCGTCGTCGGCAAGACGAGCGCGACGAGCAGAGGCGCGTCCACAAGGCCGACCAAATAGAGCAGTCCGATGAAACCGCAGGCCAAGGCCAGCGAAAAGAGCCATGCGAGCGCGCCAAGACGCAGAGGCGCGCCCTTGATTTTGTCAGGATCGAACTCGAAGCCTGCTTGGAAAAACAAGAATATGAGGCCAAATTCCCCGAGAAATCCGATGGCGCCCTCGCTTGTGACCCAACCGGCGCCGCTGGGGCCGATCAATATTCCAAGCGCCAATTCGAGGACAACCACGGGCGTTCGAAGAAGCGTCGGCAATCGAGCGAGCAAGGGCGCCAGCACAGCTATGAAGGCGATGATGAAAAGAGAATGAATTTCGCTCATGATCCTGTCTTTCGTCGGATCGCGGGATTTCAATCTTCAAGCAGCCGATAGCCGCGCGCTCTTCGAATCTTTTTCGATTCGAAAGCTCCGAAAGAATAGGACACGACAGAAATGAAGGGAATGTTTCAAGCGCGCGCGTTCCGCAGATGCGTGGGCGAATCGCTCGACGCACGTTCGCTAATTCGCCCGCATGTTCGCGAAGCTTCTTGACGAATGGTTCAGCGCGCCTCCAGGCCGAGCGCGCAGGCCGTTTCGCTCACCGCGAAACGGCCTGCGCGACATTCCTCACCGCACCGCGCGCGGCGCTGGTCGTCAAGGCCGCATAGGCTTGCAGCGCCGTCGAGATTTTTCGGGCGCGACTCGCCGGTTTCCAAGCCGATTTGCCCTTGGCTTCCATCGCGGTGCGGCGGCGGGCGATCACTTCGTCCGACACGGCGAGATGGATGCGCCGGTTCGGAATGTCGATCTCGATGAGGTCGCCGTCTTCCACAAGGCCGATGGCCCCGCCCTCCGCCGCTTCCGGCGAGACATGGCCGATCGAAAGCCCCGAGGTGCCGCCGGAGAAGCGGCCATCCGTAATGAGCGCGCAGGCTTTACCGAGTCCCTTCGACTTGAGATAGCTCGTCGGATAGAGCATCTCCTGCATGCCTGGGCCGCCGCGTGGCCCTTCGTAGCGGATGACCACCACGTCGCCGGCCTTGATCTTGTCGCCCAGGATGGCCTCCACCGCGGAGTCCTGACTCTCGAAGATGCGGGCTGGGCCGGAGAATGTCAGGTTCGAGGCGTCGACGCCGGCCGTCTTCACGATCGACCCGTCCTCGGCGAGATTGCCATAGAGGACGGCCAGACCGCCATCCTTGGAGAAGGCGTGCGCCGCATCCCGGATGGTTCCGGATTCGCGATCGAGATCGAGCGCATCGAATCGCTTGTCCTGGCTGAAGGCGACCTGGGTCGGAACGCCGCCGGGAGCCGCGCGGTAGAAATGCGCCGCCGCGTCGCTCGCTGTCCGCCGCACGTCCCAACGCTCCAAGCCGTGCGCGAGCGTCGCCGCATGAACCGTCGGGAGGTTCGCATGGATGAGCCCGGCGCGCTCCAACTCGCCGAGAATCGCCATGACCCCGCCGGCGCGATGCACGTCCTCGAGATGAACGTCCGCGACCGAAGGCGCGACCTTGCATAGAACCGGCACGCGGCGCGACAGCCGGTCGATGTCGCGCATCGTGAAGTCGACCTCGCCTTCATAGGCGGCGGCCAAAAGATGCAGCACGGTATTGGTTGAGCCGCCCATGGCGATGTCGAGCGTCATCGCGTTCTCGAAGGCTTCGAAGCTCGCGATCGCGCGCGGCAGAGCCGAGGCGTCCTCCTGCTCGTAATAGCGGCGGGCGAGATCGACGATTAGATGGCCCGCTTCGACGAAGAGCCGCTTGCGATCCGCGTGGGTCGCAAGCAGCGATCCATTGCCGGGAAGCGCGAGGCCGAGCGCCTCGGTGAGGCAATTCATCGAATTGGCGGTGAACATCCCCGAGCAGGAGCCGCAAGTCGGACAGGCCGAGCGCTCGATGACGGCCACCTCCGCGTCGGCGATCTTGTCGTCGGCCGCCGCCACCATGGCGTCGATGAGATCGAGCGCCTTGGCTTTGCCGCCCACAATCGCCTTGCCGGCCTCCATCGGGCCGCCGGAGACGAAGACGGCGGGGATATTGAGGCGGAGCGCCGCCATCAGCATGCCGGGCGTGATCTTGTCGCAATTGGAAATGCAGACCATGGCGTCGACGCAATGGGCGTTCACCATATATTCGACCGAGTCGGCGATGATCTCGCGGGAAGGGAGGCTATAGAGCATCCCGTCATGGCCCATGGCGATGCCGTCATCGACGGCGATGGTGTTGAACTCCTTGGCGACGCCTCCCGCCGCTTCGATCTCCCGCGCCACGAGCTGGCCAAGGTCCTTCAGGTGCACATGGCCCGGCACGAATTGGGTGAAGGAATTGACCACGGCGATGATCGGCTTGCCAAAATCGGCGTCGGTCATGCCTGTGGCGCGCCAGAGGCCGCGCGCTCCGGCCATATTGCGGCCATGCGTGGTGGTGCGGGAGCGATATTGGGGCATGAGGCGATCCCAGACGTTAGAGAATCCGTCGAACTGCGGCTTATAGCCTAAAGGCCTTGGGAGGTCACTGTGTACGAAAAAAGGCTCATCGACGCAGCCTCGGCGCCCACGGCTCGATGACAGCTAGGCCTCAGGCGCGACCAATTCCTAGATCTCGACGATAGATCGTTCGGCCTTTTTTTGAGGACTTCCTCGTCCGACCGCAAGCATCCGCTGGGGGTGCCCAAAATAAGCCAGCACAGCGACGGGTCTGCAGCTCACTGGTCGAATTCGCCTTTGCAATTCCGGCGGTGGGTCAATTTGAAATCTAAATTGCCGGGCCAGTTCAACTTGAATCACATGCGACCAGCGCGTATGCGCCGGATTATGCCATCCACGGGCCGAACCACGATTACACAAAACTGATTGCTGCTTGGCACCAGCAATCAGTATGAGAACGCGTCCCAAAAGAATGGATTTAGCGCATATGAAGTCTCAGGTTATCGAGCGTTTCAAACGAGAATTTGGAGAGCCGGCACGTGATCTTACGAAGATCAAGGCTTGGGATGTCAGGTCTGACCTTGGAGTGGTGGTCCAGACTGATCAACCAAACAAAGAGAACGCTGCCTTCGTCTGGCTACCCTACCCTCGGGAGGGGCAGACGATCCCCGAAATTGCTCTTGAGTATCCAGGTGAATCTGGACGTCATAGCAATACCTATGCGTCGCCGGGTCTGAGGCGCGGTGAACCAGCATTGAAGCTGACGATCCGTGATCCACGAGAGCTTGAAGATACAATTGAATATATCCACGCCATGAGCGCGGCTACGCCACTGCCGGAGGTTAAGGCGCGCCAGAAGTCAGAGCTCAACGAGTACCACGAATTGGGCGCCCCATTTCCGACGCCGATCGACCTAAATTCCATGCCCAAAATTAAGGAAGTTAAGCCCAGACGTGAGGCCATACCAAGAGTAGTCCAGCGAGAAGTTTGGCAGCGCGACGGCGGACGCTGCGTGGAATGCTCGACACGAGAAAAGCTTTGCTTTGATCACATTGTCCCGTTTTCTCGGGGTGGAAGCAATACTGTACGAAACATTCAGTTGCTATGCGAGACTTGCAATTTGACAAAGGGCAATCGGATTTGATCGCTGGGCGATGTTTAAATGTGAAATCTGTTCCCTCAAACATGGCCGCGCAAAAGTGATCCCGAATCTCATACTACCCTATGAACGAAAATCTCTGCGCAAGGCGGCGATGGAAAATACCGCATGATATATGATTGCTCGCTGGCTCCTTGGTGACGCGGGCTGCTTTCGAAATGACTAGTTGGGTTCGCACTAAAATTCAGGACGCATCGTCATGCAGCTCGGAACAGATTTCATTCTCCATGCCTTGGCCTCGGAGGACATCGATCATCTGTTCATGGTTCCCGGCGGCCTCGTCGATCCTTTTCTTCCCGCTCTCGGGAGACAGACGGCGCTTGCGCCGATCGTCGCCGCGCAAGAGGGCGGCGCGGTCTACATGGCCGACGGCTACGCCAGGGCGAGCGGCAAATTCGGCGCGGCGCTCTGCATAGGGGGGCCTGGCTTCACCAATACGGTGACGGCGGTCGCCACGGCGCAGACCGATGGCTCGCCGGTGCTTTTGCTGAGCGGCGAGGTCAGCACGCTGATCGAAGGGCTCGGCATGTTTCAGGACGCGAGCCCCCAGACGATCGACGATGTCAGCATCATGAAGCCGATCGTCCGCTACTCCTCCTCGATCGATAATCCGAGGAACCTGCCGCATCTTTTCAGGCACGCATTGCTGCAGCTTCGAACCCGGCCATCCGGGCCGGTGCATCTCTCCTTGCCCATTGACAGCCAGACCGACGAAATCTCGGCCAGCTATGCGAGAATCGATCCGGCTCTTGTCGATTCCGCGCCGCTTTCCCTGGCCGCTGCGACCTCGGCGCTCCAACATTTTCTTGGGCCGTCTTGCGGCAAGCCGCCGGCCAAAATCGCAATCCTCGCCGGCGCCGGAGTGGAGCACGCCCATGCGGCGCGCGCGCTCAAGCAGTTCGCCGAGCTCTGGCAAATTCCGGTCGCGACCACCCTCAGAGCCAAAGGCGTCTTCCCGGAGGATCATCCTCTGTCATTGGGCGTGTTCGGCTACGCTGGGACGCATCATTCGCGCATGGCCTTGCTCGATGCGCCGCCGGACCTTTTGATCGTGCTGGCGTCGGGGCTGAACGAGCGCGACACGATGCACTGGTCGCTGCAACTCAAGCCGAACGCTGCGATTTGCGTGAATTTGGCGCCGGCCAGCATCGGCATGCATTCCGAAGGCGGCGGGGTCGTCGGAGATTGCGGCGCCTTCCTGACCTATCTCCTTGATAGGAGCGATGAGCTTGGACCCCCGATGCAGGCGACGCTTGCGGAGCGTTCCGGCTGGGTGTCGGACATTCGATCCAAGCCTCGCTTGCAAGATGTTGAAAATTGCGCCAGCGACGCTGTTCCCATCCATCCGGCGCGCGCGATCAGCGAGTTGAGACGCGTTTTCCCCCGCGACGGCATTCTGCTTGTCGATTCTGGCGCCCATCGCGCTTTCGCCGGCCACTATTGGGAGGCTTACGAGCCGCGGACCTATATTTCAGCGACCAATCTCGGCCCCATGGGCTGGGCCATTCCCGCCGCGATCGGCGTTCAATGCGCGCAGCCGCAGCGCAGGGTCGCCATCATTACCGGCGACGGTTGCATGCACATGAACGGGATCGAGGTCTCAACCGCAGCGCGCTATAAGCTGCCGATTGTCTTTGTCGTGATCAACAACGCCGCGCTTGGCAATGTCTGGCTGCGCGCCCATAAGCTTGGGCCGGTCCCTGACGAATTGACCCGGTTGCCCGATCATGACTGGGCTGGTTTCGCCCGGGCGTTAGGCTGTCGCGGCGAAACAGTCGATGAACCCGCCGGTCTTGCGGGCGCATTCGAGCGCGCGCTCAATGGGGACGGCCCATGCCTCATAGATGTAAAGGCCGACAAGACCGCAGCGACGCCGGTAGGGGATTGGGCGTCGGCTCTTGCAGCCTATTCCTACCACGAATAAAGCGGAGGCCTTCATGGCGCAGCTGCCTTTCGATCCATCAAAACTTTCGCCGCCGGATCTCGAACTCTACAATGACATGATCGAACGGCGGAGAGCCCAGGGCGCCGATTTCGGCGGTCCTTACGCCGCGCTCATGAACCATCCGGAGCTCTGCCGGAGAGTGGACGACTTGGGTTTTTATCTGAAGTTCCAGGGCTGCCTTCCGCGCGACATTTATCAGTTCGTGGTTTTATCCGTCGCCCGAAGCACGGGGGCCGCTTTTGAATGGATCGATCATATCAGGCACGCCGAAGCGGCGGGCGTTCCCTTGCCGGTCATCGACGCCCTGAAGCAGGATGGCGTTCTGGACGGGGCGTTTCCAGCGCCCTACGACCTTGCCGCAAAGGTCCTGGGCTTCACGCTGGTCTGGAAGGACATTCCCCAAGCGCTTCAGGACCAAAGCATTCAAGAATTCGGCATGGAAGGCTTTGTTGAACTGGTGGTCCTGTCAGGCTTTTACCAGATGTTTTCCGCCATCAATCAAGGCTTCGGCGTTTCTCCGCCCGCTGGCGCTTCGAAGCCGTTTTAGGTTCAGGTCTCTTGCCGACGAAACCGGCGCTGATAGTCGGCGTCATAAAGGGCGCTCTCGCGGAAGTCCTGGGGCTCCAGCACGCGGCCAACGAGGATGAGCGCGGTTCGCTCCATGGGCGCTTCCTTGAGCTTTTTGGCAATGGTCTCAAGCGTCCCGCGAATAACTCTCTGCTCCGGCCAGGAGGCGCGAAACACGATCGCGGCCGGGCAATCGGCGCCATAATGCGGCGTCAAATCAGCGACTGCTTGATCGATGGCGTGGATCGAGAGATGGATCGCCAGCGTCGCTTGCGTCCGCGCGAAGGCGTCGAGCGTTTCATGCTCAGGCATCGCCGAGGCACGTCCCGGCGTGCGGGTGAGAACGAGCGACTGGCCGACTTCCGGCAAGGTCAGTTCGCAGCCCAAAGCCGCCGCCGCTGCCGCAAAAGCCGGAACGCCCGGCGTGATCGTGTAAGGAATGCCGAGCCGGTCGAGCCGGCGGATCTGCTCGCCCAAGGCGCTCCAGATGGAAAGATCGCCGGAGTGGAGCCGCGCGACATCCTCGCCGGAGCGATGCGCCCGCTCCAATTCCGCGCTGATCTCGTCAAGGCTCATCGGCGCCGTATCGATGATGCGAGCGCCCTTCGGACAATGCTCCAGCAAGGCGCGGGGAACCAGGGAACCGGCGAAGAGGCAGACGGGCGATCGCGCGATCAGGTCGCGGCCGCGCAGGGTGATGAGGTCGGGGGCGCCTGGGCCGGCGCCGATGAAATGCACGGTCACGCTTTGCCCTTTCCGGCGATGGCGCAGCTCGCTCCGCCTTCGCTGATGCGCGGCAGGAGCAGGATGGATGCAGGGCCTGCTCCCGCAAGCGCCGCAGCCTCGGCGATCGAAGGCAGGCCGAACAGGCGCAGCACGCGCTCTGAGCGGGTCGCAGCGCGTCCCGAGGCTTGCTGCAAGATCTCGGCTTCAAGAAAGACGAGAGGCATCCGTAGCTCTTGCGCCGCAGCGGCGAGGCCTGGCTCGTTTCGTTTGTCTGCGTGTGTGAACAGGGTCGCTGGCGCATCACTGCAACAGGCGTCGGCCAGGGCGCTCCGGACGAGGGCGGCGATGGCTTCGCCGGTGCAGCCTTTCCGGCATCCGAGCCCAATGGCGATCATCGTTTCGTCATCGACCATTGCGTGATCGGGCGGGCGGGCCGCCAGCCGTAAAAGCCGCCGATCGGGTCGGCCCGGGCGATTTCGATTCTGATGAGATCCCCACCATGGGCTTTGAAGCGCGCGATCAGCTCCGCCTCGGTTTCGAGCGTCACCGCATTGACGACGAGCCTGCCGCCCGCCGCCAATGCGGCGAAAGCCGCGTCGAGAAGTCCCTGGTCGCTAGCGCCGCCGCCGACAAAAATCGCATCCGGCTGCGGCAAGCCGGCGAAAGCGGCGGGAGCCGCCGCAGTCAGGATCTCGATCTGTGGCGCGCCAAGCGCCTTGGCGTTGCGCAAGATGCGTTCGGCGCGCTCCGCCCGCGCCTCGATCGCAATGGCGCGATTGGCCGGGTCGGCAAGGAGCCATTCGATCGCAATAGAACCCGAGCCCGCCCCGACATCCCAAAGAAGCTCGCCACGTTTGGGCGCGAGCGCCGATAAGGCGACGGCGCGTACTTCCCGCTTGGTGATTTGGCCGTCATTTTCGAACCAGTCGTCGGCAAGGCCGCTCGCGACCGGCGTTACGCGGGACTGGGCGTCGGCGTTGATCTCGATTGCGACAAGGTTCAAAGGATCGATCGCATCCATGGCGAAAGCCTCGGCCGTACATTCGCGCAGGCGCTCCCTCGGTCCGCCCATAGCCTCCATGACGATGATTTTCGATTGCCCAAGGCCGCGCTCACAAAGAAGCTTCGCGAGGCGCGGCGGCGTCGTCTCATCCCAGGACAGGCAGAGAATTTTCGCGCCGGGCTGCAGCGCCGGAATGATCCGCTCGAAATCGCGTCCATGCAGCGAAATAAGGCGGCAGTCCTGCAGGCTCCAGCAAAGCCGCGCGGCCGCAAGGCTGAAGGCGGAGGGCGCCGGCAGGCATTCAATTTCCCGCGCTGGCACATGCGCGGCGATGAGCGCGCCGACGCCGTAAAAGAACGGATCGCCGGAGGCGAGCACGCAGACCGGCGCGCCGCGTCGCGCGAGAATTTTCGGCAGAGCGTCCGCCAGTGGCGAAGGCCATGTCATGGTCTCCGCATCCAGCTTTCCGGCAAGCGCAAGATGTCGGGCGCCGCCTACGACGAATTCAGCTTGCGCAAGCAGCAGGCGCGCGGCAGGAGAAAGACCATTGACGCCATCCTCGCCAATGCCGATCAGCGACAGCCATTTTTTGCTTGGCGGCGTCGAGGTCATGGCGGCGCGGGCCGATGTCTGGAGGGGAGGCGATGCGCGTTCTTGTGCTCGGCGGGACCACGGAGGCGAGCCAGCTCGCCGCTTTGCTTGCGGGTCGGAGCGACATCGACTCGGTGCTGTCCTTCGCCGGCCGCACCAAGACGCCGCTGGCGCCGCCGATCCCGTTTCGTGTCGGAGGCTTTGGCGGAGTCGAGGGGCTTGTCTCTTATCTTGCTCAGAACCGCATCGACGTTCTCATTGACGCCACGCATCCCTATGCCGAACGCATGTCCCGCAATGCAGTCCTCGCGGCGGGGCGCGCCCGCATTCCGCTCATCGCCTTGTCGCGTCCAGCCTGGCGGCCGGAGCAAGGCGATCGCTGGACGCAAGCGAGCGACATGGCCGAGGCAGTAGCCTTGCTGGGCTCCGAGCCGAAGCGCGTCTTCCTCACCATCGGCCGCTTGCAGCTCGAAGCCTTCGCGGCGGCGGCTAAACACTTCTATCTTATCCGCGCAATCGATGCGCTCGATCCCGCGCCGAGCCTGCCGCATCATCGCGTGATTTCCGGCCGAGGCCCTTTCGCGCTCGAAGTGGAGGAGAGGCTTTTGCGCGAGGAGAAGATCGATGTGATCGTCACGAAGAATAGCGGCGGCGACGCTACTTTCGCCAAGATTCTCGCCGCGCGGCGCCTCGGCTTGCCGGTCGTCATGGTCGAGCGCCCGGCAAGCGCAACGCGAGAAGCCTTGCACGATCCGGCCGAAGCGCTCGCCTTGATCCTTCGTCATGGCGAGGCTCCGGCGCCGCGCGGCGTATAGACGAAAGGCCGCGCGCCCGCGCGTTCGATCATCCGCGTTTCGCTGGAGCCGATGATCACGAGCGTGCTCATGTCGGCGAGGCTCGGTTCGGCCGATCGAAGCGTCGTCACGATGATTTTCTCATCCGGACGCCCGACGGCGCGGGCGAAAATCACCGGCGTTGCGCCGGCCTTGCGCTGGCGCAGCAGGGCGAAAGCGTCATGGATCTGATGCGGCCTTGCCTTCGACGCGGGATTATAGAGGGCGATCACGAAATCGCCGATCGCCGCCGCCGTCAATCTCTGCTCCACCAAGGACCAGGGCTTGCGATTATCAGACAAGGATATGGCGCAGAAATCATGGCCCAAAGGGGCGCCGATGCGCGCCGCCGCAGCCTGCATCGCGGATACGCCGGGACATACGGCGATGTCGATCTCACGCCAGGCGGGGTCGCCCCCCTCGATTGCTTCGAAGACGGCGGCGGCCATAGCGAAAACGCCGGGATCGCCGCCGGAGACGACGGCGACTTGGCGCGCGTCTTCGGCCAAGCGCAGTGCATGCCGCGCGCGCTCCAGCTCGACGCGATTGTCGCTTGCGTGCCGCACCTGCCCGTGTTGATGCGGAATCCTGTCGAGATAGGGCGCATAGCCGACGAGATCGGTGGCGTTGGCGAGAACGGCCGAAGCTTCGGGCGTCAGCCAGCCCGCGTCGCCGGGGCCGAGCCCAACGATGCGCAGATTTCCCGCTTGGACGCGTGGCGGCTGCATCATGGACGCCTCCCTTCGCCGGGAATGAGAACGAGCGAAAAATAAGGCGCTTGATCGTCGGTCTTTTCCGCGAGCGGGATGATCTTCTCGGCTTTCGCCGTGCCCTGCTCGACATAGATCGCGGTCTTGAGGCGGCCGGCTTGCGCGATGGCCGCGCGGATCTTCGCCAGATTCGCGCCGATCTTAATGATGATTGCGGCGTCGCTCGAGCTTAAATGGCGCGCGAGCAAAGCGCCTTCCAGCGTGCCTGGAAGGACGCTGACAATATCGTCGCCCCAGGCCATCGGCAGTTTCGCCGCGCTCCAGCACCCGGACATTCCGGTGACGCCCGGAACAACTTCGATCTCGAAACGATCCTTCAGCCGGATATAGATGTGCATGAACGAGCCGTAGAAAAGCGGATCGCCCTCGCAGACGAGTGCGACGTCACGGCCGCCCGAGAGATGCGCCGCGATCGTTTGGGCCGCCTGCGCGTAGAATGCGCGTAAGTCCTCGACATAGGCCGGATCGTGAAAATGAATCTCGGTCGTCAAAGGATAAATGAGCGGCAATTCCAGGCATTGGGAGCCAAGCCAGCGATCAACGATCGTCCGCGCTTTTCCGGGCGCTCCTTTCTTGGCGAAGAAGGCGACGACCGGCGCGGCCTCGATAACCCTTGCGGCCTTGATCGTAAGAAGCTCGGGATCGCCGGGTCCTAGCCCGACGCCGAAAAGACGTCCTTCCCGCTGCGGCGAAACGTTCATTCGCTTTCGCTCGCGATCGCGTTCAAGGCGGCGGCCGTCATGGCGCTGCCGCCTTTGCGTCCCCGCACCGTGATGAAGGGCGCGGGCGCCTCGGCGATTAGCGCCTCTTTCGATTCGGCCGCTCCGACGAAACCGACCGGCATCCCAATGATGCAAGCTGGCCGCGCGGGGAGTTCGCCGAGCATGTCGAGAAGATAAAACAGAGCCGTCGGCGCATTTCCTATGGCGATGACGGCGCCGTCGAGCCGATCGCGCCAGAGCTCGAGGGCTGCGGCGCTGCGCGTATTGCCGATTTTTCCGGCGAGGGCGGCGACTGAAGGATCGTCGAGCGTGCAAATCACATCGTTGTCTCGCGGCAGACGCGCCCTTGTCACGCCTTGGGCGACCATTTTGGAATCGCAGAGGATGGGCGCCCCGCCTCGCAGCGCGCGCCGCGCTAACGCGACGGCGTCATGCGAGAAGACGAGGTCAGCGGCGATCTCGACCATTCCGCAAGCGTGAATGATGCGCACGGCGACGCTCTCTTCGTCCGGCGCAAAGCGCACGAGATCGGCTTCGGCGCGGATCGTTGCGAAAGAGCGGCGATAGATCTCGGCGCCGTCGCGGACATAGTCGAAGCGGCTCGGCGCGGTTGGCGTTGCGGTCATGAAAACTCGAGCTCCCGCGCCAATTCCTTCTTTAGGGCGATGGCTTCGAGCACGCTTTGCGCCTGCGCCAAAGTGAGCCCCTGCATCGGACTCGCGTCCTGCGCCGTTCCGTCCTGGATGAGATCATAGCGCCCTGCGTTCGCAACGAGCGTGTAGGCGGTCGCGGCTTGACGGGCGCATCCTTTGACGCAGCCGGATACATGCAGCGCGACGCCTGTCTCTTGCAAGCGCCGCGCGATGGACGCAAGGGACAAGGCGTCGGCATGGGTTGGCGTCGAGCCGCGTTCGCAGGCGGGCGCGCCGCCGCAAGCGGCGACCGCAAGTCTCGGGTCCGCCGCGTCAATAATGAAATTTTCCGCTGCGAAATGCGCCCGCAAGGCTTTGTCTCGCCCTGCATCGACAAAAGGCAAGAGAATCGCGCGCCAGGGCGTGAGCCGGATTTCGTCTTGCCCGAAAATCGCGGCCGCGTCCGCGATGGTTTCGAGCATGGCCGCATCGAGACGGCCGAAGGCCGCGCCGACTCCGAAGCTATATGTTTCCTGCTCCAATCTGATCAGTCCGATCGGACAAGGCTCGGCGAGGGGTTCGGGCTCTGGCGCCGGCGCGAGGCTCAATCCCGCAGCCTTGGCGATGGACGCCGGGCCGCATTCCGCTACAAGCTCCCGCATCCGACGCGGCGGCTCGCGCATGGACAAACCGAGCCGCATGAAGGCCCGAGCGAGCCGCAGCGCAATGTCGACGACATCCCTCGGCTCGCAATCGCAGAGAAAAGCGGCCTCGCGTGCGCTTCCTCCGGTTCGAACCGCGAAAGCGTCGCGCTCCGCGCTGTAGTCGAATCTGACATCCGCTGGAACATGAGCCAGCGAAAGGGCGCCGCCATCATCGATGAGGAAGCCGAATTTTCCCGGCAGTCCGTGAAGCTCGGTCTCTCGAACGAGCGCCGCTTCGAGCGATCGTGCGATCGATCTCACATCGATCGGCGCATCGAGTCCGGCGAGCGGGCTTGCCAAAACATTGCGAATGGCCTCCGCCTCCGCGTCCTGGTCGAGGAGACCGAGATCGTCGAGCATCTTCCTCAGCAAGGGCAGGCTGCGTTCGGAGACGCCGCGCATTTGCAAATTCGCCCGTGAGGAGAGATCGAACAATCCATTGCCATGGTCGCGCCCGGCCTGTGCAAGCCGCCGCATTGCCACGGCCGAAAGTGCGCCACCGCTGATGCGCAGGCGCACAAGAAACCCGTCCTTGGCGGGCATCGGGCGCAGCGCGCCGGGACACCAGCCTTTCCGCAAGGAAGCCGCGGCCGTCATGCGAGCGTCTCCCGCATCTCGGCGAGGATGGCGAGCGTGGAGTTGCGGCGGCTTTGCCAGAAGCCGCGCCGCAGGGCGGCCTCGAAACGCTCGACAATGGCGAGCGCCGCCTTCGGATTGGCCTCGATCAGAAACGCCCGCACGGCCGGCGCGCCGCAGGTCGCCTCGAACATGAGCTCGAAATGTTGGCTTGCGACGGCGTCCGTTAGAACCGCGAGGGCGAAGAGATGATCGATCGTCTCGGCGATTTCGGCGCCGCCGCGATGGCCATGGCGCATTTGCCCGGCGATCCAGCGCGGATTGCTCGCGCGTCCGCGCACAACGCGAGCGATTTCCTCTTGCAATGTGCGCGCCTTGATCGCGCCGGGACGGGTCGTCTCGACATGGTAGATGGCGGGGTCATTGCCGAGCATTTGCGCGGCCGCGGCGAAGCCGCCCTCATGATCGATGATTGCGTCGGCGTCGAGAATATCCTGCTCGTCCTGATCCTGCACATGAATGAGGGCGTCGGCTGTAGCGACGCGATCCGCGAATTCCGCCGTGGCGACGCCTTCGCCTCGCGCGCCGCCATAGGCATGCGAGGTCGCGGCGAGATAGAGGCGTCCGAGATCGTCGCGCGCGAGCGAAGGATCGCCATCGATCGCGCGGGAAACGCCGATCCCATAGGCCTGCGGCGCGGCGCCGAAGATGCGGGAGAGCGCGCCAGTCGTTCGGCGCCGCGCTGCCGCCAAAGGATTGCTGTCGCCGTCTTCGTCGAGTTCGCTGACGGCGCGCACGGCCTGATCGAATAGCGCGATCTGCGCCGGAAAGACGTCGCGGAAGAGGCCCGAGATTCGCAAGGTCACGTCTATGCGCGGATGGTCGAGGCGAGCGGGGGAGATGATCTCGAAGCCTGTGACGCGCGAGGATGCGTGATCCCAGACGGGGGCGACGCCGAGAAGCGCGAGGCCTTGCGCGAGATCGTCGCCGCCGGTGCGCATGGTCGCGCTCGCCCAAAGGTCCAGGACGATCCGCTTCGGCCATTCGCCGTGGTCCTGGGCATGGCGGTTCAAGACCTCGCGCGCGGCGCGGCGTCCTATCTCCCAGGCGGTGCGGGTCGGGACCGCGCGCGGATCGACGCCATAGAGATTGCGGCCCGTCGGCAAGACGTCGAGGCGTCCGCGTGAGGGCGCGCCGCCCGGACCCGGCGCGACGAAACGGCCGTCGAGCGCGGCGAGCAGACCTGCGCGCTCAGCCGGCCCGCAAGATTCGATGAGCGCCGCAGTGTCTTCGAGCGCGTCGGCGCCTGATTGCCCTTGCGCTGAGGAGGAGGCTTGCATGTTGTGCAGGAGACCGGCCGCGGCGTCGCGCAGGGACGCGCCGGGGGATTGCCCGAAGACATGCAAGCCGTCGCGAATGCGCATTTCCTTCAGATCACAAAGCCAGCCATCGAGATGGGTCAGGGCTTCCATCGGATCGGCGCCTCTTTCGAGCCCGCAGTCTTGCGCCAATCCGGTTTCCTCGGCGCGCTCGAGAATGGCTTTCGCCAAGAGCCGGGCGCGCTTGGGGTCGAGCGCTTCGGCCGCGGCATATTCATCAAACAAAGCTTCGATCTCGATCGCCGCCCCATGGCTTCCGGCCTCCGTCAAAGGCGGCGTCATATGGCCGATCGTAAGCGCGCCGATGCGGCGTTTGGCCTGCGCCGCCTCGCCCGGATTATTGACGATGAAAGGATAGATAACAGGCAAAGGCCCGAGCACCGCTTCCGGCGCGCAATCCTCATCGAGCGCGACCGCCTTGCCAGGCAGCCATTCGAGCGTGCCATGCGTTCCGCAATGGATCATGGCGTCGATCTTTTCACATTGCCGCAGGAAGACATAGAAGGCGATGTAGAAATGGCGCGGCGGCAAAGCCGCATTGTGATAGTCGGCTTTGCGATCCAAGGCTGCGCCGCGATCGGGCTGGAGCGCGATGAGCAAATGGCCCGCGCGTAGAATTGAAAACTCAAACGCGCCTGCATGCGCTCGTTCGTCTTCTTCTGGTTCTCCCCATTGCGCGCGCACGGACTTGACGAAATCGGGCGGCATGGCGCGAAGCGCTTCGGCGTAAGCGGCGAGGCTCAACCTCTCTGTTACGGCGGCGGCCTCGAGACGGCGCATCAAATCGTCTTCGTGCAGAAGCGGCCCGATGTCATATCCTGCCTCTCGCAAGAGAGCCGCGATCGAGGCTATGCTCTTCGGCGTATCGAGCCCGACCGCATAGCCGCCGCGCCCCGCTTTGCTCGGATAATCCGAAAGCACGCAGGCGATTTTGCGCTCCGCGCGCGGCGTGTTGCGCAATCTTATCCAGGCGCGGGCGAGATCGACGACAAAGTTGACGCGCGAGGTCGACGCGGCGTGAACGACGGGCGCGAATTCGAGATCTTCGCGATATTCGGCTTGCGTCTTGAAGGCGATCGCGCGGGTGATCAATCGCCCGTCCATTTCGGGCAGAACGATATTCATCGCGAGATCTGCGGCGCTCAGGCCACGCGCGTCGGTTTTCCATTGCGTTTCAGTCGAGCCGGCGAGGATCGCCTGCAGCACCGGCGCGTCAGCCTCGTCCAGCACGCTTGCGCTGTCGTCGAGGCGGGCGGAAAATCCGGTCGTGTTGATAATGACGTCGGGTTTTTCGCGCGCGATTTCGGCGCGAAGGAAATCGATCGCTTGCGCGTCCTTGAGGCTCGCCACGAAGATCGAAATTGCGCTGAAGCCGCGCGTGGACAAAGCGTCGGCGAGGGCTTGAATCGGCGCGACATCGGCGGCGAGGAGGAAGGAGCGATAGAAGATTATGAAAGCCCCGCCCTTGGCGGCCTCAAGCGTGCGGCAGCCGGCCTCGAAGCGGCCAGCAGCTGGAGGCGCCGGCGGCTCGCACTGAAATGTAAGAGCGCGCGGAAAACCGTTTATCCGGTCGAGAAGCTCCGCGATGCTTTCCACTCCGCCGTGCTGGAAAGAGGCCAGGATGCGGCGCAGATCGGCGACGGGCAAGGTCGAGGCGGCGTCGAGCCTTTCGTCCGCTAGAGCCTCGCCGGGCACGATGGCGAGCGCGAAATTCTGAGCCCGCGCCGCGCGCGCCAGCTCCTCGACGCCATAGCGCCAATAGTCGAGGCCGCCGAGCAGGCGGACAAGGACGAAGCGGGCTTTCGAGACGACCTTCTCGATATAAAGATCGACCGAATAGGGATGTTTGAGCTGCGCGATATTGGCCAGGCGCAAGCTTATAGGATGATCGGCGCGCCGCGCGGCTTCGGCCACGATCTTGAGATCGCTGTCGGAAAACGACAAGAACACGAGGTCGGCCGGAGTCTGCGCAAGGTCGATCGCGGCCTCGGCCTCGTCGAACGATCGTGATTGCGTGCGCAGGAGATGCATGAAGTCAAAACTCCCCGCGCGTCAGAGCCTGCGAGATCGACCCCGCGTCGAGGCCCTTTTCGCCGATGATCACCAGCCGTCCGCGCCGCGGCTCATCTGGTCGCCAAGGCCGATCGAAACTATGCTGAAGCCGCTTGCCGACCCCTTGCACGAGAAGCCGCATCGGCTTGCCGCGCAATTCAAGGAAGCCCTTGATCCGCAGCACGTCATGGCGTTCGACGACCTCCGCCAATTGGCGCATCAATGCGGCGCTGTCCTCGATCGCGCCCATATCGATGATGATGCTTTCGAAATCATCGTGATCATGCTCCGACTCGGCGTCGTGATGCGAGGGCCGGGCGGAGAGATCGTCTTCGGCGGCGGCATAGAGGCCAAGCAGGACCCTGGCGTCGATGCGTCCTTCATGAGCGGCGACGATTTTTACGGCGCGAGGGATTTGCGCGGCGATATCGGCCGTGATCTGCGCTTGCTCCGCTTCGCTGATCAGATCCGCCTTGTTCAAAATGATGAGATCGGCGCAAAGCAATTGATCCTCGAACACTTCCTCAAGCGGATTGTCATGTTCGATCGAGGGGTCCGCGTCGCGCTGGCGCGCCAGCTTCGCCGGGTCGTCGGCGAAGCGGCCGTCCGCCGTGGCCGCGCCATCCACTACGGCGATGACGCCGTCAACAGTCAGTCTGGAGCGAATGGAAGGCCAGTCGAAAGCCTTGACCAATGGCTTCGGCAAGGCGAGGCCGGAAGTCTCGATGATGATGTGGTCGGGCCGCGGATCGAGGGCCAGGAGCCGCTCGATCGCGGGCAGAAAATCATCGGCGACGGTGCAACAGATGCAGCCATTCGCAAGCTCGATGATGCTGTCCTCGCGGCAGGCGAGGTCGCCGCATGTTTTCAGGATCTCGCCGTCGATGCCGACGTCGCCGAATTCATTGATGATGAGCGCTAGGCGGCGGCCGTTGGCGGTCGCGAGGATGTGGCGGATGAGCGTCGTCTTCCCGGCGCCGAGGAAGCCGGTGATGATCGTCGCCGGAATCTTGGCGAGGCTCGTCATGCGAATGTGGTCATTGAAGCGCCCGATCCTTCGGCGTTGCCTTTACGCGCGGGCGCTACAGCGGAAGCGCCGCAAGGATGCGGGCTCCTTCGCCGGCGGGCGGGCTCGCCGGCATCGATAAAGACCGGAGCACCCCGCCGGCCTTGCTCGATTCGAACGGCAGGTTTCCTGGCTCGCGGATCATCGCCTTGCGCCGCCTTCCCAGAATCCGGTCGCCCGGCGTCCCAGTGGCATTTTAGCGCGCGGCTACCCGCTGACAGTTGCGGGGGCAGCTGTGGCTTCCGGCGCAAGCGCGCCGCCACATTCCCTTTTACCCCTCGAAGCGAGGGACCGTTACGGGGAGGGAGACTATACGAGCACGGATTTCTGTCAATTCGGCTGCTATCGCGGAAGCGGATTGGTTCGAATTCGCTTGCAATGCGGCGAATGAGACGTAGCAAGCGCCGGGGGGATTTGTGCTTGACTGTAACCACACCAGTCCGCTTGCATCGAGCCAATATATTAAATGGTCACGTTATTAGTCAGTCGACTGGGGACATCGCTCATGGGGAAAGTGGATGAGACCACACCGACGAAAGATGCGCCCGCCGAGAAGCAAGTCAATGAGCACGTCAAGGCCTTCTTTCTTGACCTAGCGGCAAAGGGTAGGGAATCCTGGAACGGATGGCGGCGCGATCCAGCCAACAAAGACGTACGCGTGACCTTTGCTCAGATCGATTTTTCCCGAGAGCCTTGGGACAGAATCGATTTCTCAGGCTTTGAATTTGGGGATGAAGCGGATTTTTCGGATTGTGAATGGAGGGGCATTAAGCGGCAAGTCCAAGAAGACTTCGTAGCCTTCAGAGCGGGCCGCGCCAGCTTCGAAGGTGCGATCTTTGATAGCAAAGCCAACTTCAACGGTGCCGTCTTTAGTGACTTTGCTACCTTCGAGGGAGCCAGCTTTGGTGACTTTGCCATGTTTTCAGGCGCGGCCTTCGGTTGCGCCGCTGACTTCAACGACACGACCTTTAGTGGTGGAGCTATCTTCGAGGGCGCGGCCTTCGAAATGGGCGCTAGTTTCGAAGACGCAACCTTCGCTATTGCCTATTTCAGCTTCGTGACATTCGGTTTGTTTACCAATTTCACCGGAGCGCAGTTCATCCTTGCGAGCTTCGATTGCGCGACGTTCGGTGCAATGGCCGTGTTCGACGGCGCAACCTTCGCTGATCTGGCTGACTTTGATGGGGCGACCTTTGGCGGGGGAATGTCGCTCGACGACACGATTTTCAAACGCGGAGCCACATTCAAGGGAGTTTCTACGGAGCAGTGGAACAAGAAGCTAGAGGATAACGATGACATGGATGACAAAGAAGCCCGTGTTGCCCTGAAAAGGCGGCATGACATTGCATGGGCGGAGTTCCTCTCAGGACCTGATCGTTTCCAAGGAATCTCGTTCGCAAATGCGCGCTTCGATGAAGAGGCCGATTTCTCGGGCCGTTCCTTTGAACAGACGGCAAGTTTCATCCAAGCACGCTTTTACCGCCCACCACTTTTCTATGCCGCGATCAATGTCGCTCGCATTGACTTTACCGGCACTCATATTGGGTTTGTGCAGCCAAACAATCTGCTAGCTTGGACCAAGGATAGCACGGTCCCAATCCGCTTGCGCCAGCTTCGAAAGATCGTGGAAGAATCTAAAGAACCACGATCTCGAACGTGACCTCTATATCGAAGAGCGAAAAGCCGAGCGCGGGGTCTATTTACATCAACGTTGTAAGGAGCTGACGAGGACGGCGATCACGGAGAAGTCGATCGCCTTTGCGCGGCTTTTAGGCCAAGGGGCCTGGATAATCATCATGTTCCTCTATTGGTTGCTTTCCGATTACGGGCGCAGCTTAGCGCGACCTTTCATAGGGCTCGTTGCGAGCGTGTTCATTTTTAATTTCGGATATGCCTTGATCCTCGCGCCCTTTAAGCAAAAAGTGGACCCCGCCAACAAGGACTACTACGATCAAGCAGTGTTGATGCTCGCACTTAGCAATGCAGTGCCGTTTGTCGGCCAACTTTCCATCGACGCCGGGATCAAGAAATCTTTATATTGTACTGGCGATGTTTGCGGCCAACGCTCTCCCATTCCCCCGCTTGGCGTTCAATTGCTGGTGATTGTGCAAAACGTCGTTTCGATCGCCGTCATATTTTTCTTCGGCCTCGCCTTGCGCAACTATTTCAAAATCAAGTGAGCCTCAACCATTATTCTTTCACGAACGAGGTCCGATGATCCAATCGCAAAACGACGTCGAAGCCCTCCGCCACCGCGAAAAAATGGCGAAGCGCAAGGCCGCGCAGGACGCCGAGGTCGCCTCCAAGACCATCGCCGAGAAGGGGCTCCTCATCGTCCATACCGGATCCGGCAAAGGCAAGTCCACGGCAGCATTCGGGCTCTTGCTTCGTGCGCTTGGCCATGGTTGGTCTTGCGGAATCGTGCAATTCATCAAGGGCGGCTGGGAGACCGGCGAGCGCGCGGCTCTCGCCCGGTTCTCGGATCTTGTTTCCTGGCATACGCTGGGCGAGGGCTTCACCTGGGAGACGCAGGATCGAGCCCGCGACGTGAGGGCGGCGAACTCCGCCTGGGTCAAGGCGCAAGAGCTTATGGCGGACCCCGAGATCAGGCTTCTCGTGCTCGACGAATTGAATATCGCCCTGCGCTACGATTACCTTCCTCTCTCCGACGTCGTCGCCGCGCTCCGAGGCCGCAGGCCCGATCTTCATATCGTCGTCACCGGCCGCAACGCCAAGCCGGAAATGATCGAGGCCGCCGATCTCGTGACCGAGATGACGCTCGTGAAGCATCATTTCAAGGCGGGCGTGAAGGCGCAGGAAGGAATCGAGTTCTAGCTCATGGCGGGGCGGGCGAAGGCGTTGATGCTGCAAGGGACGGGCTCCGACGTCGGCAAATCGCTGATCGTCGCAGGGCTCTGTCGCGCCTATAGCAAGCGCGGCCTCGCGGTCAGGCCGTTCAAGCCGCAGAACATGTCGAACAACGCCGCCGTGACGTCGGACGGTGGCGAGATCGGCCGCGCCCAGGCGGTGCAGGCGAGAGCCTGCGGCGTCGCGCCCTCTATCGACATGAATCCGGTGCTCTTGAAGCCGCATGCAGGCGGAGGCGCGCAGGTGGTGGCGCAGGGCCGCGTCATTGGCCAGGCGCAGGCGCGCGACTATCAGGATTGGAAGCCGAAGCTGCTCGCCTCCGTGCTCGACAGTTTCGCGCGGCTCAGCGCCGCCGCCGATCTCGTCATCGTCGAAGGCGCCGGAAGCGCGGCGGAAATCAATCTGCGCAAGAATGACATCGCCAATATGGGCTTCGCCCGCGCCGCCGAGGTTCCGGTGATTTTGCTTGGCGACATCGATCGCGGCGGCGTCATCGCCCAGATCGTTGGAACCAAGACGGTGCTCGATCCGGCGGACGCCGGCATGATCAAAGGCTTCCTCGTCAACAAGTTTCGCGGCGATCCCTCGCTCTTTACGGAGGGCATGCAGTTGATCGAGACCCATACCGGCTGGCCGGGGCTGGGGCTCATCCCTTTTTGTCCCGCCGCAGCGCGGCTGCCTGCTGAAGATTCTCTGGCTCTTGCGACGCGATCCGAGTCTGGCGGCGGACCGATCGCCATCGCCGTTCCAGTTCTGCCTGGAATCGCCAATTTCGACGATCTTGATCCTTTCGCGCTCGAAAGCGAGGTCCGGCTCCTAATGGTCAAGAGCGGGGAGACTCTGCCGGTCGAAGCCGTGCTTGTGCTTCTGCCGGGCTCCAAGACGACGATCGCCGATCTCGCGGCTTTTCGCGCGGAGGGCTGGGACATCGACCTCGCCGCCCATGTGCGGCGCGGGGGTCATGTGTTCGGCCTTTGCGGCGGCTATCAGATGCTCGGCCGAACGCTCCGCGATCCGCAAGGGTTCGAGGGCCTCCCCGGCGAGGCGCGGGGGCTCGGCCTGCTCGATATCGAAACCGAGTTCACCGGCGAGAAGCTGCTTGCGCCGGTGCAAGGCGTCGGCGCGGAAAATGGCGCGCCTTTCAACGGCTATGAAATGCATCTCGGGCGAAGTTTTGGGCCTGATTGCGCGCGGCCTTTGCTCGCTTTCGACGATGGACGCGCGGATGGCGCGATCTCCGCCAATGGGCGGGTGAGCGGCTGCTATGTGCATGGGCTTTTCGCAGATCCTGCGCAGCGGAGCGCTCTGCTCGCGAAGCTCGGCGCGACCGGGTCCGGCGTCTCTTATGACGAAACGATCGAGCAGGCGCTCGACGCCGTCGCCGCGCATCTCGAAGCCCATGTGGATCTCGACCATCTGCTCACGCTCGCGCGATGAAGAAAAGCGCAAGCAGCGTCAGAACGCAGCAATGGATGAGGCAGGCGCAGCGGTAGAGCGCGAGGGCGCGGCGGATGTCCGCCGCCGAAACGGTTGCCTTGCCAGAGCCGATCCAGGCGTCCTCGATCCTGATCTGGCCATAGATGCGCGGACCGCCGAGCCGCAAGCCTAGCGCGCCGGCGAAAGCCGCTTCCGGCCATCCGGCGTTGGGCGAAGGATGTCCGCGCGAATCGCGCAGCGCGATCCGCAGCGCTTCGCCAGCGGAGGCTCCAGGAACCAAAAGCGCCGCCGCCGCGACCAAAAGCACGGACAGCCGCGCCGGAAAAAAATTGACGAGATCGTCGAGCCTCGCCGCCGCATAGCCGAAAGCTTCATGGCGCTTGGTGCGATGGCCGATCATGCTGTCGGCCGTATTGGTCGCCTTGTAGCATAGTCCGCCGGGCAACCCGCCGAGCGCAAGCCAGAAGGCGGGCGCGACGATTCCGTCCGAAAAATTTTCGGCGAGGCTCTCAATCGCGGCGCGGGCGACGCCGGGCTCGTCGAGACTCTCGACGTCGCGGCCGACGATTGCGGCGACGCTTTGCCTCCCCGCTGAAAGCCCGCCCTGGTCTAAAGCTTCGGCGACGGCGCGGACATGCGCGTGGAGGCTGCGTTGCGCGATGAGGCTCGACGCGATAAGCGCTGTAACCAGGACGCCGATCGGATGAGACGGGACGGCGGCGGCTATTGCAAGGGTGACGACATATGCGCCGCCTCCGGCGGTCGCCAGGACAATGCCAAGGGCGAGGAAGCCCAGGGCGCGCCTGTTGGCAAAGGATTGATCGTCGCGGTTGAGGCCGCGGTCGGCGCGCGCGATCAAGGCGCCGATCCAGGTCACGGGATGGCCGATTGCCTCGAACAGGGCGCGCGGGTAGCCGAGGCCAGCCTCAATGGCCACAGCGAGCGCCGCGAGCGGAAGAGTTGCATTGAGGTCCATGCGTCAAATTCCAGCCATCGAGACGCAGGAGTTAGCCGGCGCCGGGCATGGCGGCAATCTTTCCGCGGCGCGGCGCGCATTCCCCTTGGCGCCCGAGCCATGGCTCGATCTTTCGACAGGCGTCAGCCCCTACGCCTATCCCTTGGCGGATTTGTCCGCGGAGGCATGGACCCGCCTGCCGGACCCGTCGGCCCTGTGCGCACTTGAAAGCGCGGCGGCGTTGGCCTATCGCGCGCCCGAGGGCGCGGCAATCGTCGCCGCTCCCGGCACCCAGTCGATCATCGGCTGGCTGCCACATCTCGTTCCAGCCCGGCGCGTCGGCATTTTGGGCTTCACTTATTCCGAACATTCCCGCGTCTGGCGCGCCAGCGGCGCCGAGGTGGCGATCGTCGAGGATCTCGCCGAACTCGCCGACAAGGATGTCGCCATTGTCGTCAATCCCAACAATCCTGACGGCAGGCTCGTCGCAGCGCAAGACCTGCGCGCGCTCGCCGCCGATCTTGGCAAACACGGCGGTCTCTTGATCGTCGATGAAGCCTTTATGGATTTTTTGAGCCCTGGCGCCAGCATCGTCCCCGACATGCCGCCGGCTGGAGTCGTCGCGCTTCGCTCATTCGGCAAGGCCTATGGCCTTCCGGGGCTTCGGCTCGGCTTCGCGATTGCGCCGGATCCTCTCGCCGCGAAACTGCGCGCCGCTTTGGGATGCTGGCCGGTCTCCGGCGCGGCGATCGCAATCGGATCGACGGCTTTATCGGATCTGACCTGGCTCGCCGCGACTGGAAAACAGCTCGCGATCGATGTCGGGGCGCTCGACGAGACTCTTGTGGCGGCTGGCTTCAATGTCCTCGGCGGCGGCCCGCTTTTTCGCCTAACGGGGCATGTGGACGTTTCCGGTTGGTTCGAAACTTTGGCGAAAGCAGGGATTTTGGTTCGGCGTTTCGATGCGCGGCCTTCCTGGCTCCGCTTCGGCATTCCCGGACGGGAGGCCGACCTGTCGCGCCTTCGCGGCGTATTCGGCCTGGATTAAGCATCAGATCATTTAGAGCAGAGCTAGATTAGATCGGTTCCAATTTAGCTACGGATGCTTTGATCTAGTCGATCTTGCAATATTCGGGTAGAAAGCTGCTATGCTAGGCATTATCGTTGCTGGCGACCGAACGCCATTGCGTCGGCGCCGGTCAGGGAGATGAGATAATGCGATTTGGCTTTACTTTGGTCTGCGTGACGAGCGCCGTTTTGATCGGATTGCCGGTTTTCGCCAAAGAATATCCGATTGGCAAGCCGCAGCAGAAAAACGGCCTTGAGATCGGGGCGGTCTATCTGCAGCCGATCGAGATGGATCCTCCCGACGTCATGCGCCCAGCAAAGGACTCGGACGTGCATCTCGAGTCAGACATCAAGGCGGCGAAGGACAACAAGAATGGCTTTGCGCAAGGGGATTGGATTCCCTATCTCTCGGTTGACTACGAATTGACCAAGCTCGACGACAACCAGACCTTGAAGGGCGCTTTCATGCCGATGGTGGCGAATGACGGTCCGCATTATGGCGACAACGTCAAGCTGTTCGGACCCGGCAAGTACCGGCTCCGTTTGACGATTGCGCCGCCGAGCGAGAATCCGCACGCTCATTTTGGCCGGCATACCGATAAGGAAACTGGCGTCGGACCTTGGTTCAACGCCTTCACGGTCGAATATGATTTCGTCTATGCAGGAGCCGGAAAAAAGGGTGCCTATTGATCCGCGCAAAGGGCGACAGCGTGCGCAGAAACGCGACAATTTGGCTCATCGGGCTTGTTTTCATCGGCGCAGAGGCTCCTCTTCGGGCCGAAGACGAACCGGTGTTCACGATTGAGTTTCACGACGGCAAGGTCGAGCCGCAGCGGCTTGAGGTGCCGGCCAACCGGCGCTTCAAGCTGGAGTTGCGCAATACCGGCGTGACGCCGGCCGAATTCGAAAGCAATGAGTTGCGGAAGGAAAAGGTCCTTGCGCCAGATTCGACGTCAACTCTCGTATTCAGGACGCTGGATCCGGGAGAATATCCCTTTTTTGACGATTTTCACCCAGACGCGCCCAAAGCCGTGCTCGTCGCGAAATGAGGCGGGAATATCATCGTCGAAGCCTTTGTCTTATCCATGACACGCGCGCCAGGCCGCTGGTTTGGGTCGTGCATAGCGCGGCTGGCGGCGCAAATGAACGAAACCAGACAATTCTCTGCGCGTCTTTCACGACCGCGGAGCGGGCGGCGCGGCGCGAAGAGCTTTGGAGATTGAGTTGTCATGACGGCCTTCCTGGTTGCCGACCCTGAAAAGGGCTTCGCCGAGCGACTCCCCGAGGTTTCGCCGCCGGACAGCGAGCCGACGCAAAGGGCTTTGCTTGCGCGCGGCTTCTATAATTTTGGCGAATGGCTGCGCCGGCGCCAAAGCCTCATCCAGCGCGTCCAGTGGGCGATCGTCCTCATCTATATCGCCCTCGTCGCCACGCCGGCTTTCCTGCCCTTGCCCGGCCGCATGGCGCATATTTGGGACAATCTGACGCTTTTTGCGCAATTCGCCTTTTGGGGGCTCTGGTGGCCCTTCGTCCTGCTCAGCATGATCCTGGTCGGGCGCGCCTGGTGCGGCCTGTTCTGCCCTGAGGGAGCGCTTTCCGAGACGACCAGCCGGTTCGGCCGGGGCTACGCTGTCCCGCGTTGGATCACCTGGAAGGGCTGGCCCTTCGTCGCCTTCGTCTGCACCACGATCTATGGCCAGATGGTCAGCGTCTATCAATATCCAAAGCCTGCGCTTTTGATCCTGGGCGGCTCGACCGCCGGCGCGATCGTCGTCGGCTATCTCTACGGCCGCAATAAAAGAGTCTGGTGCCGCTATCTCTGCCCGGTGAACGGCGTCTTCGGCCTTCTGGCGAAGCTTGCGCCGGTGCATTTCAGCGTCGATCAGGACGCTTGGACGGCGTCGCGCCTGTCCGGACACGCCCACGCCCCGCCGATCAATTGCGCGCCTCTGGTTCCGATCCGGACCATGCGAGGCGCCTCCGACTGCCATATGTGCGGCCGCTGCAGCAGTTTTCGAGGCGCGATCAGCCTGGCGCCGCGCTCCCCGGATCATGAAATCGTTCATGTCGCAGGATCAACGCCAAAGCCAGCCGAAACCCTTCTCATCGTCTTTGGCCTACTCGGCGTCGCCGCCGGCGCCTTCCATTGGAGCGTCAGTCCCTGGTATGTCGCGATCAAGCAGGCAATTGCGGAGCAACTCATCGACATGGGAATCGTCTGGCCCATGCAGCTACAGCCGCCATGGTGGATCCTGACCGATTATCCGGAGGTCAACGATCAGCTGACCCTTCTCGACGGCGCCGTGCTCCTCGCCTATATCGTCGCGACCGCGGCAGTGATCGGGACTGCTGTCTCGATTTGTCTTTGGGCCGCAGCGCGCAGCCTCGGTCCGTGGTCGTCGACGCGGTTTCATCATCTGGCCCAAAGCCTCATTCCGATCGCCGCCTGCGGGGTTTTCCTCGGGTTGAGCGCCACGACTGTCACAATGTTGCGCGCCGAGGGCCTGCCAATAGGATTTGTCGGCTTGCTGCGCGGCGCTTTGCTCGCCGGCGCCGCGCTTTGGTCGGTCTGGCTCGGCTGGCGGATCGCCGGCCTGTCTACCCTGACCTCTATTCGGCGGTCTGCGGCCACAGCCTGCGTCGCCGCAGCGGCCTCCATCGGGGTCGGAAGCTGGGTTCTGTTCTTCTGGATCTGGTAAAGGCGACGGACCGGTCGCGAAAGCCAAACATGGTGTAGTCGAGCCGGGCTCGTCGGCTTCGAAACAAGCGAGCTTCCATTGCCGAACGACGCGGCTTGTTTGGCAAGGCTCTCATTGGCCGCGCTAAGTCGACGCGGCTAGAACTCCTGCTTCGTAAAGACAGCGCGCGTCGCATCAACGCCAATAGAGCTCGTGATTGCGAGGAGTCCGCTGCAAGGTAAAATTTTATTGTCGAAACGCTCTTGTAATCATCTTGTCATTATCGCGCCATTTCGGCCAAGACGGAACAAAATTGGCGCGAACTGTGACGGAAAGGGGTATTTGTGCTATCCCAAAGGGCGTTATGCACATCAATTTTGCAAAAATATGCCCAAAATTTGAGAGCGACAGGATTTCATAGCAGGATTACAGTCACGAACGTTTGAATTAAGACAATTTCTGTCAAAAAACCTACCCCGATGTCCAGGTTATTGACAGATGTCTGGGGTCCGACAATGGGCGAGACTCCGAGGCAGGGAAGGCCGTGCAATGATTGATCTCGACGCCTTGGCCGCGACGAAGCAAGCTCCGTCTCAACGCATCCAATTGAGCGAAATCGCGCTGATAGGCGTCTATGAAATCTCAAAAATCCTGACGGCGCCGACGCGGCTCGAGACGACGCTCGCCAATGTCCTCAATCTTCTCTCGTCTTTCCTTCAGATGCGGCATGGAACAATTGTGCTTCTGGCCGATGACGGCGGACCCGAGGTCGCGGTCGGCGCCGGATGGAGCGAGGATAGCCTGTCCAAGACGCCGCAGCGCTATCCCGAGCGCGCGATTGGCCAGATTATCGCGACCGATGTGCCGCTTGTCGTGCATAATGTCGCGGATCATGATCTTTTCGACGCGAGCGACGTCGCCGCGCTCGCATCGGACGGCGTCAAGGTGTCGTTCATGGGCGTGCCGATCCGGGCCGGCGACAAGGTTGTCGGCACTTTGACAGTGGATCGTATCTGGGATGGCGAGAGCGTCTTTCGCTTCGATTCCGACGTCCGCTTTCTTGTGATGATCGCCAATCTGATCGGCCAGACCGTAAAATTGCACCGGGTCGTCGCGCGCGATCGGGATCGTCTTATCGAAGAGAGCCACCGGCTGCAGAAGGAAATCACCAAGCTGCAGCCGACCCCGACGAGCACGGCGCAGGCGTCGGGAATTATCGGGGAAAGCCCGGCGATCCGCTCGGTTTTGGATAAAATCTCAATCGTCGCGCGATCCAATGCGACCATGCTGCTACGCGGCGAATCTGGAACCGGCAAGGAATTGTTCGCGCGCGCCTTGCACGAGATGTCGCCGCGGGCCTCGCGCGCTTTCGTCAAGGTCAATTGCGCCGCGCTCGCTGAAAGCGTTCTCGAATCGGAATTGTTCGGCCACGAAAAAGGCGCTTTCACCGGCGCGGTGGCGACCCGCAAGGGCCGTTTCGAGCTTGCCGACGGAGGCACGCTGTTCCTCGACGAAATCGGCGAAATTTCCTCCTCGTTTCAGGCCAAGCTGTTGCGTGTGTTGCAAAGCGGCGAATTTGAGAGAGTTGGCGGAACCAAGACCTTGAAGGCGGACGTGCGCCTCATCGCCGCCACAAACAAGAACCTGGAGGAAGCCGTCCGCAACGGCGAATTCCGCGCCGACCTCTACTATCGAATCAGCGTCGTGCCTTTGCTTTTGCCGCCCTTGCGCGAGCGCAGCAGCGACATTCCGCTGCTCGCGGCCCGTTTCCTCGAGCAGTTCAATGAAGAGAATGGGCGCGAGCTCGCGTTCAGCAAGCAGGCGATGCAGGTTTTGAAGTCATGCTATTTTCCTGGCAACGTGCGCGAACTCGAAAATTGCGTCCAGCGCACCGCGACCTTCGCCGCTGAGGCTTCGATTGTCGCATCGGACTTTGCATGCGGGCAAGATCAATGTCTTTCGGCGACGCTATGGAAGGGAAAGGCGTCGACCGATCCCTGGCCGAAGGCGATTGGCGGTCTCGGGCCGTTTTCGGCTCCTCCCGCCGCGGTCGAGGCCTATCGCGAGCCGCCTCAACCAGCGCGCTCCATTGCGGCTCCCTCGAATCCTGAAGCTTTGCACGCTGCGCCGGCGGCCTCGCATGGCGACGTTTTCGATCGCGCCGGCGGCGATGATTCTGAGCGGGCGCGATTGCTCGAAGCGATGGAGAAATCGGGTTGGGTTCAGGCGAAGGCCGCCCGGATGATGGGGCTGACGCCGCGCCAGATCGGATATGCGCTGCGCAAACATGCAATCGAAATCAAGAAATTCTGAATCGCTTGGCGCCGGCCGAGACGGCGCAGATCGCCGTCGAATTCGTCGAAGGTCCGACATCATGCTTGTCGAAATGACCCAGTGTCGCCTTCCTGATTGGCAGCTTGCAGAAATATCAGATATTTAAGCGCTGGTACAGAATTTGCTGCGCCTTTTGGCGGTTGCACCCGCATGAATATGGCGCGGTCCCGGCGGTAGGAGCCTGTCACCTTCTGCATCATAAATCTCCGCATTTGCGGAGGCGACGAACGCTCGACCTTTTTGTTATTGCTCCGGGACGGACGGAAGCTTCCCGGACATTTTGTTGAAGGAGAACCGGTAAATGGCTTACAAGATCATCGCCTCCCAATGCACTGTCTGCGGCGCTTGCGAGTTCGAATGCCCCAATGCGGCGATCTCGTTCAAGAACGAGACCTATGTGATCGATCCGAAAAAATGCACGGAATGCGAGGGCGACTTCGACCATCCGCAATGCGACTCGGTTTGCCCGGTGCCGCAAACCTGCGTGCCGGCATGAAGACAGCGCCGGCCTTGCGCAAAGGCCGGCTTTTTCACCTTGCGGAATTTCCAACGCCGACAGCGCATTAATGGCGAGAGAAATCTGCCGGAGGGTTTCAAGGTTTCGCTGGTCCGCCCTTGCGTTGACTTGACCAATGGACCCTAGATTTATTGGAGCGCGCCGTGGATGCTGCCGGTGACGCCCGCGATTGGCTCGGAAGGCCAGTTGATTGCGAACAATGCCCGCATCAAGGGCTTCGCGACGAAGGCAAGTGCCGCAAGGGCCATAGCTGCGTCGTCGACCGAATCATCAAGCACATTGACCGGTTCTTCAAGGCGGCTCCGCAGCTCGCCGACTCTTATCTCGACCATCCCTATTTCGAATTGCGCGCGGTCGCTGTGAAATATGCGAGCCTGTTTCGCGTCGCGCCAATGTTGTCCGATCCGGAGCCGGAAGTTCGGACCATGGCGGTGTGGCGGCTGCCTCCGGAACGCGTCAAGGGTCTTGCGAACGATCCCGACCGCCGCGTCCGCATTGGCGTCGCCATGAAGATGCAAGGCAAGTCGCTGCTGGCGATGCTGTCCGATGCGGATCACCATGTCCGCGCCCTGGTCGTCCGAAAACTGGCGCCTGAGCTCTTGCCATTGGCGATGCGCGATTCCGACCCCGCTGTGCGGCGATGGGTGGCCCGCCGCATTGTAGAAAACCGGCTGATCGATATGCGCGATGACAAGGATCCGATGGTCCGCATGGAAGTGGCGGAGCGGCTTCATCCCGCGCGCCTCGCCATTTTCGCCGCCGATCCCGACCTGCGGGTCCGCTTCGTCGCCGCGGAGCGCATTGACCAGGAATTCCTGCCGCGTTTTACGGGCGATCCCGACGCGCTCGTTCGCGACATGGCGATGCAAAGGCTTCGCGCCCTCGATTCCCAAGCGCCCGAGCTGGGCATGGCCGCGCTTCGCGACACAGCAGTGGTCGACCCAAAGGCCTTGTGAACGAAACCCGACAAGCGTTTCGGCGCGCCTAGCTTGATCTGGCTCAATTGACGAAAACCTTTCAAGACTTCGTTCTGCGACGTCCGGAGGACAGCCCAAAGCGCGGTCCAGTTGGCGACCCGCCGGCGTTGGTTCGCGGTCGAGACGACAATCAAGCGCGCGATGTCGTGATCGAAAGCCCTTCAGATGCGACTGGAGCATGGGCGCGGAACGTTGTGCGAGACGGTCGAAAGCAAGCCGAATGTCACGTGAGCGCGAGCGGTTGTTCACTCCCTTCCGCCGCATTGGCCCGAGATCGCCAAGGCGGCATTTTGCCGCTGGCCCGGCCCGGAGCGCGGCTTGTCATCTTTCAAACAGGCGCCTCATGCGACTAGTTGCAAAGGCGACGGGATTGCCAGGTCCTTCAACAGAAGCAAAACATCCTTTGATTCAAGTGATTAGAGTTATTCTATTTGTGGCACGCTAGTTGCTCCCCTTCCGCCAGGCGATCTTGCCGAGCGGGATCGTAGTTGAGCTTATCGGCGGAAGAGGGGAAAGCGTGGCGCGCCCCTTAAGTACCAATAGGTTCCAAGCCTAAAGCGAGGATCGAACAATGGAATTGTCAGAACGCGAAGTCGCAGAGGCGGCTATCCAGGCGGGCGCAACGGCCGACGAAATCATGAAGAAGATGGCCGAGCACAAGGGGTGCGAAACCAATAGCGACGGCGGCAAAAAGGCGAGCTGCGGCACCGAGGCGGGCCAGAACGACCTTGCCCCGGAGATCTGGGAGAAGGTCAAAAATCATCCTTGCTATAGCGAAGAGGCGCATCACCATTACGCCCGCATGCATGTCGCCGTGGCGCCGGCGTGCAACATCCAGTGCAATTATTGCAATCGCAAATATGATTGCGCCAACGAATCCCGTCCGGGCGTCGTCTCGGAGCGCCTGACGCCTGAGCAGGCCGCGAAAAAGGTCCTGGCCGTCGCCTCAACGATCCCGCAGATGACCGTGCTCGGCATCGCGGGCCCCGGCGATCCGCTCGCCAATCCGGAAAAGACCTTCAAGACCTTCGACCTCATCGCGAAGACCGCGCCGGACATCAAGCTCTGCTTGTCCACGAACGGACTCACCCTTCCCGACCATGTCGATACGATCGCCCGGTACAATGTCGATCACGTCACGATCACCGTGAACATGGTCGATGCCGACGTCGGCGCGAAAATCTATCCTTGGATCTTCTACAAGCATAAGCGCTATACCGGCCGCGACGCCGCCCAGATCCTGACCGAGCGTCAGATGCAGGGCCTCGAGATGCTGACCGCCCGCGGCATTCTCTCGAAGATCAATTCGGTCATGATCCCCGGCGTCAACGACCAGCATCTCGTCGAGGTGAATAAGGCCGTCAAGTCGCGCGGCGCATTCCTGCATAATATCATGCCGCTCATTTCGGCGGCCGAGCACGGCACGGTGTTCGGCTTGACCGGGCAGCGCGGACCGACGGCGCAAGAGCTGAAGCGCCTGCAGGACAGCTGCGAAGGTGAAATGAACATGATGCGTCACTGCCGCCAGTGCCGCGCCGACGCCGTTGGCCTTCTTGGCGAAGACCGCAGCGCCGAGTTCACCACCGAAAAGATCATGGAGATGGACGTCAATTACGACCTCGCCACCAGGCAGGCCTATCAGGCCAAGGTCGAGGAAGAGCGGCTTGCGGTCTCCGGGGCCAAGGCGAACGAGCTCCAGATTCTCGCTGGCGTTGAAAGCGACATCAAGATCCTGATCGCGGTTGCGACCAAGGGCAGCGGCCGCATCAACGAGCACTTCGGCCACGCCGCGGAGTTCCAGATCTACGAGCTCAGCACCGGCAAGGGCGCGCATTTCATCGGCCATCGCCGCGTCGACCTCTATTGCCAAGGCGGTTACGGCGAGGAAGACGCTCTCGAGACCGTTATCCGCGCCATCAAGGATTGCCACGCGGTGTTCGTGGCCAAGATCGGCGGTTGCCCGAAGAAGGATCTTCTGGCGGCCGGCATAGAGGCTGTCGATGAATTCGCTCACGAGTTCATCGAGAAATCGGCGATTACCTACTTCAAGCGCTATCTTGAAGGCGTCAAGGACGGCTCCATCGTCCATGTCGAGAAGGGCGACGCCGAGATCCGGCCCGGCGAAGTAGCTGTCGATGTGGCGGCGGTCGCGGCGGAGTAATCAGGCCACGCTTTGAAATAATCGGGGCGCGTTCGACGCGCCCCGATGTCAAAGACGAGCGTCTGAAATGGGAGCGGCTTAATATGTCGTTGAAAATCGCGGTCTCATGCGTGAATTGCTCGGCGTGCGAAGCCGAGTGCCCCAATGAAGCGATCTACGCTGGGGAGGGGATTTACCTGATCGATCCAACCAAGTGCACGGAATGCATTGGTTTTCACGACGACCCACAATGCGCCTTGATTTGCCCAGTCGAGGAAACCTGTGTGGTCGATGATAGTTATCCTCGTTACCAACCGGCGGCGTAAACATGCAAGATCTAAATGTCACACTTACCCCTGCGGCCGATAAATTCATCCGTCGCATGCTTCGGTTCGACGGCGGCCCAGGCAGCGGCCTGCGGCTCATTGTGTCGCCGGGTGGTTGTTCCGGCCTTTCGGCGGAATTCAGCGTAGAGGCGCAGCCGGGCGCGGGCGAAACCGTGCACGAGCACAATGGGCTAAAGTTTTTCCTTCTGGCTCAAAGCCGCCTTTTGCTGCAGGGCGTGACGATGGATTTTGTTGAAACCCCGACCTCAGCTGGTCTAAAGTTTCACGATCCGAAGAATGTTTCGACATGCGGCAGCCATAGCGCGCCCGTCGTCGAACATGAGCACGCGCACGAGCATTGAGAAGAGGGCCGGATGGAGCTGACGACAGGCCGCGGGGAGCCGGTTTCGATTGAAGAGGTCGAGGCGCTGCTCGGAGGCGGGTTGCCGGCTGGGGCGGCGGAGCATTTGAACCTCGCCGCCAATCTTTACGCTCACGACGCCCTGGCCTTGGAGCATCTGCGGAAGGCGGAGGCGCTCGCGCCGGCGCATCCGGCCATCCTCATCGGGCTATATCGTTTCTATTTTTACAAGGGGCGGCTCGCCGAGTGTCTCGAAGTCGCTCGCATATGTCTTTCCGAAGCCGCCCATCATAATAATTTGGCGGAGGATTGGCGTCAGGTCCAAAGCGGCGACGCAGATTTTGGCAGCTATGACGCCATGATGCCGCGATTCTATCTCTTCGTCCTGAAGGGATACGCCTATTTGCAAATGCGGCTGGGCAATCTCGACGAGGGCGTGGCGGCGGCGACGAAGCTGCTCGAGCTTGACGCGACCGACAAGATCGGCGCGACGGTCCTGCTCGAAGTCCATCAACGCATGGAGCACGCCGATGAGGAATGAAATCGATGAAGCCCGCGACTTCGCCGGCAAAGAGATCGATTGCGGCTCCTGCGTTTATCAAAGCTTGCAGCGGCAAGGGAAATGCCAGCCGAAGCAGGCTTGCGTAAAGGACCGATACGCGCGCCGGATAGATCGGTTCTTCGATTGGAATCCGACCCTCGCCAATGATCATTTGGCGGATGAATATTTCGAAGCGCGCGCCGTCGCCGCCAAGCACGCCGATGTTTTTCGCTTGCCAGTAATGCTGCATGATCCGGATGAAACGGTCCGCTGGGCAGCCGCGGCTCGCCTGCCTGACAGCTATCTTCTGCGCCTTCGCAACGATCCGCATCGTGAAGTTCGCATTCGCGTCGCCTCGCGCCTCGACGACGCAGGCCTCGTGTCCATGATGAATGATCCGGATTACTATGTCCGCACCATGATCGCCCGGCGCTTGTCGCCCTCGACCCTGCCGATGATGATCCACGATCCCGAGGTTGAAGTCCGCCGGACTGTGGTGGGCAGGATAGATCCGGCTTGGCTGATGCGAATGGCGCAGGACAGAGACCCGAGCGTGCGACTCGACGTGGCGCGGCGGCTGTCGAACGAGCAGCTCAGCTGTTTGCTGCGCGATCCAGATTGGCGGGTTCGCTACGAAGTCGCCAGCCGGATCGATAGGGCGCATTTATCGGAGCTGGAAGACGATGTGGATCCGCTCGTTCGAGAACTCGCGCGGCAGAGGCTGGCGGATGAAAAGCCGGCAGAGGCCAAAGATGCCGGGCCGGTCGTCAAGATGATCAGTTGAAGTAGGCTAGATTTGCCTCGGTCGGGCCCGTTGCATGCGGGAACGCTTGGCCATTGACGAAGGTGGAATTGCAGAGTTCGGGAAGAATGTCGAGGAGTTGCGAATATGACCAACATCAGCCGCGATAGCGACGTCGTCGAGCTCAATGAGCCGCCGCGGTTCACCTATGGCCAGCGTGTTCGCACCAAACGTACTGTTCGCAACGATGGGACATATTGCGGCAAGGATGTGGGCGACATTCTCGCCAAGAAAGGCGAGGAAGGCTATGTTTGCAACATCGGCACCTTCCTTCAACAATTCTATATTTTCGGCGTCGAATTCATTCAGACCGGGAATAAGGTGGGAATGAAATCGAAGGAGCTCGAGGCCGTCGACGATGAGGACGACGTGGCCGCCGCCAAGAAAAAGACAGTGAAACCCGCCAAGGAGGGCGAAGAATGATGGATCCGGGCGGCGCGCAGCGGCCGAGGTTTCAATGGGGCCAGCGCGTGCAGGCCGTCGAGGACCTGTATAACGATGGCTCTTATCCTGATCAGCCATTGGATGTCTTGCTCGTCCGAACTGGCGATGTCGGGGAGGTTGTCAACGTCGGCATGATCGAGGAAACCAAAAGGCCACTCTATCTGGTTGAATTTGACGGCACGCGGCTCGTCGTCGGGTGCCTCGAAGAAGAATTGGCGCCTGAAGAAGCTTAGGACGCCGCAGGCTGCGTTATTGTCGCTTTCTCGGCCTGATCGACGGAGCGGGTCGGCGCCTAAAATTTAATCGCGCATAGGGTTCGGGGCGCTTTTGTAGAAGTTGTCCGCCTGTCGCGTAAGCTGCGTAGGCGCTGGAGCCGATCACATCGGCCCGTCTTTATCTGTGCGCAGCTATCGCTTTTTGCTCAGCTCATATGCCAATGCTTTGATTTAATGTGGCTTTTGACCGGTTCATCTGGACCGGCAGGCAAGCAGCGCAAAAGCGGAGGGCCGTCTGCGCCGCTGCATCCGACGCGCAAGAAGGTCATCGCTATGCGCAACTGAGCATGAGTCTTGCTTTCCGTCTTGAGAGTTGGCTTGATCCAGGCTGGCTCGACGCCGACGCCCGTTCAGCTTGCGGTGACCGAAACCCAATGATCTATCTTGACAATAACGCGACGACGGCTGTCGCTCCCGAAGCCATCGAGGCTATGGCCGCATGCATGCGGAGCGGGCCGACCAACCCATCGAGCAAGCATAGCGCAGGTGAATGCAGCAAGACCGCCGTCATGAACGCGCGCGGCGAGCTTGCGCGTCTTCTTGGCTGTTCGCCGCCCGAGATTGTCTTCACGAGTTGCGGCACCGAAGCGAATCATCTTGCGATCATCGGCGCTCTCGCGCTTGATCCGACGAAGCGCCATATCGTGACGAGCGCCGTCGAGCATCCGTCCTGCATTGAGCTTTTCGCCCATCTCGCAACCAAAGGCGTAAGGGTCACCTACATACCGGTCGATTCCAGCGGACAGTTGGATCCGGAGAAAGTCGCCGCAAGTCTTGAACCCGACACCGCTCTTGTCTCCATCATGTGGGCGAACAATGAAACCGGCGTCGTATTTCCCATCGAAGCTGTCGCACAGTTGGCGCGCGCGCGGGGAGCGCTCTTCCATACCGACGCCGTGCAGGCGATTGGCAAGGTCGAGATCAATCTCAAGGCGTCGCCGATAGATCTGTTGTCTTTGTCTGGCCACAAGCTGCATGCGCCGACCGGCGTCGGCGCGCTTTTTGTGCGCAAGGGCGTCAAGCTTCCGGCGCAGATTTTCGGCCACCAGGAGCGGTCCCGGCGCGGCGGCACAGAGAATGTGCCGGGCATTGTCGGGCTTGGCAAGGCTGCCGTGCTGGCGCAACAGGAATTGGAGCAGCAAAACGCTCAGCTCGCAGCCTTGCGTGACCGGCTCGAGACAGGCGTCTTGGCGCGCGTGCCGATTGCATCGGTCAACGGCGCCGCCGCTAAGCGTGTTGCCAATACGACAAATATCCGCTTCGGCGATCTCGAAGCGGAGCTCCTTCTCGAACGGCTCGATCGGGCGGGAATCTGCGCCTCCGCCGGCGCCGCCTGCACCTCAGCTGGGACCGAGCCCTCACATGTTCTGCTCGCTATGGGGCTTGACGAACGTGGCGCATTGTCGTCCATCCGTTTTTCACTCGGCCGCGACAATACCGCAGCCGAAATCGACGCGGTCCTCGACGTATTGCCCGGGATCGTTAACGAGGCGGCTGCGATAGCCGCGTGATAAGAGCTTCCTGCGTTTGGCGGGGCCAGTGAGGGTTTAGATGAAGATCATGCTTCGTAAGGACGGCGCCGGCGTTCTTTCGGTCTATGTGCCGAAAAAAGATCTCGAGGAACCCGTCGTGTCGATGGAGAAGCCGGAAATGTGGGGGGGAATCGTCACGCTCGCGAATGGCTGGCAGCTCGAGCTTCCGCCAGCCACGGAGGGGTTGGAAATCCCCTGCACGGTGGAAGCCCGCAAATTGAACGATTGACGAGCGCAAGCGTATGAGCAGTCTTACGACAGAGAATCTCGCGCAGATCGAAGCGCTTCTTTCCGGCCCGGATGCCGATCCATCCGTGTTGCAGGATTTCAGGCAGCGGTTTCCTGGCGTCTCGCTCACTCGTTGCGATCCGAGCGATGTCGACGGGGAGCGCCCTTACAAGGAGTTCGCGAGGTTCAACCTCTTTCTTGTCAGCGCCGTGAATCATTGCGTCACGATGACGAGAGATCCCGCGATCGCGACGGGAATTATCGTCGTCCAAAACAAGGTCAAGCCATGACCGCGAATATGCTTCCGCTTTCCGATCCGGACATGTCGCAGGCCGAATTGGACGCCGTGATCGAGGTTCTTCAATCGTCCCAGGTCACGACTGGCGAGGCGGTCGAGGCCTTCGAGGAGGCTTTCGCAAGATATCTTGGCCGTAAGCACGCCATTGCCGTTTCGAGCGCGACAATGGGGCTCATGCTGACTCTCGACGCTTACGGGATCGGGCCGGGGGCCGAAGTCATCGCCTCGCCCCACTCGTTTCGAGAAATCGCCCACGCGATCTCCATTCGCGGGGCGTTCCCGATATTCGCTGACATCGACTATTGGTCGGGGGCGCTCGTGCCCGAGAAAGCTGAACGGAAGATTTCCGAGAAGACGAAGGCGATCGTCGCCAGCAATGTAAATGGGCATCCCGCGGCATGGACTGAATTCCGCGAGATCGCCGATCGGCATAAGTTGATCCTCATCGAGGATTCGAGCGAGGCGATCGGCTCGACCTATAAGAACGCCTTGGTCGGGACTTTCGGCGATTGTTCGATCTTCGATTTTTCCCAGCCGGGACCGCTGGTTTGCGGCCAGGGGGGCGTTGTGGTCACCGATGACATCGATGTCGCCATGGCGATCCGCCGCCATCGAATGCATCGTCTCGAAGAACGGGCCTCCGTCGTTGTGGGCGGCGCGCCCTCCTACAATGGCGGAATGAGCAATATTTCCGCAGCGCTCGCCCTGGCTCAGCTTCAGCGGCTCGAGTTGATCCTGGAGCGACGCAAGCGGGCTGAATATTGGTATTATGATTACGTCAAGTCTTTCGAGGGAATTAAGGATCCCTATATTGGCCCGGATGTGACCGAGGCGCATTGGTTCTTGTATGTCGTCCATTTGGGCACGCGATTTTCACGGTCCGGCCGCGACGGTATCATCGAAGATCTGAAAAAAGAGGAGATCGAAGCGGCAGCTTATTCCATGCCGCTGCATCTCCAGCCGCATTATTTCAATCTGGGCTATCGGAAGAGCGATTTTCTCGTCACGGAAAAGGTCGCCGACCGCGCCGTTATCCTCCCCTTCCACGCGCATCTCACCGAGGACCAGATCGCTTTCATCGTCGGTTCGATGAAGGACGCCTCAATCAATATCGGAGCCGGGGCCGAAATCACGCTTTAAGGCGCCCCGGGCGCTCGAAGTTTTGCAGTTCAACCACCAAAAAGGGATCTATTATAAATGCCTACCATCACGATCAAGCCTTCAGGAAAGACACAAGAGGCGGCTGAAGGCACGACTCTGCTCGACGCCCTTAAGGAGGCGGGGGTGCCCATCGAATGCACCTGTGAGAGCAGCAAAAAATATGATCCGTGCCACCTTTTTGTTCTTGAGGGCAAAAAAGGCCTAAACAAGATGAAGTCTCCCGAGACTGACCGGCTCGATGCGATGGTCGGCGTGGGATCGAAATCGCGTCTGGCTTGCCAATGCGTCATCAACGGCACGGAAAATGTAACGGTCGAATTACTCGGCGCGCTTTCCGGCTGAGCCGTTCAAACGATTTCCTGAGGCGTAACTAGATAGGAGGTCCGCAATGTCCACGGCCGAAGTCATCATTCAGGTCCGTTATAATCCCAAGGGCGAATGCATCTTTTGCGGCGAGGCGCCGGAGGGCGTCTCCGCGCAGGACTGGCATAATCACCTTTCCAACCATCTTGCAATTCATGCTCTGTCCGGCGGGCGCGCGGCGTTCTACACGACGTTCGAAGACCTCGCCAAGTTCAAGGCCATGGAAGGCGCGAAATACGAGGCCATTTAATGAACGCGCAAACGCTCGAAGAGATTCATGCGGCGCTCGACGCGGGCCGCCTTGTCCCCTACATGGGACCGGGCGTGTTGTCGCTCGTTGGCGCGGATTGTCCGATTCCGTCGGGTCCCGAGGTCCTGGTGGAAAAGCTCACCGCCAAGGCGACTGTGCCGCACAAGATCCGCAAGAATCTTTCGGCGGCCGCGCAATTCATTGAAAATTTCAAGCATCGGAAGACGATCTTTGCGGTCATGACGGAAGCTTTCAAGCCTCATGTCGAGCCGACCGAGCTTCATAAATGGATTGCGTCGTGGCCGAAATTGCCGCTTGTGGTGCATGCTTGGTACGATGATCTCCCGCAGCAGGCGCTTGCGGGCCGTGACAACTGGGGCTATGTGCAAGGCGTCAGTCAGGCTGAGCATCTTGCGACCTGGGTCCATTATTTCAACAAGGACGGATCCCGGATCGAGAAAGATGCGGAGATCGCTACGGCTGAATCCTGGGCGACTGTTCTCTACCAACCCTGGGGGTCGGTCGCTCCGGAGGGCAATTTTCTTGTTTCCGATTCCGATTTCGTCGAGGTCTTGACCGAGATCGACATTCAGACGCCGATCCCGGAAAAGGTTCAGGCTCTGCGCGCCGATCGAAACTTTCTTTTCCTCGGCTGCCGCTTTATGACACAGCTCGAACGCATTTTCGCTTGGCAAATCATGAAGCGGTCATCCGAAAAACATTGGGCGGTTCTGCCGGAAACGCCGACGAAGAACGAGCTAAAATTCCTTGAGCGGTACAATGTCGAGCGCATCGACATTCCGCTTGCGGAGTTCGTAGCAAAACTTGCTCCCCAGAAAGCAGCCGCTCTCGTTTGAGCAGAACGAAGTCCGGCGGTCCCGATCCCCAAGCATCGGAACCGCCGGAGGGAATGACCCAAAGCAGTGACTTCCTCGCAGGACTCCCCCACGCCATTCGCCAGCATAGGCGGCCAGGCCGCGATTGATTCATTGGTCGACGCGTTCTACCGTCGTATGGACACATTGCCGGAAGCTCAGACGATCCGGAAGATGCATGCCGATGATTTGGCTCCGGTAGGACAAGTGCTCAAGCGCTACTTGGGCGAATGGCTCGGCGGACCCAAGCTCTATTCGCAGGAGCGCGGACACCCACGCCTGCGGATGCGGCATATGCATTTTCGGATCGGACCAGCGGAACGCGACGCCTGGATGGTTTGCATGAGCGGCGCCCTCGATGAAGTCGTCGCCGACGCGACGCTGCGGGCGCAATTGCTTCAATCTTTTTACAAATTGGCGGACTGGGTCCGCAATGACGACGGGAACCCTCATGACGCTCAAAATAGAGAACACAGTCTTCGCGCGCCTTGAAACCGAGGGACGTCTGACGCATCCAATCATCAAGGAGGAGATAAGCCCGGGCCGATTCGGCTTCCGCGGCGAGATCGCCTTGAAGTTTCAGACGAGCATGGCTGACGAGAAGCGTCCGCCTGAATTGTCCATATGGCAGGTGTTCTCGACGGCGAGGGAAGGAGCGCCGGATTTTGAAGTCTTCATGTGTTATCTTCTATCCTTCGAATATTTGCAGATCGCGATCGACGTTCTTGGGGAGTTTTTTAAACCCGGCGGAAAATATTTCATCTATTCGAATAATCAGGACCTGCTGTGCAAATACCGCATCCCGATCGGAGACGTGACTTTCTATTGCCTGCCAATCGGAGAGGCGACCGCCTATAACGAATTCCTCGAACTGCTCTTCATCGACAAGAACGATATCAAAAAGCTCAATACTGCAGGCAAGATGGACTATATCGTCGATAAGGCGCTCGAGTTTGATGCCGATTGGGACGTCATAAGCTATGAAGAAGGCCTCAAGCGAATGGGTCCGGTCCGCAATCCGAACGAAAACCGGCCGGTGTGATCGAGGTCGGACGAACTAAAGCGCTGAAGCAGCCGGGCCTTCATCAGCGACGTCAGCCGGCAACACAAGCTACTTGAACTCGTGAAGCGCCGGACGTTCGGGGCGATATTGCCGAGGCCGGTCTTCTCAGCCGGGCTCGTCATTTTTTGTGACAGCGTTCGCTAGCGTTGCCCGGGCATGACCTTGTGGAATTCGTTACGGCGAAACGGCGCTCCGTCTTCATGGCTGACGCGGCGTCCCAATTTCAATCCGCGGCATGAAGGCCGGCGCAGTTGATTTCTCGGGTCGGCCATTTCACGCCATGCGGATGGGCCTTGCTACCACGGTGTTATTCGCCTCGGTCGCCATGGCCGCGGCGCAGGAGCGTTATCCCCTCAGCGCGACTCAATATTACAGCTTCTATCAACCAACGCAGCGCGCGCTCAGTCTCTCGCGCACAGATCGCATGCGTTACGATCACTCGGGAACGCGGGCCGCGACGGCCTCGGCGGAAGCCCGCTGTATCCCGAAGGTCCAGGCAATCCAAGCGACTGACGTTGGCCGCCTTGAAATGTGCTTGAGGCTAGCGGGCCAATGCGGGTTAAACTCGACCCTCCGGTCGGCTATAGGCAACTCGGTGACAGCGGCGCAATAGCAATGGGGCCGTCGCCGCCTCACAGCGCTGCGACATCGCTAGGCGGGTCCCCCCGCCAGAATTCCGTTAGGCTCCGTCGGGAGCGGCGCGCCCTGTTCGACAACCGCGCCGTTCCTGTCTCCCACAGACCGGAATGGCTTGGAGCGCGAGCGTTGCGCGTTCGCTACGAGGATTATCTAACCAAGGTCATCGCAGTTTATCGAACAGGAGACGCCAAGAAGCGTGGACGACGCCGGAACGGATCCGAGCTGGATGAGTTCTTTCTCCACGTCCATCTCGATTCTGTCGGCTGCAACGGCGGCGAACCGGACCGACGGACTAACGCCGTTGCGGTCTCGCAGACATTGGCAGGGTAGTTCCTTCGGGAGGCGCTGGTTATGAGAGCTCGTTTCATCAGCTATGATCGATTCGCGCAGCAGCTCACGTCGATGATCTTCTGCATTATCGGCCTTATGTCGGCGACCGGATCATCGTCATTCGCGCAAGCTGGCCGCGATATCTCTCCGCCGCGGATGGAAGCCTGCGCGCATGACAATGGCGGGATCACACTGCCTCGGGGATTTTGCGCAACCGTGTTCGCGGACAATATCGGCCATGCGCGGCACCTTGTGGTCGCCCGGAACGGCGTCGTCTACGTCAATACCTGGAGCGGCCGCTATTACGGCAACGACAAGCCGCCAACCGGCGGATTCCTGGTAGCCCTTCAGGACACCAAGGGCGACGGACGGGCCAACATCAACATTCGCTTCGGCGAAAGCGTCGCGAGCGGCGGCGCGGGCGGGACAGGTATTGCGCTCTACAACGGCGCGCTTTTCGCAGAGGCGACCGACCGCATCGTCCGCTACGCTTTGCCGGACGGCGTCATAGCGCCCACGGTGGCGCCCGACGTTATTGTTTCCGGTCTGCCCGTCACCGGAGACCATCCCATGCATCCCTTTGCAATCGACGCGCAGGGCGGCTTGTATGTCGATCTAGGCTCCGCGACTAATTCATGTCAGGTTCAGAACCGGATCGCAAATTCGTCAGGGCGCAGCCCCTGCGTCGAACTTGAGACGCGGGCCGGCATCTGGCGTTACGACGCCAACCGGACAGGCCAGCGATTTTCACCTGCAGAGCGATTCGCCACCGGCATCCGCAATGGCGAGGGCTTCGCGTTCGCCTCCACAGGAGGCGAAATTTACGTCACGCAACACGGCCGGGATCAATTGGCGGAGAACTGGTCGAAATTCTACAAGCCGGAGCAGGGCGCCAATCTACCAGCGGAGGAGTTGTTGCGCTTGGAGCGAGGCGCCGACTATGGCTGGCCGGAGTGCTATTACGACGACATCCAGCAAAAGCTTGTGTTGGCGCCGGAATATGGCGGCGACGGCGGGAAGGTGGTCGGGCTGTGCGCCGAGAAACGCGCTCCTGTCGCCGTCTTCCCGGCGCATTGGGCGCCGAACGATCTTCTGCTTTACGAGGGAACGCAATTTCCCGCCGCCTACCGCGGCGGCGCGTTCATCGCCTTCCATGGCTCATGGAACCGGGCGCCGTTTCCGCAGCAGGGCTACAATGTGGTGTTCCAACCGCTCGCGGATGGCAAGCCTTCCGGGCCCTATGTAGTTTTCGCCGACGGTTTCGCTGGAGCGGCCAAGGAGCCGGGACAGGCCGCGCACCGGCCGTCGGGATTGGCCGTCGGGCCTGACGGCGCTCTCTACATCTCAGACGACGCGCATGGGCGGATCTGGCGCGTCGTCTTCCGGGGCGACGCTGCGACGACCGGCGTCGAGTCGGCGCCTGCCCCCGGCGTCGAGGCTTCCAGCGTCGCGGCCCGCGCTCGGGGCGCAGAACCGCCGGAAGGCATTCAGCCGGATGCGGGCGCTGCTGTCGCTGAGCTGCCCGTTCCACCTGGCGCCACAGCCGCGCAAGTCGCGCGCGGCGACCGAATCTTCCATGGTCAATCCGGCGGCGCGACTTGCGAAGGCTGCCATGGATCGAACGCCAAGGGCACGCCCCTTGCGCCGGATCTCACCAGCGGCAAATGGTTATGGGGAGACGGCAGTCTCGCTGCGATCACTCGGACGATCACTGACGGCGTATCGAACCCAAAAGAATACCGAAGCGCAATGCCCCCGATGGGCGGCGCACAGCTTTCCCATTCCGATGTGGAGGCGGTGGCGGCCTATGTTTGGGCGCTCGGTCACCAGAATGCGCATTGATGGGCGAGAGGGTGACGGCGCTTTGCGCAAGCGCCGCAAGCGTTGTCGCTCGAACGGAGCAGCAGCCTAGTCAATTTCGCGCCGATCTTGTCCATCCAGACGCTGGCATCCGGCTATTTGCTTTGGAGCCGGAGTTGAAGAACGCGGGCGGCTCGCGACGGTTTTCTCGGAAGAGAAGGCGCCGAAACCTACGTATTAGTTTCTAAACCAAATGATGCGTCCGGGCGCCGAAGGTACAATGGAGCGGCGGCCGTGATTGTTTTACACATTATGTTGTCAAACAGATACAGAGCGTCGGAGGCTCCCAGGGCTTCGCACGCAAAAACTTTGAACAGGACGAGTCAAATGGCCATAGTCCTCATTACTCCTATCGCAACGCAGACAAAAAACGGAAACCTTGCCGAGGTGACCGGCATCGATCTTTCAGGCCATGATTGTCTAACGGGAAGAATCGGCAGCGGCGGCGCGGGCAGAATAGAAATGAGATGGAATAAAAACGGGCGTTGCCGCGGCGCGGGGGACGGCTGCAGCTTGGATATCACCACGCCTGAAGTGGCCGATGTTTTGGAGACGGCCAAGAAGCTTCGTGCGCAAGACCTAGATATATTTGACGAACTGAAGTTGATCGAGGCCTGAGTTGCCGCTCCTGCCTTTGCAGGCGAGTCTCAGTTGCGGGCATTCGCGCTACGAGAGCAGGCCGCAACAGTCGCGTCATCGCAGTTCGCCGCCGAGGCGCCGCCAATCCACATTTGTTAGGGGCATCGCTTATGAAAGGTCTGGACCGAGCGCATCACATAGTGATCATCGGGCGAGGGGCGGATGGGTTCGTGCTCGCGGCGCGGCTTGGGCGCACGCTCGGGCGAAGCGGCTGGGCGGCGGTTACGCTCGTCGTTCACTCCACGAATTATGTTTTTAGACCGGTCGTTCTTGAGGTCGCGGCGCATATCTCGAATGCGCATGTCGTGAATGCGGTCTGCGCCAGGCGGACCAAGGCGCAGTTTTTCCAGTTTCGGCTTGGGCGCATCAACGACGTGGATCGCGTGAAAAGGGAGATCACTTTTGCGCCGGTCGTGGATGAGCAGGGGCGCGAGATTATCCCGGCGCGGCGCTTGGAATATGACACGTTGATCCTGGAATCGCCGCAACATCTTTTCGAAGTTATGCGCTAATCTGGCTCGGAGCGATTCCTCCGAGCGGACGGATCCTCAGGCCGAGCAAATTCGTCGCCGGGGGCCTGGCGACTCCCGGCGTTTTGGATCAGAAAAAACCGAGCTTCTTGGGGCTGTAGCTAACCAACATGTTCTTGGTTTGCGGGTAGTGATCGAGCATCATCCTGTGGTTTTCGCGTCCAATGCTGGACTGCTTGGAACCGCCGAAAGCTGCGCGCGCTGGATAAAGGTCCAGCGGATCACCCTGGACGATGGCTTCGACCCGCTTCAGCGCCTTGTCGCTAAACTTGGCGTAGATGGCCTCATGGATCAGAGCCGGCTGGGGCAGGCGCAGATTTCTCCCTGGTTCAGGGCGAACATCACGAACCCTTCGATGGCCTTATCGAAGTAATCGTCATCCTCTGCGGCTACGTCCTTGAAGAAAATGTTGGGGGACTTGCCGCCGAGTTCGAGCGTAACCGGGATCAGGTTTTCGCTGGCGTATTGCATGATCAGCCGCCCTGTCGAGGTCTCGCCGGTGAATGCGATCTTGGCGATCCGGCGGCTTGAAGCGAGCGGCTTGCCTGCTTCGACGCCGAAGCCGTTGACGATATTCAGGACGCCCGGCGGCAGAATGTCGCCGATCAGCTCGGCCAAGACCCGAATCGAGGCGGGAGTTTGCTCGGCCGGCTTGATCACCACGCAATTGCCGGCCGCTAGGGCGGAAGCGAGTTTCCAGCAGGCCATGAGCAGCGGAAAGTTCCACGGAATGATCTGACCGCACTCGATCCTTATGGCGAACTGCGGTCTTTCTCATTGCCTCCGTCCAAAGGTCGCAGCAATTTGCATCCAGCGCCGCTTATTTGAATAGGCCCCACAGACCGGAACAGGTCGCAGAATGATCGCGACTGCAACGTGGTTCATTTTACGCGGGCGCCGCTCGGAGCCTAGGAAGCGTTCTATTATCGCATTGCTGCAGCGGCTCATGCAGCGTCTGTACGGAAGCTCGGAGAATTCAGGCGATGCCCCATCACATTTCGCGGTGCGATGGAAGTGGGCCACGTAGTCGCCTAAGCGCTGAGGAAGAACCATGCAGATAAGGCGAAGGCGGTCGCTGAAATCGAGCCATATGCGCTGCCCCAGACTTCAGGCTCGAAGCGCTTGGGCGGCACTTTGAAAACCACGAGGCTTCCTAGCCATGCTCCCAAAAGAACAGAGAGCAATGAGACGATAGCAGCCGCAAAAAAATCGAACTGTGGGTCATAGGACATGACGTCTTCCTTCGCCTTCATTTTCATGGAGGTAAATTTGATTTTGACCATTAGGCCGCATTCGAAAGCTGGACCAGTTCGCCATCGAGCCACGGACAGGTAGAATCCGCCTAACCCGAACCGCAGCCTTTACGCCCTGTCTCCGTATTGTCCGCATCGTCATGATGGTCACCGCCAGAATTTGCTGCCGCGTGCTGAAATGATGAATATCAAGGCGGGCAGCGCAGGGACGAGCCTAAGCAATAGCGGAAAGGTCAGGAATCCCATCAGATAGGCGATCAGGCACAACATGTAGCCATGCTCCCAAGCGGACGAACTGCAATGCCTGCGTCGCATCCATTGGCGTATTGGACATCCTCGCTTGTTGAGCCGTCATGCCCGCCAACAGATAGACTTTTGAGCTGCAAGAGTAGCGCTCGTCCATAGTTACGATCCGGAAGATTGGCTCTGAATAGTTTCAGATATTTTGGAGCAACGCTGTTGCTCAAAAATCTCGCCTTCGTTCCGGTACGTTGTCTAAATGTCGATTATTATGGATTGGTTCCAGCGTGGTCTGGGCCTGCGCTTTCAGGCATCAAAAACTAGGGAGGCAAGAGATAGAGTCCGTAGAGTGTCTATCGCGCGTGCGCAGAGTCTCTGAAAGGTCTAGCTACCCTTGTTCGCGTAGCCGCCGCTTTCGTTCGTCCCGCAGCCGCGCCCGCAGAGTTTTGCGCGCCAAGGCGTCTAGAGGATCGAGGACAAGAGGGAGGTCAGTTCGCCTTCTTCCGCTCGATCAGCAGGGTTTCGATGTCATTGAGGATCGCCGTGACATCGAGGGATTGGTTCGAATAGATCTCGCGCTCAAAACCTTCGCTATCGATCAGAAAAACCTTCAGAAGATGGTTGAAGATCGGCTCGCTTTCGCCCGAAGCGCTGCGATCGACCGCGATCTCCTCGCCAAAACCCCGCAGCAGGGGCGCAAGAAAGAAATCCGAGTAGGTGGTGAGAAAATGCCAGGGCGCGATGGCGGCGTCAGCTTCATACGCGCGGGCGAAGGCCCCCAACATATCCGGCGTGTCCCGAGCGGGGTCGAGAGTCAAGAAAACGAGACGAACCTGGCCGTGTAAGTAGGGCTTCTCTTTCAAAGCCGCGCGCAGCTTTTCAAATGCCTCCCAGGCGAGGGGACAGCCTTGCGGGTCGGCGCAAGAACTGTAGAAGAAGCTTAAGAGCGTGATCGATCTTGTCGTGTAGCGCGAAAGCAATCGCGGGAGACGATTGCCCTCCAGCACAATGCCTTGCGGGGCACGTTGAATATGGTCGAGCCTGTAGCTTCCAGGCGCGGGATAGGCGAGCAAGGCGTCGCCCTCCGCGCGTGGGCCTGACGGCGTTGAGAGGCAAAGGAGCGCAGCCGCAAAAAGCCGCCACGCAAGCGCGCGGGTTCGCAACATGTTGCTGCGGCGCGCGGTCAGGGCGAAGCCTTGCCGGCGGCCCCAGAGAATTTCATGTGATGCGGCCGTCCGAGCTTTTCCTTGAAAAAGTCGATCTCGAATTTAAGGTTCAAGTCCCTGCCGTCCCAGTCATAAGCGCGCAGCACCTGCTCGTTGTCGGCGCCTTTCTTGTCCCAATTCGCCAGAAGCGAAGAGGTGATATAGACGCGCTTTCCATCCCAACTTTGCGAAATCATATTGACCTGCTTGCCGGTGGTCTTCTCGTAGACCTGGACCGGATGTTCAGGATCAGAAATGTCGAACAAATGCGTCTTCCCGTCCATGAACGTATTGACCCACAAGTTCTTGGCGTCGGCGGAAATCGAGATGTCCACGGGGAGCGGGATCTTGGAGGGATCGCCGATGGTTCCGACTTCCTTGGCGCGCCACTCGTTCTTGTCGTCGCGGTTGATGAGCCAGAGCTTTGAGGTCAGGGCCGTGGCGGTGATGGCCCAATCGTCGCCTTCCTTGAGCGACCAGCGGATTTCGAGCGGCGCCCCCGGCACGGCGAAGATTTTTTCCGGCTGCATGGATTTGAGATTCCACAAAACCATAGTATTGCCGAAATTCTGCATCGCTTCGGCGTCGTTAACGAGCTGGCCGAGGTCGCGCATGTAATTGTTCCAGCCGGTGAAGCTCGATGTCAGAATGACATTCTTTTTCGGATTGATCGCAATGTCGTAGCCATAGCCGTCGCCGCCGTCTTCCGAGGGAATCGGATGGGCGGAGAGGAATTCTCCCTTGTTGTTGTAGACCGCGAGGCCGGTCACTCCGTCATGCGTTGTGTTGGATAAGGCGCCGATAACCATGCGGCCGGGGATTGCGTAGAAGGTGTGGGGACCGACATAGCCGGTCTGATCGGGCAGATCGTCAATCGTCTGGACGAGCTTGGGGTTGGATGGATCGGTTCCGACGTCGAAGACGAAGATTTTGCTGTCATCGAGTCGTCCGGCCCAAAGATATTTGCGATCGTCCGTGAAGCCCATGTGATGCGCCTCGCCTCGGCCGCCGACTGAAACCGTATTGACCACCTTGCCATAGGTCTTTGATTTTGGATCGACGTCAATCGTCACGAGCTTGTCGGATTCGTCGCCCAGCCCTTTTTCTCCGAGCGCCCAGACGTGTAAATAGGCTTCCTGCCCTTTGACCAGCGCCGCGGTATAGGGCGACAGGCAGGTCTCATCCGCCTGCGCCAGGGGCGCAACGCCCGCCAGAGCCGCGACAACCAATCCCGCCAGCAGCGGGCGCGCAACTAACCTTTTCATCCTTCGCTCCCAGTTCGCTCTCATGTCGCGGGCGTCGATATATGGTAAAGGTTTCGCTTGCCCCTTTTTCCCGCGTTATCAGGAACCGCCAGACCAGGAAATTGGTTCAACTCAAACGTGGCGGCAGCGCCGCGATCTTGAATATTCCGCGCTCAATGCCGCTCATTCTGCGCGCTGGCGTCCGCGCCGCCCCGCCATATGTATCTAATGAAAGCCGGGGGCGCGAAGGCGTCAACCGATCAATGCCGCCCAAGAAGAGCCCCAAATCCGCGACGGGACCCCGGAATCCCTTAACTGTCGCGGGAATTGCGAGATCGATAATGAGCATTGCGAAACCGAAAAGACCTGACGTCAAAGGCTTTTTCGAAAAGCGCACTTTCAGCGTCCAATATGTGGTCTCCGACCCGGGCACCAAAAAATGCGCAATTATCGATCCGGTTCTCGACTTCGACGAGAAATCCGGCTCGACCGCGACGGAGTCGGCCGATGCGATCCTGCGCTACGTCGAGGCGGAGCGCTTGGAGCCCGCTTGGATTCTCGAAACCCATCCGCACGCCGATCACCTCACGGCGGCGGCGCATCTCAAGCGGAAGACCGGCGTCGCGACGGCCATTGGCGAACGTGTGATCGATATCCAGAAGTTCTGGAAGGACATCTTCAATTGGCCGGATTTTCCGGCCGATGGATCGCAATGGGACCATCTCATCGCCAATGGCGAAAGGCTGAGGCTCGGCGACATCGAGATTGAGGCGCGGCTTTCGCCAGGTCATACGCTAGCCTCGGTCACCTATGTCGTTGGCGACGCCATTTTCGTTCATGACACGCTTTTCATGCCCGACTACGGCACTGCGCGGGCGGACTTTCCCGGCGGCGACGCGCGAGTCCTGTGGCGCTCGATCCAGGACATTCTCGCATTTCCGGATTCGTTTCGAGTCTTTACCGGCCACGACTACCAGCCGCATGGCCGCGAGCCTCTCTGGGAAAGCACGATCGGCGAACAGAAGACCGGCAATATTCATGTCGCGAAGAGGACAGAAGCGGAGTACACGGCGCTTCGCCAGGCCCGCGACAAGACCTTGACGATGCCGAAGCTCATTCTGCCGGCGCTGCAGGTCAACATTCGCGGCGGCCTCCTGCCAGAGCCGGAATCCAATGGACGGCGCTATTTGAAAATTCCGCTCGACGCTTTCCCTGGCGCGGTCTGGGACGAACAGCATTGACGCAAGGCGTCCTCGCGGAGCGAGCCGATCGACGCCTTCGCCCTCATTTGCCGATGGGTAGTGGGTCAGTTTGAATTTCAGATTTGGGTGGTAGGCGGACATTGCCCTCAGTCCCTGAGTGGACGGCGACTGAGGTGCCTGGCTTTGACTTCGAAGCCTCGTCCTGCTGAGATTTAATGCCGACGAAGAAACGCTTCGATGATCGTTGCAGAACGTGTGCTTGGGTACCTTCATCCATTGCTGGCTGGGCTCGCGGACGCGCCCGGCGACGAGCCTGCTTTCTGGGGGCGAATGGCCGATGAGCGCACGCCGCTGATCGAGCCCGATCCGGCCTCGCCGGGCTTTAGCCTAGTGACCTACGTGTTCCGCGACCCAGACGCCGCGCACGTGGTGTTTGATGACACCCGGTTCCCGCAGGAGGTGTCGGACTTTGTGATGGAGCGCATCCCCGGCACCGGGGTCTGGCACACTACTTATCGCTACCGCAACGATGTGCGCGCCGCCTATTACTTCCAGCCCAACATGCCGTTGGTATCCGTAAATTGCGACGAAACGGAATATGTGGCGTTCTGGGAGTTCCTCCGCGGCGTCCCGTCGAAGCCGGACCCCAACGCTCGCGAGACGTTTGTCAGTTGCGCCGGCGACGGGCTGCCCGACAACGTCGCCTCTATCCTGTCGCTGCTGGACGCGCCCGATCAGTCGATCATCGAGGAGCGCCCTGGTCTTGCCCGTGGTCGAGTCGAGGAGTATCTCCTGAAAAGCGAGGTGCTGAGCAATGACCGGCGCATATGGGTCTACACGCCGCCGGGATACGCATCGGACGAGCGAGCCTATCCGCTGATCGTCGTCTTTGACGGCGCCGCTGCCCTGTCGGTCATGCCCACCCCCCGCATCCTCGACAACCTTTTGGCGGATGGACGCATCGCGCCGGCCGTCGCGGCGTTCATCGGCAACGCCAACGACAGGTCCCGCGCCGTCGAACTGGCTTGCAATGAGGATTTCGCTCAGTTCATCGAGACCGAGCTGATCCCCTGGGTGCGGGACCGGTACGGCGTTTCGCGGGACCCCAAGGACGCCTTCGTCACCGGCTCCAGCTACGGGGGCCTTGCGGCGCTATGGCTCGGCTTGCGGCTGCCGCATCTGATCGGCAACGTAATCAGCCAGTCGGCGTCGCTGTGGTGGGGGCCTGGGGTGGATCTCGAAAAACCGCCGTCGCTGTGGCGCTATACGCCCGGGTGGCTCACTGATCAGTACGCTAGCGCGCCGCGCCTGCCGCTGCGCATCTGGATGGAGGTCGGGCTGATGGAGCTAGAGGACCGTATGGTCAGGACCAACCGGCGAATGGCGGCCGTGCTCCGCGAGAAAGGCTACGACGCGCTGACCTACAGCGAGTTCGCGGCTGGCCACGACTGGTCGCACTGGCGGGTCAGCCTAGCCCAAGCGCTAACGTTGATGCTGCCGCCGATACCGTAGGCGATCGTAAGCAAGGGGTCAAAAATCCTTATCGGCACATCGCCGAGAGAGACGTGTCGTAGGTCCTCTTAGAGTCTGATCGCAATCTTTTCAGCCAATTTCAGCGGATTGTGCCGAAGAAATACAGCAATGTTTGGGCTTAAAACGCGTATAACCCAATGATTTTAATGGGCACGGCAAAACGTGCCATCGGTAAGTGATCCAAAAGACTCAGAAAGATTGCGATCAGACACTTAGAGTCGGAACCCGAAATTCAAACTGACCCACTACCGGCCGATGAACATTGTTGCGCGCCCGATCGAACGGCGTCATGATTCGCGCTTTATTGCACGGCTCTAGGCGTAGAGATCGGGTTGAACAGCGGCCCCGCTCCAGCGAATTCTCTCCTCGGGCTTTGCGTCGCAAAGAGGCGTCGGATTCATCGGTCATGCTCCAAAGCAAACGGTCGGCCAAAGACCGAGACGTAACTCCCGAGCTGCTTGGACCGAGCGATTATCAAGCTTTGGCTGAACATCTGAGCCGCCAGAGCGCGGAGTCCGATCGCTTTGGGCTGGCCGATCACCTGCCTTTTTCTGGCGCGGCCGACGCTCAAGACCCCGCCCTCCGCGCGCGACGGCTCTCCCAATGGGCGCGAGGGCCGAACGAACCTGGTTGGCAAAGGACATGGGCGGTCCGCAATGGCGGCGTCGGACCGATTGTTGGCCATCTCGACCTCACCGGACCCGAGTTCAAAGCCGAGTTGCACCGCGCGAGGGTTATTCTCGGAGTCGAGGCCGCCTATCGAAGGCGAGGCGTCGGAGAGCGGTTGCTTCGCGAAGCGATCGCCTTTGCGCGCGACGCCGGGCTCGCCTGGCTCGACCTTTGGGTCTTCGCCCATAATGCGCCGGCCTTGGCGCTCTACCGGAAGATCGGCTTCGTCGAGATCGGGCGATTTCCGGATCAGTTCCGCACCCGCCAAATGTCGATTGACGACATCGCCATGGCCTTCCGGCTCGATCCGCATCTGCCGCACGGCGTGTTTCCAACCGTGTCACGGTAATGATAAATGATAGGCTTGGATCGATTCGACGCTAGGTTGAAATCGGTCTAGACGAGGAGCTTTCAGGGCAGCGCAAACGAGGTCTCGCTTGGTCCGTTTTGAAAATGTCGGCCTGCGCTATGGGATGGGAGCGGAAATCCTAAAGGATATAAGCTTTTCGATCGAACCCCAGTCGTTCCAGTTTCTGACCGGCCCTTCCGGCGCCGGGAAGACCACCCTTTTGCGGCTGATTCTCCTTGCCCTTCGACCGACGCGCGGGCTGATCACTTTGTTCGGCCGCGACGCCCTCACGCTCGACAAAGGCGCGATCACCGATCTCCGGCGGCGAATCGGCGTGGTTTTTCAGGACTTTCGCCTCCTCGACCATTTGACGACCTATGAGAACGTCGCCTTGCCCCTGCGCGTGCGCGGCAAGGACGAGGCGACCTATCGAGGCGAGGTGACGGAGCTTCTGCGCTGGGTTGGGCTCGGCGATAGAATGCACATCCTGCCGCCGGTGCTTTCGGGCGGCGAGAAACAACGCGCCGTGATCGCGCGCGCCTTGATCGTGCGGCCGGAGCTTCTGCTGGCCGACGAGCCAACCGGCAATGTAGATCCTAGCCTCGCGCGCCGGCTGCTCCGGCTCTTTACCGAACTGCACAAGTCCGGAACGTCGGTCGTGATCGCCACCCATGATCTTGGCTTGATGGACCAGTTCGACGGCGCCCGCCGGCTCGTCCTCGGCGACGGCCGCCTCCACATTTTCGACTGACCTTGATGATCAAGTGGAGCGCCATGGCGCGAGGCGATCGATGAGCATCTTCACAGACGTGTGGCGGCGGGCGCAGGCGATGCGAGCCGACCGGCGCGCGGCGGACGAGACCGACATCAGGCCCGACATGGCGCTGGTGCCGGCGGCCTCAATCGCCGGGCGCGCGCTCGTCACCGTCGTCGCCATCATGACCTTTCTCGCTTCGCTCACCGCCGGGGCCGCCATCCTGATAGCCGACGCCTCGCGCGGCTGGCAGGATCAGGTCGCGCATGAAATGACGATCCAGATCCGCCCGACGATCGGACGCGACATTGAGGCGGACGCCGCGAAGGCGGCGGAGCTCGCCCGGAAGATGCGCGGCGTCGCTGCGGTTCGCCCCTATACGAAGGATCAGTCCGAAGCGCTCTTGCAGCCTTGGCTTGGCACGAGCCTTGATCTTTCCGAATTGCCGGTCCCCCGCCTGATCGTCATCGCCCTCGATCCCGAGGTGCGCCTGGACGCCGCCATCTTGCAAAGGCGGCTCGCCGAAACGATCCCGGGCGCCAGCGTCGACGATCACCGGCTCTGGCTTGAACGCCTTGCGATCATGGCGAAGACCGTCGTTCTCGTCGCGGCAGTGATCTTTGCGCTGGTCTTGATTGCGATGATCCTGGCGGTGGCCTTCGCCACCCGCGGCGCCATGGCGGGCAATCGCGAGATCATCGAGATCTTGCATTTCGTCGGCGCCGCCGACGACTATATTTCGCGCCAGTTCCAGCGGCATTTTTTCCGCCTCGGCTTGCGCGGCGGCGCGATCGGCGGGGGCTCGGCGATTCTCGCCTTCTTCACGGCCTCGACGCTATCCGCCTGGTGGCGGGCGACGCCCTCCGGCGACCAGGTCGACGTCATGTTCGGCGATTTCGCGCTCGGGCCGAACGTGTATGGCGCGATCGTGCTCATCGCCGCAGGCATCGCCATCGTCACCGGCTTCGTCTCGCGCGTCATCGTGTTCCGGCATTTGCGCGATTTGAGTTGAAGGCGCTCTGGAGCCTTCCCGATCAAATGGAATTCTCTGACCGGCAAGGAATCGCTCAGATTCCAAAGAGCTGGACCATGTTTTGATCGAAAAAGTCGACCAAATTTTTCGGAACAAGCTCTAGGCGGACGGCGGCGGCGCGACAAGGCCCTCGCGCAGGCCAAAATACAAGAGTTCGATATCGGAGCGGACCCCGAGCTTCTGCTTGATGAGAGAATGGTAATTCGCCACTGTCTTTGGGCTCAGGTTGAGCGCCGCCGCGATCTCAGCTGCGGGGCTTGCTTCGAGAAGCAATCGCAGAATTTCAAATTCTCGGGGTGACAGGGAATTTAGCGCCGAAGCGTCGCCGCTGAGCCGCGCAAGAGCCAGTTCCTGGCTGACGTCTGGCGAGATCGCCTTCCTTCCAGCAAAGACATCGACGATTGCCTCCGCCAGCAACAATGGATTGCTGCTCTTGGTGATGTAGCCTTTGGCCCCGGCCTGGAAAGCGTGCATTGCGTAGACCGCGTCCTGATGCATCGTGAAGACGACGATGCGCGCCGAGGCGTCCCACGCCCGAAGCTGTCCGATGAGGTCGATGCCGCCGCGGCCCGGCATAGAGATATCGACCACAACCACGTCGGGTCGGAGCTCCTTATAGAGTTGATAGGCCGTTCGGCTGTCGGTCGCCTCCGCCACGACCTCTATGCCCGGCTGCTTCGCCAGAAGGCGGCGATAGCCTTCCAGCACGATGGCGTGATCGTCGACAAGCATCACTCTGATCGTCTGCGCCATCACGCGACCTCCTGCGCCGTGAGCGCGATCGGGATGATGACGGAGAGCTTCGCGCCGGCGGACGCTTCGCTGCGCAAGTCCATGCGGCCTTTGAAAATGGCGACCCTCTCGCGAATCCCGGCAAGGCCCGCTCCCGCCCCTGCGTTCTCATGCGGGCCGAGGCCTTTCCCGTCGTCCTCGATGGTCAATTGCACGGCGCTCTCCGCCGATGGGGCAGGATATCCGTTGAGCCGTTCGAGCGTCACATTGACGTTCCGCGCCCCCGCGTGTCTTGCGGCGTTGGTCACGCCTTCCTGCGCAATGCGAAAAATGGTGACGGCCACGGCGTCGGGCAATTCATGTAAATCGCCTTTTTCCGAAAACGTAAAACGGGTTGCGCCTAGTCGGCCATTCCAGCCGACGACTAAATCTTTTAGGCTCTCGACCAGGCCGATTTCATCAACGACGGCGGGGCGCAACCGAGCGAGCGTATTGCGCAATTCGTTCATCATGTTCATGGCGATTTGCGACAAGCTGACGGCCTCCGGCATCAGCTCCGGGCACGCGATTTTGGCGGTCGCCCCAACAGACGCGGCGATCGCGTTGATCGCCGCCAAATTTTGCCCAAACTCGTCATGAAGTTCTCGCGCCAAATGGCGACGCTCCTCCTCTTGAGCGATGGCGAGCCGGCGAGCGAGTTCCGCACGCTCGGCCATGGCCGTCTCCAGCCGTGCGGCCATGCGATTGATGACTTCGCCGATCCGTTGCAACTCGATTAATGGAACCTGCGGGAGCCGATAGGACAGGTCGCCGCCGGCAAGCCGGTCGATTCCCGCCTGGATAGCGAGAGTCGGCCGCAGAGCGCGATCGATGGCGAAATAGACGATCACGCTCAAAAGCGCGATCGCGCTTGCCGTCACTGACATAATTCGCCGCGTTTCGGTCCATGCGCGCGCCTCGCCAAGCGTCGGATCGAGCGAGACCTCGATCGTTGCAATCGCCTCGCCGTGGGTTTCGATCGTTCGCCGCACCGGGCGCACGGGTGAGAACACTGTGCGGTAAAGAGCTGAAAACCATTGCGGGGTGGCGGCGCTTGAGGCGGCTACGCCGAGGCAGCTGGCGTAGACTTGCTGGCGATCGGCGTTTTCGAAACGTATGCAAGCGCCCTCGTCGAGCAGTTTATCCGCGAGGAACCCCCAATCCGGAAGTCGTTCGTCGTGATCGAATCCAGTCTGGAAGCGAACCGGCTGCAAGCTCAGTTTGCCCGCCATCAACTCAACCTTCGCCTTCAGCCCGTGGTTCATATCCATGCGTGTTTCCGTGATGACAAAAGCCGCGGCGGCGAAGGCGCAGGCAAGCGCGCCCAGCGCAACGCGAATCATGACGGAAACCTTTAGGTTCAGCGGATGGATTGTCCTCATTGCAAATCTCGAGCGCGACGCGTTTGTCTTGTAAGCATCATCTCGTGAAAACTCGCAATTTCCAGATTGCCCGTAAAGCCCATGGGAGCGCGCTCGGGAAATTTTCCCGATCTTCGCAGGGCCTACATCCGAAGCTTTCACGGCGGTCCAGCTCTATTGTTTCAGCGTCGTCGGCAGCCGCCGACAAGTCCAAGCCTCAACTGGAGCGATGCGCCTATCGAGTACTGCGCTGGACGGCTTGGGCCTGCGACTCATGCCGTTCAATCATCAAGCCGACTACGCATAAGGTGGTTCAATGCTCACGAAGCAACCCATAACGAAGAAGTTGAACGCGCCAGCCGAGAAAGCTTGGGAAGCGATAAGCCGAATAGGAAGGTTGGATATATGGTTTCCCATCATCGCGACCTGTTCGGTGGAAGGAGATGGGGTCGGCGCTTGCCGGAGGATGACGACGAGTGACGGCGGAGAGATAACGGACATTATTCAAGAAATAGATCACGCAACAAGGCGGCTTGCTTATCTCAGAGTGAAATCGCCTTTTCCGGTGACATGCTATCAAGGAACGGTCGAAGTGTTTGATTCCTTCGACTCATTGGCGGTCATTGTTTGGACCATCGAATTCGAGTCTGATCCCAAGGACAGCGCGTCGGTCGCCGAACTGGTGAAGGAAGCGATAAGCGCCGGTCTCGATGGGATGGAAAGAGACCTGCAGTCTGATTTCGCGTTGTCCAAGAAGTGACGTTGTCCCTACGGCGACATCAGGAGCAAAGCATGAAGGTTCGAACATTGGCGTCAGGCCGCCTCCAGCAATTGCTTGTTCTCGGGGCATTTCTTATGGCGTTGCTCGCGCCCGTCACGGGACGATCCGAGCCGAAGCCGCCAATCAAACTAGCCGTATTTGATTTCGAACTCGACGACTTCTCCGCCGGGGGGCCTCTCGCGGGCGAAAGCCCGGTGGAGACGGAGATGCTGCGGCGCGTTACCGCGCTGGCGCGCGAGCAGCTTGCGCAATCCGGCCTTTTCGAGATCGTTGATGGAAGCGCTTCGGCGAATGAAATGGTCAAGACGCACTGGCTGCGAAAATGCAACGGATGCGAAGCGAACATAGCGCGCGATCTCGGCGCGGAAATGTCGTTCATCGCCTTCTTTCGCAAGATCAGCGTGATGGAGCAATATTTGGAGTTTCGAATCCGAGACGCGCGCACTGGGGCGCTCATAAATGCGTCGCAGACGGATTTACGCGGCGAAACCGACGAGTCATGGAGTCGCGCTATTGTTTGGCTGATCAGATACCGGCTTGTGGAGCCAGAGCTGGCCCGCCGGACTCGCGAACCGTCGCGATGACGGGAAACTGCCGAAGGCTTGAAGATAGGCGGGCCGGGCCCAAGGCGCCAAGAAACATCCCATCACACCGGCACCCGGACCGTCGCTCTCAAGCCTCCCAAAGGGCTGTCGCTCAATGTGATGTCGCCGCCATGCGAGCGGGCTATGTCGAGCGCGATCGCGAGGCCTAGGCCCGTGCCGCCCAGATCCTGGTTGCGGGATTCGTCGAGGCGGACAAAGGGCCGGAAGACGTCCTCACGCCGAGCCGGGGGAATGCCTGGCCCGTCATCGTCGACATGAATCGTCAAAAAGCGCTCGTCGCGGCTGGCCTCGATCGAGACATGCTTGGCGTGGCTTTGCGCATTGCCGATGAGATTGGACAAGCAGCGCTTGAATGCGTCCGGCCGGACCGCGACGACCGGATCGCCGCTGAACGCGATCTTCACGTCATGGCCGCGCCGCTCGGCGGCGAGACGCAAGTCGTCGAGGAAATCGTGCATGTCGATTTCCGCCGCGCTTTCGCCCGCGGCCCCCCGCGCGAAGGCGAGATAGGCTTCGAGCATGCGCTGCATCTCCTCGACGTCCCTTTGCAGATCTTGGGTTTCATCGCTTTCCTCCAGCATGGCGAGGGAAAGCTTGAACCGCGTGAGGATGGTGCGAAGGTCGTGGCTCACGCCGTTCAGCATGGCGGTGCGCTGCTCGAAGGCGCGCTCGATCCGCCGCCTCATCTCGATGAAGGCGTAGCCGGCCTGCCGCACCTCCCGCGCGCCTCGCGGCCGGAACTCGGGGTCGCGCCCTTTGCCGAAGGCCTCCGCCGCGCCGGCGAGGAGGAGAATGGGCTTGATCTGATTGCGCAGGAAAGCGGTGGCGACCACGATCAGCACGAAGGATGTGCCGACCATCCAGAGAAGGAAAATATGCGAGTTCGATGCGTAAGCCGCACTGCGATAGGCGACCACGCGCAAGATCGCGTCCTCGAGCTGAATGCGGATCTCGATGAAGGTCGATCGCCCGACCGTATCGAGCCAGAAGGGCCTGCCGATCTGACGTCTGATTTCATTGGAAAGAGCCGCGTCGACAATCGAGAAGAAGGGCTTCGGCAGCGCCGGCGGCAGGGGCGCCAAAGGCAGAAACTCAATGTCGATCTTCAATCGCTCCTGGGCGATTCGAACAAGGGCGTTGCGGGCCATGTCCTGTGGCTCGGCGTGATAAAGATCGATGATCGCGGCTATGTCCTGCGTCAGCACTGTCGAAAGCCGGTTGGTGACCAGCTGCCAATGCCGCTCCATGAAAACATAGGTGAGCACGCATTGCAGGATTACCATCGGCGCGATGACGATCAGGGCCGAGCGCGCATAGAGGCCCTTCGGCAGGATGGCCGCGAGCCAGCGCCAAAACCCCCGCCACCAGGAGCGCGGCTGCTCGAAGGCGGCTGGGAAAGAGATGCTCAAGGGCGCCCCTAGGTTCAGCGATGATTTCGCCGCCGGATCACCGGTCGACAAGCAGACGGTAGCCGGCGCCACGCGCGGTCTGCAAATGCAGCGGATTGGCAGGGTCGCGCTCGATCTTGCGGCGCAGGCGATTGACCTGGACATCGACCGTGCGCTCATTCCCGGCGACCCCGGAGCCTGCCAGCGCCTCACGCTGCACGGTTTCGCCGGCGTTTTCGGCGAGAAGCCGCAGCATGTCGCGCTCTCGATCGGTCAGCCGGACGATCTCGTCGCGCTGGCGAAGCTCGCCGCGCTCGAGATCGAAGGTGAAGTCGCTGAAGCGAACCAATGTCACGGGCCCAGGCGCCGCGCGCGGCTGCGCCCGGCGCAGAATCGACGCTATGCGCAATGAAAGCTCCCGCGGTTCGTAGGGCTTGCCGAGATAATCGTCGACGCCGGATTCGAAGCCGCGCACCCGGTCTTGCGCGTCCGTGCGGGCGGTCAGCATCAGAATGGGAACATGCGCGAGCTCCGACGCGTTCTGGCGCAATCTCGTCGCGAAATCGAACCCGTTTTCGCTCGGCATCATGACATCGAGCACGATGAGATCGAAAGCGAGGCTCTTGAGGCAGGCCATGGCGTCGGCGGCGTCCCCGGCGGTCGTGACGCGATAGCCCTGATCGGTCAGGAAACGCGACAGCAAGGCGCGGATTCGCCGATCGTCATCAATGATCAAAAGATGTGCGGCGTCGTCGGCGGGCGCGGCGTTTGTCGATCCGATAGGCGAACTCCGAGTCACCTTCGCAGTCCTGTGACGGCCGTGGCCCGGCTTGAGGCGATGAGGGCCGCGACCTTGTCTCTTTCGCTTGCATCGACCATGGCGAGGAGAAAATCGATCGCGTCCGAATGCGCCCGTTCGGGCAGCTGTGCGAAAACGCGGCTGAAGCGCCTCGACTGCAGACGCGCAACGTCGAGCGCCAAAGCCTTGCCGCGTGCGGTCGGGAATAATTGGCGTTGCCGACGGTCCTTTACGCCGGGATGGGATTCGACATAATCCTCATCGAGCAGTTCCTTCAGGACGCGGTTGAGGCTTTGTTTCGTGATTTTCAGGATGTCCAGCAGCTCGGCGATCGTCAGCCCCGGACGCCGGTTGACGAAATGCAAGACCCGGTGGTGGGCCCGGCCCAAGCCGAAATTCTCAAGTAAATGATCGGCGTCGCCGACAAAATCACGATAAGCGAAAAACATGAGTTCGATCAGGTCGAACAGCGGCTCGCAGGCCCCCGTTCCGGCCTCGCCCTCGACATGGGGCTCTTGTAAGGCGCCCAGAGGAGCCATTGCGCCCTGAAGAGCCGCCTTCTTGGAAATTATTGAGTCCAAACCAACGCCCTTATGGCAGTATTATTGACATATTTCAGGAAAATTGTTAATCGTCAAGATCTAAGCGGACCTTGAAGAATCTTGCAGAATTTTGAAGCTCCGGCAATATTTACCAGCAGTTTTTTCAGGACCGTCGATATTGCTATGTCCTCTTTTTACGTTAAGCCGGAGTGAGGGACTCTCTCGAAGGACGTCTGTCCGCGCGGGCGTCCTTATAGACTTGACAACAAACTCAACACGAAGCCCGGGAGGAGCGATCCATGGCTGCTTTGCCTTTCGACCAGCGCGACGGCTATATTTGGATGAACGGCAATCTCGTCGCCTGGGCGGACGCCAAGCTGCATGTTCTCTCGCATGGCCTCCATTACGCCTCATGCGTATTCGAGGGCGAGCGCGCCTATGGCGGCCGCATCTTCAAATCGACCGAACATTCCGAGCGCTTCAAGACCTCCGCCGAGCTGCTCGATTTCGAGATTCCCTATTCGGCCGCCGAGCTTGACGCGATCAAGCAGCTCGTCGTCGACAAGAACAATTTTCAGAATTGCTATGTCCGCCCGATCGCCTGGCGCGGCAGCGAAATGATGGCGATCTCGGCGCAGAACTCCACGATCCATGTCGCCGTCGCGGTCTGGGACTGGCCAAGCATGTTCGACATCGAGCAGAAGATGAAGGGCATTCGGATCGATATCGCGGACTATCGCCGTCCCGATCCGGCGACGGCGCCCTGCCGCGCCAAGGCCGCGGGCCTCTACATGATCTGCACCATCTCGAAACATCGCGCCGAGCGGCGCGGCTATGCCGACGCGATGATGCTCGACTGGCAGGGACGCGTCGCGGAATGCACCGGCGCCAATATTTTCTTCGCGTCGAAAGGCGCCATTCATACGCCCATCGCCGATTGCTTCCTCGACGGCATAACGAGGCGCACGGTGATCGACCTCGCCAAGCGGCGCGGCATTGAGGTCATCGAGCGGCGCATCATGCCGGAGGAGCTTGCCGGTTTCGACGAATGTTTCATCTGCGGCACGGGCGCCGAAGTCACGCCCGTCTCGGAAGTTGGAGCCTACAAGTTCACGCCTGGCGCGCTGTCCCGCGCGCTCATCGACGATTATTCCGCCGAAGTGCAGCCGAAGCAGAAGGCGGCGTGAGGGCGCGCCGCTCCTCCCCATGATCGCGAAGCTGGTGGGGCAAGGCTTCCGAGCTCTCTGCTATGCGGCGCTGGCCGCGCTTGCGGGATCTTTCGCGATCATCGCCGTATTCTCCGCGGGCAATCTATGCTCGCGGATCGACGAAGGTCAGGTTGTTTGTGAGACGCTTGTGCTGACTCGCGTCGCCGAAGCCGCGACGGCGGTCGTTCTGCTAAGCGTCTTCACTCTGGCGCCGCTCGTGCTCGCGCTTTGCGGGCTGATCTTCCTCCTGCGCGATGGGGCTCGTCGCTGGCGCGCGCCGGCGCGGCGCGGCTGAAGCGTTAGCCGTCCAGCTCGGGATAATGGCGAAAGATCCCTTCCTCGTTGAACGCTAGCCGGCGGTCGCTGTCGAGATAGGCGCGAATGCGCGGACGTTGCGCAACCGCCTTGTGCAGAGCCGCGACGCGTGGAGCCTCGCCGAGAGTCCGCTTCATCCGCCGTGGAAAAGCATAGAGCAGGCCTTCGACAAGCTGAAACAGCGACAGGTCCGCATAGGTTACGGCCCTGCCCACAAGATGCGCGTCGCCGTCTGGATTGCGAACGAGGATTTTCTCGAACCAGCTCAGGAACTTGGGAATCCGCTCCTCGCGAAAATGCTTGGCGCGGCGGAGCGCTTCCGGCTTCTGTTCCTCGTAATAGAGTTCCCCGCTCAAGGGATGATGCGTGTCGTGGACCTCCGCGACCAGGTCGGCGATGGTAAGCTGAATCTGGTGAGTCCAAAGCCGCTGCGCCTCGTCTTTCGGAGCGAGGCCGAGGCGATCGCCGAGATAGAGCAGGATGGCGGAGGTCTGCCCAATTAGGATGTCTCCATCCTTCAGGAAAGGCGCCGCAAATGGCGGATGGACGATGTCCTGTCGTTCCAGAAAGGCCATAAGCGCATCTACGCCGTCCGCGCCGCGAGCTATGTCGATATAATCGGCGCCTGCTTCTTCCAACGTCAGCCGGACGAATTCGCCGCGTCCTTGAATGCCGGGCCAATAGTAGAGTTCGTAAGCCATGTTCAAGCTCCCTGCCTCCTCTACGTCATGACGGACGCTTCCTTAATTCAACAGCAGCTCAACGGCGGCCTTCAGATTCTCAGCCACATAGGTCGGTCTTTGGGGAAGATGCTCCTCCTGTCCAGGCCGGTATTTCCCCGTCCGCACGAGAATGGCCTTTAGGCCCGCCGCCATGGCTCCGCCGATGTCGGCCTCGGCGTCATCGCCGATCATCACGACATCCTCGGCGCGGCGCCCGAGGCTCTCGACGGCAAGCTCGAAGAAGGCGGGCGCGGGTTTTCCAAGCACGGTCGCTGTTTTGCCCGAAGCATATTCGAGTCCGATGACAAACGCGCCGACGTCGAGGCTCAACTCGCCGTCATGGTCGAGGAAGTTGCGATTCTTCGCCAGCGCGAGAAATTCGGCCCCGTGATGGATCTTCCGATAGGCCTGATTCAAAAGATCATAGGTGAAGAACGCGCCCGCGTCTCCGACGACGACGGCCTCGCCATCTCCGGGCGGCAAGCCCGCGAAATCCTCATGCAGGTCCGGATGCACGAGGAGAAATGGCGTGAGGTTCCGGCGCGCGAGGAAGTCATGCGCCAAAGCGGCGGGCGTGAAGACATCCTCGATCGCGACCTCGAGGCCCAGTTGCGCGAGATCGCCGACAATCCGACGCCTAGGCCTTCGGGTCGTGTTGGTGATGAATTTGAGCGGGATGCGCGACTCCCGGATTTGGCGTATCGCCTCGAGAGAACCCGGCAAAGCCGCCTTGCCGACATAGACGACGCCGTCGAGGTCGAGCAGAACGCCTTTGACCTCACAGCGCCTTGGCTTGCTCATCATCGTCTGCGGCGCTTGCGCCCCTCTGTCATCTTGGCAAATCGGACGAATTTCTTACGATGCGCGCTCGAGATCCGCTTTGAGCGCAGCGAGGAACCGAGCGGCCTCGCCGCCGGTCACAACGCGGTGGTCGAAAGTGATTGACAATGGCGCGACGCGCCGCACCGCCGCCTGGCCTTGGCGCGCGACGACGCGTTGATCGATGCGGCCGGCGCCCACGATCGCGACTTGAGGCGGCACGACGACAAGGTTTGCAAAGCGGCCGCCGATCATGCCGAAGTTGGACAGCGTGATCGTCGCGCCGCGAAGCTCCTCCGGCGGGATTGAACGCGCGGCGACGTCGGCGCGCAGGCGCTCCAGCCCCGCGCGCAAATCCCTTGGATCGCGTTCGCCGACATTGCGCACGACGGGCACGATGAGGCCGCCCTCCGTGTCGACCGCGACGCCGACGTCGATCCGCTTGATGAGCCGCCGCTCGCCCGCTTCGGCATTGTACCAGGCGTTGAGCGACGGTTCGGCCTTGCAGCCCGCCGCAAGCGCGCGCATGAGGCGTATGGTGACATCCTCGCTCTTCCCCCAATCGTCGATATCGGCCTCGTCTGTCACGCTCGCCGGGACGACGCTAGCGTGCGCCGCAGTCATGCGCTGGGCCATGGCGCGCCGCATGCCTCTCAATCCCTCTGCAGCGCCCGCATCAGCCACGCTTTTGGCGGCGCGCTCAACGTCGGCCGTCGTAATCGACCCGCCGGGTCCCGTGGCCTGAACGAGATTGAGATCGACGTCGAGCTTGCGCGCGAGCGCCCGCACCGCCGGAAGGACATGAAAGCTCTGCGGCCGCGCGGGCTCGGCGGGTGCATTGGCGATGGCCGGTTTTGCTTCCTCACGCGCCAATTCGCCGACGACCGTCCCCGAGTCCTGCTCGACGCCCTCGGCGAATTCCACGAGCGGCGCGCCCACTTTCACGAGATCTCCTTTGGCTCCGAACAGCCGAAGGATGCGGCCGGCGGTCGGAGAGGGCACTTCGACGACGGCCTTATCGGTTTCGACCGAGACGAGCGGCTGATCGGCGACCACATGATCGCCTTCCGTCACATGCCAACCGACAATCTCGGCCTCATCGAGGCCTTCGCCGAGATCCGGCAAGAGAAATGCGCGCATGGGAAGCATCCGGTGAGGTTCAGCTGAACTCGCAAGTCCTGCGGGCGGCGTCGACGATGCGGCCAACCGACGGCATGTAGTGTTGTTCGAGCCTTGGAAGCGGCGTAACCGTGTCATAGCCAGTGACGCGGACGATCGGAGCGAGAAGCGAGGCGAGCCCGCGCTCGGCTATGCAGGCCGCGATCTCGGCGCCGAAGCCGCCAGTGCGGGCGGCCTCGTGGACGATTACGCAGCGTCCGGTCTTCGCTACAGAGGCCAGCACGGCGTCCTCGTCATAGGGCTTCAGGGTGGCGAGATCGATCACATCCGCGCCGACGCCCCCGGCGGCGAGTTCATCGGCGGCCGCCATGGTCTCTTTCAGCATGGCCCCCCAGCTGATCAGAGTCACGTCGCGGCCTTCGCGCAAGACAAAGGCGACGTCGAGCGGCAAGGCCTCGCCATTGTCCTCGACCTGACCCTTCGCCGCCCGATAGATGCGCGTCGGCTCGAGGAAGACCACAGGATCAGGATCGCGGATGGCCGCAAGCAGGAGCCCATAGGCGCGTTCGGGCGAGGATGGGATGACCACGCGCAGGCCCGGAATATGGGCGAGCATAGCCTCGGCGCTTTCGGAATGATGTTCGGGAGCCCGAATGCCGGCCCCAAAAGGTGCGCGTAGGACCATCGGGCAGGTGAGCCGTCCCTGGGTGCGGTTGCGCAGCCTCGAGGCGTGGTTCGCCAGCTGATCGATGCAGGGATAGATGAAGCCCATGAACTGGATTTCGCCGACGGGCTTCAGGCCTTGAGCGGCCATGCCGACGCAGAGGCCGCCGATCAGCGCCTCGGACAAGGGCGTGTCGATCACGCGATCGGCTCCGAAGCGCTGCTGCAGGCCGACGGTGGCGCGAAACACCCCGCCATTGACGCCGACATCCTCGCCGAGCACGACGACATCGGGATCCTCCTGCATGGCGCGGGCGAGCGCGAGATTGACGGCTTCGACGAGCGTCGCCTCAGGCATCGGATGCTCCTTCAAGCTCTCTGCGCTGGCCGACATAGGCGTGCGGGAGTTCGGCATAGAGATGGTCGAACATGGACTCCGGTGGGCGAGGCCTCGTCGCCAGATAGCGCGCGACCGCCGCCTCGACGCTTTCCTGACATTCGGTGGAGAGCCGCTCCTCGTCTTGCTTGCCCCATGCGCCCATGTTGACGAGATATGTCCTGAGGCGCGCAATGGGCTCCTCTTTCCAACGCGCCTGAACATCCTCCGGCGGTCGATAGCGCGCGGCGTCATCGGCGGTCGTGTGGTCGCTGAGCCGATAGGTCACAGCCTCAATGAAGGAAGGGCCTCCGCCAGCGCGGGCGGCGGCGATGGCGCGCTCGGCCGCGGCGCGCACGGCGATGACGTCATTGCCATCCACCTGCTCGCCCTCAAAGCCTGCGGCGATCGCCTTTTGAGCCAGCGTCTCGGACGCTGTTTGCAATTTGAGCGGCACGGAGATGGCCCACTGGTTGTTGGCGACGACGAACACCACGGGCAGCTTCCAAACGTTGGCGAAATTCATCGCCTCCCACATGTCGCCCTTGGAGGTTGCGCCGTCGCCGCACATGCAGACGGCAACCCTCGGCTCCCTCCTGAGCTTGAAGGCGTAAGCCACGCCCACCGCATGCGTCGTCTGCGAAGCGACGGGGATGCAGACCGGGAAATCATGCGCCGGCCCCGAAGTAAAGCTGCCGCGCTCGTCGCCGCCCCAGAAGAGCAGAATCTCCTCCAGCTTGACCCCGCGCCAAATCTGCGCGCCCGTATTGCGGTAGGATGGCAAAAGCACGTCCTCGTCGCGCATCGCGCTGGCGACGCCTATCGAAGCCGCTTCCTCGCCGAGCGAAACGGGGTAGGTCCCGAGCCGTCCCGTGCGCTGCAGCGCGACGGCCTTGAGGTCGAAAGCGCGGGTGAGCGCCATGGCGTGCAGGAGAGGGATCAGCAGGCTGGCGTCGGCGGCGAAGGCTGGGGGGCGCCCCCGGATGACGCTATCGGGGCCGAGATAGCTGCGGCGGCGCACCTCGAAACGCGCGATCACGGGAAGCTCTTCGTCCATCAATTGCTGTTCCATGATGCCGCCGTCCTAGCTGTCGCAGCCGCCTCGCGGTGGACTTGAACTCTGGGGGCGCTCCCCTCAACCCGGTCTCCCTTAGCGGGCTAAGCCGCCTGGGCGCCGGGCTGCGAAGGCCGCCAGCAAGTTCTTCCTCCCCCCAACGGCAACGCGCAGCTTCGCCGACTGGTTGCGTGAAGTTCACGGCTGCCGACGCGCGGCGCGGGCCGGCGCGCAGCTTTGTGGGGCAAAAAGGATGCGCCCGAACTGTCGAGCTCTGGATAGGCAAAGGTCAGCGCAAGGGGATGGCTGCGGCGACGCTGGTTGCGTCCTCGTTCGGATAGGTCAGCTCCCAACCGCCGCCTAGAGCCTTGTAGAGCTGCACGAAATCGGTCGATACGGCGGTCGCGCTTTGGGCATGTTGCAACTCGGCCTGCAATACGGTTCGTTCCGCGTCGAGGACGGTGATGAAGTCGCCGACGCCATTGTTATAGCGCGAGCGCGAAAGCATCAGGGCTTGGCGGGAATGGTCCACCTGCGCCTTCAGACTCGCGCGCCGCTCCTGCTCGGTCCGATAGGCGACCAAGGCGTTGACGACCTCGTGCCAGGCCTGAAGCACGGTTTTGTGATAGGCGATATAGGCCTCTTGCTGCTGGGCCTCGCGCAATTCCAGGGTCGATTTGAGCCGGCCGCCTTCAAAAATCGGGAGCGAAATGCTTGGGCCGAGCTGATATTGCAGCGAGCTGCCCTTCCAAAGGTTCTTCAGATCGAGCGCATTGAACCCGACGCTGCCATTGAATTTCACGCTCGGGTAGAAATCGGCGACGGCGACGCCGATATTGGCTGTCGCGGCGTGAAGCTCCGCTTCCGCCCGACGGATGTCCGGGCGGCGGCGGGCGAGTTCGGATGGGACGCCGAGCGGCGCGCGCGGCGGCGTGGGCGGGATGGGCTTGGCCCTTGCCAGCTCGCTTCTCAAGGATCCTGGAGGCTCGTCGAGGAGAAGGCTCAAGGCGTTGATATAGGATGATTCCTGGTTTTCCAGGGTTGGCAGTTGCGCGCGGACGCTCTCCACTTGGGCGGCGGCGTTCTCAACGTCGAGCCCGGTCGTCAAACCCTTTTCCGCGCGGGTTCGAGTCAGCCGCAGAATGTCGTTCGAGCTGACGAGATTGGCGTTTGCAATCGCGATCTGCGTTTGCGCGCCGCGCAGCTCGATATAATCGCGCGCGAGTTCCGCCAGGGTCGCGACCAGCGTGTCGCGGCGCTGATATTCCGAGCTTTCGACCTCCGCCTCCGCCGCTTCGATCTGGCGCCTGACATGGCCCCAGATGTCGATCTCCCAAGAGGCGTCGAAGCCAACCTGATAAATGCTTATCGGCGGCACTTTTATGGGCGCGCCGGTGAAACCGCTGGCCAGGCTCAAGATTCCGTTCTGGCTCAATAATTCGCGTTGATAGGAGGGGCTGAAATTGACGCTCGGGAAGGCGGCCGAGGCGGTGACCCCGCGTTGGAACCGGCTTTCGGCAAGTCTGACACTCGCCGATTGCACATCGAGATTGGCGCCGACGACGCGGCTGGCGAGCGATGTCAGGATCGGATCGCGAAACGCGGCCCACCATTCTGGATCGATCTGCGCGCTATTGCTCTTCGTGGGGCCGCCGGGCGGAAGGCTTCCTACCGTGCTGATGGCGGGCTCCGGCTTCCCGAAGAACGAAGTTGGGGGCAACAAAGGGTCCGGCGGCGAGAAGTCTGGCCCGACCGAAAGGCAGCCGCATGTCAAGAGCAGAGGCAGCAGCGCCGCCAGCATAGCCAGGCGGCGTCGAGGGGCGATGCTCGGTCCGGTTTCAGACCTGGAGCCCGAGTGAAAATCGGCTGGGCGCATGAACCGCTCCGACCTCGTGGATCTATGGCTAATGGACCGAGGCGCCGCCGCCCCCGCCCTTGACGCCCGAGAGCAAAAAGCACAAAGGCGCCACGGCAAAGGCCACGGCGCCGGCCAAAAGAAAGACATCCGAATAACCGAGCACCGCCGCCTGCGCCTGAAAGACCTGATAGACCTTCCCGACCGCGACATCATGCGCCGAACTCGCCGAGTGTCCCATCGCCACCAACGCTCTTTCATAACGCGCCACGAGCTCGTTGTAGGGTTGATGAAAGGGGGTTGCCCATTGCGAGAGATAGGATTGATGGACCTGCAGCCGCTGGATGATCATGCTGCTTGCGATGGCGATTCCAATCGAGCCGAACACATTGCGGAACATGACGAAAAGCGCCGTCGCGTCGCCGTTCAGCTCGCGCGGCAGAGTCGTGTAAGCGATGGTGCTGATCGGCACGAAAAGGAAGGCGAGTCCCGCCGTCTGCGCGGAGCGCATGATGACGAGCGTCCGGAAATCGATGTCCAAGGTGAGCTGGCTCGAATAGACGAAGGCCGCTCCCATGATGACGAAGCCGGCGGCGATCAGGATGCGGGTTTGAACGAATCGCATCAATTGCGTGACGACAGGAATCAGAACAATAATGGCGACGCCGCCCGGCGAAAGGATCAACCCAGACCATGTCGCATTATAACCGATCAACGTCTGGGTGAATTGCGGGATGACCACGGCGCCGGCGTAGAGAACTGCGCCGGTCGCGGCGATGCAAACGCATCCCATGGTGAAGTTCCGGTCCTTGAAGACTTCGAGCGAAACGACTGGCTTCTTGGCGGTAAGCAGCCAGCCGATGGCGCCGAAGATTCCGACCACCGCCAATACAGCCGTGATCTGAATGAAGCGCGATCCGAACCAATCCTCGTCCTCGCCGCGATCGAGCGTGACCTGCAAGGCGCCAAGCCCGAGCGTGATCAGAAACAGCCCGATGAAATCGACGTGGCGCGATATGCGCTTTTGCCACGGCGGATCCTCGACCAGGATGAAGACGAAAATAACCGCGATCACGCCCACCGGCAGATTGATGAAGAATATCCACCGCCAATTGAGCGTATCCGTGATGTAGCCGCCGAGGGTCGGCCCAAGCACAGGCGCGACAATGGTTGCAATGGCGGTCACGCCAAATGCGGCGCTGCGTTTACTCGGCGGAAAGGTGTCGAGAATGATCGATTGCTGGCTCGGCTGCATGCCGCCGCCAAAGAAACCTTGCAGGAGCCGGAAGGCGACAAGTTGCGGCAAGCTGGTCGCGATCCCGCAAAGGAAGGAGCAGACGGTGAACATGGCGATGCAGATCAGGAAATAGCGCTTGCGGCCGATCACCGCCGCGAGCCAGCCGGAGATCGTGAGAACGATTCCATTGGCGACGAGATAGGAGGTGAGCGCCCAGGTCGCTTCGTCATTGCTCGACGACAGGCTGCCGGCGATATGGGGCAAAGCGACATTGACGATCGTCGTGTCGAGGATTTCCATGAAGGCTGCGAGCGTGACCACGACCGCAATGGCCCATGGATTATGCGCGGGCTTCCATTGCCGAGCGTCGTCAGTCTGCGCCTCGCTCATTTCAGCGTCACCGTCGGGACCACGGAGAGGCCGAGCGGAAGTGGAAGCTTCGGATCGAGGCCGCTGTCGATGACGATCTTGACGGGCACGCGCTGGACAATCTTGACGAAATTGCCGGTTGCGTTCTCGGGCGGAAAAGCGGTGAATTTCGAGCCAGACCCGAGCTGGACGCTGTCCACATGCCCCTTGAGGGCGAGCTGCGGATAAGCGTCCACCTTAATTTTCACGGGCTGTCCAGGACGAATTCCGCCAAGCTGGTTTTCCTTGAAATTGGCTGTCACCCAGACCTCCGGCGAGACGATCGAGAAGATCTGTTGGCCGGGGGTCACGTAATTGCCGAGCTCGACATTGCGCTTGGTGATCCAGCCGTCCTGCGGCGCCCTGACGACCGTCCAGTCGAGATTCAATTTCGCCTGGTCGAGCCTGGCCTGAGCCTGCTCGACCTGGCCGGTCAACTGGCCGACGTCCGCGTCGGCCTGGCCGATGCGCTGCGGCACAGGCTCGGCCGCCAGGACTTGCGCCTCGGCCAGTTGCACTTGGGCTTGCGCTTGCCGGAGAGCGGCCGTGGCGGCGTCGACCTCCTGCTGGGTCGTCGCTTGTTTCGGCAGGCTGCGTTGGCGTTGATAGTCCGCCTGCGCCCTTATTTCCGCGGCCTGGGCCGACGCAAGCTGCGCTTGCGCTTGTTTCAGCAAAGCAGGAAAATTCTTGCGGGCGATCTCGGCGCCGAGCCTCTGGCCGGCGAGCTGGGCCTTGGCGACGTCGAGCGCGCCTTGGGCTGAGTCGCGGTCATGCACATATTGCCGCGGATCGATATGAATCAGCGGATCGCCCTCGCGCACGAATTGGTTGTCAGCGACATCCAGCGAGACGACAAGTCCCGAGACCTGCGGCGCGATCGTCATCGCGCGGCCGTCGGTGTAGGCGTCGTCCGTCGATTCGATGTTGCGGGACGACAGCCAAAAATAGATGACGCCGGCGGCCAGCAGCGCGCCGCCGATGATGGCGAGCCGCAAGACGAAAGGACGGCGATTGCGGCGGATGGTTTCCGCAGCCGCCTCGGGGCCGCCGGAGCTGGGCTCGACGCCATCCGGAGCCGGGAGCTCCTTTTCTTTGGCCTCTCGCACCTCTTCCTCGCGCAAGAGCTCATGGTCTGGAAGAGCGTCGGTCATGAGAAGCTATCGCTTGCCTGTGAGCCCATTGAAAGCCGCTGTACAATGTGGCGTAAGGGATTGCAGAAGAAAGCCGTGTGACGCATGTTTTGACATAAGCGAACTCATTGGTACGGTTACATGCAGAATGCTCAAGTGTCAACGCCCTCGAAGGATAATGCGGTCCGCCGCATCCCGCGTGGGGAAAAGCGCCGCGAGGAAATCGCGGCGGTGGCCGAACGGGTGTTTCTCGATCGCGGTTTCGCCGAGACCACAATGCAGATGATCGCGGCCCAGGCCGGAGCCTCAAAAGAAACCCTCTATCGGCATTTCGGCAGCAAGGAGGGGCTTTTTTCGGCAATGGTGCGAAGCCGTTCGGCGCGGATCACCGGCGTGGACGACTGTGAACTGCCGGTCGAGGCGCCGCCGCGCGAGGTCCTCTTCGAACTCGGCGTCAGCTTGCTGCGGTTCCTCGTCAGCGCGGATTCGCTCGCGCTCTACCGAATGGTGGTCTCGGAAGCGCCGCGCGAGCCGGAACTCGGCCGAATCTTCTACACGCAAGGGCCGGGCCGCGTCTTGGACAAGCTCGCCCGTTACCTCGGCGCGGCGATGCGGCGCGGGAAGCTCCGCTGTCTCGATCCGGAACTCGCCGCGAAGCTCTTTCTCGGCGCGATCTTCTGCAACCGCCATGTCCTCGAGCTGGTCGCGCCGGGATGGAATGCGCTCAGCGACGAGCAGATACAAGCCCATGTCGAGGAGGCCGTCAGCCTGTTTCTAGCGCGTTACGACCCGGATTTTTCCGATCGAGCGTTATAACCGGCGACAGAGAGGCGTCGGCAGGCGCGATGCGCAGACAGCGCGACAAGAAAGAGGAGACGGCAAAGTGGCGGCGTTGATTGAGGAAAATGCGGCTTCCGCCGAGGTCCTGGCGGTTTACGAGGATATCAAAGCGACCCGCAAGACCGATTGGGTCAATAATTTCTGGAAAGCGCTCGCCAATCATCCCCCGACCTTGAAGCGCATATGGGAGACGATCAAGCAGGTCATGGCGCCTGGGGCTTTGGATCCTTTGACGAAGGAGCTGGTCTATATAGCGGTCAGCGTCACGAATAATTGCAATTATTGCATCGCGTCTCATACGGCTTCCGCAAGGGCCAAGGGCATGACCGAGGAGCAATTGGCTGAGTTGCTTGCGGTGATAGGCGTCGCGAATGAAACCAATCGTCTGGCGGTCGGCTATGGCGTTCCGGTGGACGAGAGATTTCTCGCCGCAGAATAGTGTCGACGGCGGGTAGTGTCTCATTTGGGCCGGAAGCAGCCGGTCCGCTTTTAGGCAGAAGCGAATAGGCAGCGGACGTTCGAAGCGGCGTAGTTCGGACACACGACAAGTGACCGCCGCACCCCCACAATCGCTAGGACTCCAGCGAACGGCCATGTTTTTGCCTGCCCACGCCGGCGCGCTCGGACAGGGGGACTGACGCCGTCGCTTATGCCGGCAGAAGGATTACCTTGGTCTTGACCGGCGTGCGCTCGTAGAGGTCGAGCATGTCCTGAGTGAGAAGGCCGGTGCAGCCGCTGGTGACGCCCTTGCCGATCGACTCGGGGTCGCTGGTCGCGTAGATCGTGCAGACCGTGTACTTGCCGTTCTGATAAAGGTAGAGCGTGCGGGCGCCGAGCGGATTGTCGAGGCCTCCCGGCATGCCGCCGGCGTATTTGCGCGCTTCCGGCTGGCGCTCGATCATCTCCTTGGGCGGGGTCCAGGTCGCCCATTCCGCCTTGCGCCCGACGTAAGTGTCGCCGTTCCACAGGAAGCCCTTGCGGGGGACATTGGCGCCGTAGCGGGTGGCGTTTCCCTCGCCTTCGATGCGGTACACATAGTAGTTCGCGGGATCGATGATGATCGTGCCGGGCGCTTCCTTGCTGTCGTAGCGCACGGTCCGGCGAACATATTTCGGATCGAGCTTGGCGACGTCGACCGCCGGGATCGGGAATTTCTTGTCAGGCACGGGCCCGTAGAGCTTCGCCGCCTCCATGCGGGCCATGTCGTCGGTTGTCGCGCAACCGGCGAGCCCCAGCGCGCCGAGACTGACGGCGGAGCCGAACAGAAACGACCGGCGGTTGAGAAGTTCCGACCGAAGCCCAGGCAAGGCCGCGTCGTCCATCTCGCCTGCGCCGGCAATCTCACCGTCCATGATCATGGTTTTGGAGTTTCCCATATCCTGTCGCCCGACGAGAGAATGCTCCGGCATGTGCCCAATGAACATCCTTGTTGAGCTGAGATTGCCGTCACATCGCTCGATTGGCAAGGCCAAGCGTCGCTGGGCGGGGCTTGCCATGTGTGAGAACTCGTCCATGTGGTTTCGCAGTCACACATCGCGCGGGCTTCGACAAAAACATGCAGACGTCCGCTCCGCGGGAGCGGCTTCGTCCGCTCAATGACTGGGTTGGGCGCAACGCAGCAACTCAAACCGCGACACTCCCTGACGACGCGCCAAGTTTGCGTCTCACCCCCGCTTTTGCGGCTCCATGAGCAAGTCGAGCGGATAGCCGTGAAAATTCTTGTCCATAGCCAGCACGACATGGCCGTGGAACTTCTCGATCCCTAATTCGCCCCGACTCATGAAATCGCTCAATTCATTATAATGCTCTATGTCGCGGCAGATCACCCGCATGAGATAATCGATCCGGCCGCCGATCTTGAAACATTCCAACACCTCCTCGCGCATGCGGATCGCGGCGAGAAAACGCTCGAAATCGGCCTCCCTGTGATTCTCTAGAATGACTTCGACGAGAAGCATCACCGTGCTGCATATTTTCGCCAGGTCGAAATCCGCGACATAGCGGCGGATGAGCCCGTCTTTTTCGAGCGCCTTCACCCGGTCGAGACAGGCGCTCGGCGAGAGATGCACGTCTTCGGCGAGGCGGACATTGCTGATTCGCGCGTCGAGCTGAATCCGCCGCATGATTTTAAGGTCCATTTCATCGACCATGTGTCGGCGCGGCATGGGTCTCTCGCATGTTGGCGCTCGCCTGATTCGTACAAGGATAGTCCCCCGCCGCCGCGGCCAAAACGGCGCGAGCGAATTTTTGCGCTCAAGCGGGGCGGCGGGTCGGATAATCTGCGCCTAAGCGGCTGAGTTTCCGGGGGAAAAACGTGGTCTTTATGTGATATATATTCTTGTCGAAAGAAGCGGCGGCGAGGGCGTTTTCCGGCTTGGGCGGCGCTTTTCGGCAAGTGGAAGTAAATGCGGCAAGCAAAAGATAGAGCGCCTCCCATGTCCCTACAGAGCGTCATTGAGCGCGAAGCCCGCTTCGGCGCGAAAAACTATGCGCCTTTTCCGGTGGTGCTCGCGCATGGGCGCGGCGCGCATCTTTTTGACGTCGAAGGCAAGCGCTACATCGATATGATGAGCGCCTATTCGGCGGCGAGCTTCGGCCATCTGCATCCGCGCCTCGTCGAGGCGCTCTCGCTCCAGCTCGGGCGTCTCGATCTCGTCTCGCGCGCATATCATTCCGATAATCTCGGCGGCTTCTGCGAGGATCTCGCGAGCCTTGCCGGGCTCGACGTTTGCCTGCCGATGAACACCGGGGCCGAGGCGGTCGAGACCGCGATCAAGGCGGCGCGCCGCTATGGCTATGACCGGCTTTCGATTCCGCATGACAAAGCGGAAATCATCGTCGCCGCGGGGAATTTCCATGGCCGCACGACATCGATCATCGGCTTCTCGACCGAACCGTCATGCCGGCGTGGCTTTGGCCCGTTCGCTCCCGGTTTCGTCACCGCGCCTTATGGCGACGCCGCCGCGCTCGAGGCGTTGATCGGGCCCTGCACGGCCGCCGTCCTCGTTGAGCCGGTGCAGGGCGAGGCGGGCGTCATCGTGCCGCCCAAGGGCTATCTCGCGGCGCTGCGGCGGATCTGCGACCGGCATGGCGTCTTGCTGATCTTCGACGAGGTCCAGTCCGGCTTCGGGCGCACCGGGCGGAATTTCTGCTTCGAACATGAAAACGCCAGACCTGACGGCCTCATCGTCGGCAAGGCGCTTGGCGGCGGACTGCTGCCTGTCTCGGCCTTCGTGGCGCGCCGCGCGGTGATGGATGTGTTCGATCCGGGCAGCCATGGCTCGACTTTCGGCGGCAATCCGCTTGCGGCCGCGGTCGCGCGCGCGGCGATCCTCGTCCTGCAGGACGAGGATCTGGCGCGTCGCAGTTTCGTTCTCGGCAAGATCCTGCTCGATGCGCTTTCGAGAATCGATCATCCGGCTATTGTCGATGTTCGCGGCAAGGGGCTTTGGGTGGGCGTCGAGCTCGATCCGGCGCGCGCCAAGGCGAAGGATGTATGTCTCGCGATGATGCGGCGCGGCGTCCTCACCAAGGACACGCATGAGACGGTCATTCGTTTCGCGCCGCCGCTCGTTATCGAGGAGGCCGATCTTCTCCAAGCGGTTGAGATCTTCCACGACGCTCTGGAGGAGGTCTATCCGGCGAATGTCGCGAGCTACGCCGAATAGACCCTGTGTTGCGGCCTAGCCTGGTCGTTGGTGCGGCGGGGTTGAGGCTGTCGCGCAGTTGAGCCTCTTAGCTGCGGCGCTAGACCTCCTATATTTGAAGCATCGATCAGCTTTTTCCAAAGCAGGCTTCGCATGACTTCCGAGCTCGCGCTTCCAGTTTTCACAGCGCCCTATGCGTCGGCCGACGAGTTGCTCGCCGTCGAGCTTCTCAAAGATGCGGACTTGGCCAAGGAAGCCGAAGCGCGGATCGATTCATTGGCCTCGCGTCTCATCGCGGCGGTGCGGGCCAAGTCCTCTCGCATCGGCGGGTTGGAAGATCTGCTGCGGGAATATTCCCTATCGTCGGAGGAGGGCCTTGCTCTCATGGTGCTCGCCGAGGCGCTCCTGCGCGTCCCCGACGATTACACCGCAGACTTGCTGATCGAAGATAAGCTCGCTTCGGCGCATTGGCGCAGCCATGCCGGGGGCTCGGAAGCGCTGCTCGTCTCCGCCGCCGCCTGGGCGCTGGGGATCACCGCCCAGGTCATCGAGAAAGGCAAGACCGCGCATGGAATCGTCGCCGATGTCGCGCGCAGGCTTGGCATGGGCGCAGTGCGCGCGGCCGCGCGGCAGGCGATGCAGCTCATGGGATCGCATTTCGTCTTCGGCGAGACGATTGAGGACGCTTTGAACCGCGCCTCCTCGCACGAAGGGCGGCGCTCTCGTTACTCCTTCGATATGCTCGGCGAGGGCGCCCGCACGAAAGACGACGCCGAGCATTATTTCGCCTCCTACGCGCATGCGATCGAGGCTATCGGCGGGTCGGCTTCGCAGAAATCTTCAGCCGAGCGGCCGGGCATTTCGGTCAAGCTCTCGGCGCTGCATCCGCGCTACGAGCCGCAGTCGCGCGCGCGCGTCCTGGCCGAGCTTGCGCCTCGCGCCGCCGAACTCGCGCGCATGGCGAAGCGGCATGACCTGAATTTCACCATCGATGCGGAAGAAGCCGATCGGCTCGAGCTTTCGCTCGACGTCGTCGATCTCTTGCTTTTCGACCCTTCGCTCGCCGGCTGGGACGGCTTTGGCCTCGCCGTGCAAGCCTATCAGAAGCGCGCCTTGGCGGTCATCGATCATGTCGTTGTGGCCGCGCGCCAATGCAATCGCCGCTTGATGCTGCGGCTCGTCAAGGGTGCTTATTGGGATACGGAGGTCAAGCGCGCGCAAGAGCGCGGCCTCGCCGATTATCCGGTCTTTACCCGCAAGGCGATGACCGATCTGAATTACCTGGCTTGCGCAAAGCGGCTTCTTGCGGCGCGCGACGCCATCTACCCGCAATTTGCGACCCATAACGCGCTGACCGTGGCGACGATCATCGAATTCGCGGGCGGCGTCGAGGGCTTCGAGTTCCAGCGCCTCCACGGCATGGGCGAAGGGCTTTTTGCGGCCTTGCGTAACGAATTTTCCGCGCTTCCTTGCCGCGTCTACGCGCCGGTCGGGGCGCATGCGAATCTGCTCGCCTATCTGGTGCGGCGTCTTCTCGAAAACGGCGCCAATTCATCCTTCGTCGCGCGTCTCGGCGATCCGCATGTCGAGACGCGCGAGCTTCTGGTCCGGCCGCAAGACGTCATCAGCGACGCCGGCCGCGCGCGCGCGCCGACTCTGCCTTTGCCGGAAGATCTTTATATGCCGTCGCGCAAGGCCGCCAAGGGCGTCGAGTTCGGCGATCGGCGGACCCTTGGCGCGCTGATGGACGCGATTGCGAAGGCCCGACCCATCCGCGACGCCGCGCCGATCATCTCGGGCCTGCGGCGGCAGGGCGTTGCGCGCGACGTCATCTCGCCCATAGACGGCGGGATCATTGGAGTCGTTCATGAGGCGACACCCGACCAATCGGCGGAGGCGATGCAGGCGGCCCGCGCAGGTTTCCGGCTCTGGTCGCGCACGCCGATCGGTTCGCGCGCCGCCTGCCTCGAGCGCGTCGCGCAAGACCTCGAAGCGCGGGCGCCGCAATGGCTGCATCTTCTCCAAATCGAGGCGGGCAAGACTCTCGACGACGCCATCGGCGAATGGCGGGAGGCAATCGATTTCTGTCGCTATTACGCGCAAGAAGCGCGGCGGCGGTTCGAATCCGCCGCCGTGATGCAGGGGCCTACGGGAGAAGATAACAGGCTCTTTTGGCGAGGCCGCGGCGTTTTTGTTTGCATCAGCCCATGGAATTTTCCGCTGTCGATCTTTCTCGGTCAGGTCGCAGCCGCCCTTGTGGCCGGCAATAGCGTCCTCGCCAAGCCCGCCGAACAGACGCCGCTGATCGCGGCCGCCGTCGTCGAGGCTTTTCATCGCGCGGGGACGCCCGCATCGGCTTTGCATCTCTTGCCGGGAGATGGGCGGGTGGGCGCGGCGCTCGTCGCTTTGCCCGACGTCGCCGGGGTCGCCTTCACCGGCTCGATGGAGACCGCCGCAAGGATCAATCGCGCCCTCGCAGCGAAAGACGGCGCCATCGCGGCTCTGATCGCCGAGACCGGCGGCGTCAATGCCATGATCGTCGACGCCACGGCTTTGCCGGAGCAGGTCAGCGACGATGTCGCGACCTCCGCTTTTCGCTCGGCTGGACAGCGCTGCTCGGCGCTTCGGCTTCTCTGCATCCAGGAGGATGTGGCGGACAAGATGATCGCGATGATCGGCGGCGCCGCGCGGGAGCTTCTGGTCGGCAATCCGCGCGATCTTGCCGTTCATATCGGCCCGGTCATTGATCAATCCGCCAAGAAGAGCCTCGACTCTCACATCAAGGCGATGCGCGGACGCGCCGTCGTTCATCTAGCCGGTGAGGCTCCTGCGAGCGCGCCGCAAAAGGGCTTCTATGTCGCGCCGCATATTTTCGAGCTTGCCTCCGCGAGCGATCTCAAGGGCGAGGTCTTCGGCCCCATCCTCCATGTCGTTCGCTACAAAGCGGAGGAGCTCGATCGCTTGCTCGATGCGCTCGAATCCAGCGGCTATGGTTTGACGTTGGGGGTGCATTCGCGCATCGACGCGACCATCGAGCATATTGTGGAGCGGCGTTTGGCCGGCAATTGCTATGTCAATCGCAACATGATCGGCGCCGTCGTCGGCGCGCAGCCCTTCGGCGGTTTCGGCCTCTCGGGCACGGGACCGAAGGCTGGCGGACCGCATTACCTTGACCGATTCTGTGTCGAACAGACGGTCTCGATCAACACCGCCGCCGTCGGCGGCAATGCGAGCCTCCTCGACTCCATTGAGTGACTTCTAGGCAGGGCGCGCCTATTTGTCCTGCAGCACTTTGGCGAGTTCACGAAACGCGTCCTTGCTCGGCTCGGACCGCGGCGTTTGCCTCATCGCCTCGTAGATTTTGGGGACCATCGCAACGGCCTGGTCGAGTTCGGCGTCGCCTCCCTCCCGATAGCCGCCCATGAGGCGAAGGTCGCGCGTGTCTTCATAACGCGCAATGAGTCCGCGCAGTTTTGCGACAAGACTTTGTTGCTCGCCGGTCCATGCAATCTGAGCCAGACGCGAGATCGACGCCAGGACGTTGACGGCGGGAAAGCGGCCTTGATCGGCGATCGCGCGATCGAGAACGATATGTCCGTCGAGCGTGCCGCGAATGGCGTCGGCCACCGGATCGTTGTGATCGTCGCCATCGACAAGGACTGAAAAGACGCCGGTAATCGAGCCTTTCTTTTCTTCGCCAGGACCGGCTCTTTCGAGAAGCTTAGGCAGATCGCTGAAAACGCTCGGCGTATAGCCGCGCGCAACGGCGGGCTCTCCGGCCGCCAGCGCGATGTCGCGCGCGGCATGGGCGAAACGCGTGACGGAATCGACGATGAGGAGCACGGACTCGCCTTGATCGCGAAAAAATTCGGCGATCGTCATGGCGGTCTTTGGCGCAAGGCGGCGCATCGTCGGGCTTTCGTCTCCGGTCGCCACGACGGCGACGGCAAGAGCGCGGTTCGCGGCCAAGGCGTCCTCGAGGAATTCGCGCACTTCCCGCCCGCGTTCGCCGACGAGAGCGATGACGACGGCGCCGAAATCCCGCGATCCAGCGAGCATAGCGAGGAGGGTCGACTTGCCGACGCCTGATCCGGCAAAGATCCCGATCCTTTGGCCAGCGCAGATCGGCGTGAACAGATCGATCACGCGCACCCCCGTCTTCAATGGCTTTGTAATGCGGCTTCGCCGCATTGCGGGCGGCGGAGCGGCGTCGATTGGACGCTCTTCATCGCCCTGGCGCAGCGGGCCGGCCGCGTCGATCGGGACGCCGAGCGCGTTCAGCACGCGTCCCTTCCAGCTCCGATGCGGCGTGAGACGCAACGGGCCGATGCGATAGACTCTGCCGCCGAGCCGCATCGGAATGCTGGATTCGAAAGTCTTGACCGTCGCGCCTTGTCCGTCAATCCGAACGACTTCCGCGAGTCGCCTTTGATCATCGGCCTCGAAGGCGACACAATCCCCGAGCTGCAAGAATCGCGATAGCCCGATGACGCGCGCATGCGAAGGCGCGACCTCGGCGACGCAGCCTGAAACGCGGACCAGAGCCAGCTCATTGCATGTCCGCTCCACGGCAAGCTCGAGACGGGCGAGCGAATGCGCCGTCATGATGAAGAGCCGAGCGTCTTGATCGCGTCCTTGAGCGAGGATTCGGATCCCGTCAGCGCCGAAGAAATGCTTTCGAAGGCGCGCGAGATCGTGATCATTTTGGCTATTTCCAGAATCGGGTTGACGTTCGCCCCTTCGACATAGCCTTGCGCGATCCCGTTTCGGGTGAAGTCGAGAACGGGAGTCGCCGGCTTATCGGAGATGATGCCGGAATTGTCATAGCGCTTGAGCTTGGCGGTCTCGTCCAGGCTGAACAGGCCAATGGCGCCGATCTGATGGCCGTTCTGCGAGATCATTCCATCTCGGGCGATGGCCGGCGGCCCTCCGTCAGGATCGAGGAGAATGGGCGTATTGCCGGCGTCGAGGACGGGATAGCCGTCGATGCTCTGCAATGCGCCGCTCTCCAACATGCGCATGCGGCCGTCGCGTGTGTAGACGGTCCCCGCCGGCGTTTGCAGCGCGAGCCAGCCGTCGCCCTGGACCGCAACATCGAACGGGGCGTCGGTCTTGATCGGAACGCCGGGGCGACGGGAAATAAACGTGTCGCCTTGCGAGACAAAAGCGACGGGCTTGTCTCCGGCGCGCGAGACGAGCGTCTTGAAGTCCACCTCCTCGGCCCTGTAGCCGGGCGTGCTCTGGTTGGCGATATTGGCCGCGATCGTCGTCAACCGCCGATCGAGGGCGACTTGAGCGGAGAGGGTGACGTAAAGCCCGGACTGCATGAGCTAAGAGCCTCCCAGTTTCAGATTTGCGAGTTGGAGAAGGAGATTGGAGCTGATGCCGGGCGAGTTGCCGGTGAACAAAGACAATGTCGGAGACGTCGGCTGCGTCGAGCCGTTCTGGGCGTCATAGGTCGCGGTGAAGCGTTCGATGAATTTCTGCAGCTTGGCCGGGTTCTGAAGATCGCTGATCTTAAACTGCTTGCTGATCAAGGCGGCCTGCGTGTCAATCGGCTCGGTTGACATCAGCGGCGACAAGCCAAGAGCGGTTTGCACTACGCTCAACAGTTGCTTATCTGCAAGAATGCTATAGGCGCTGGTGATGCTTGGGGCCATGCGCTGAAAGTAGAGCGCCATCTGGACGCCTTGGTTTTGCTTTCCGACGTCGCTTTCGAGCGTTTGTTCTACATAATTGTTGACGGCGCCTTGTTGGGCAGACGTCGCCTGTGTCGCCGCCGCGCCATTTGCGGCGAAATTGAACGCCGTGGCGAGCGCCTTATAACGCGGATCGTTCAGCGTATTGGCGAGGCTCTTGCTGCTGGAGACGCCGCCTTCGAGAACCTGGCGGATTAGCCCTTTCGCATTCATCATGTCGCGGAGGCCAAAGGCCGTCATGACATAAGTGTAGAGCTTGTCGTTGTTCAAAAGGTCATTGACGGATTTCACATTGCCGATGTTCGCTAGGTAATATTTGGTTGCTTGGACGACGGTTGGCTCCGATGCGGTTGAGGCCAAGGTCTTCGGGTAGTTTTTTATGATTGAATTGTAATAGAGCGTCGCCGTGAGCATGGCTGTTTGCTTCCGAGGGGAACAGTCGGAATCTGTTCCACATATCTTGCTCGGGCCTTACGGCGGCGGCGCAAATTGGCGACAATTCAATAAAAAATTAAGCAGAGGCCATGATGCGCGTTTAGCCACGCAACGCTCATCCATAGATTCGCTGGCGTCCTGCAACTTAGGGTGGCCGAATATCTATGATCGCCTACGCGAAACGAGCCGCGCTCGCTTCCGCATCAAAACACGGTCCGATAAATCATAAAGCCGAGATGCGGCTCAGGCGACAAGGCTATCCGGCATTTCCATCGGGCCGCCATAATAGCTGACATAGCGCTCTTCGATATCCGCGAGCGGCATGATCGTAAAGACGTCGGTGGTTCCAAATTGCTTGTCGATCACCGCCCCGTCGCCAAACCGAGCTCCGACGCGCAGATAGGCCTTGAGCAAGGGCGGCAGCGCCGCGATCCCTCTGCGTAGGTCGACCGCAGCCTTATCGAGGATTGCCATCTCCACGCGGCCGGCAATTGGGCGAACACTCCATTCGTTGACGGCCGAGGCCTGATAATGCAGGAAGCTCAAGGGCAGAGCGAGCGCGAGAGGATTGACGCCGGGCAGGCTCGCGCAGCCGATCAACACGTCGATGCGATGGTGCTTGGCATAGAGCCAGAGTCCGCGCCACAAGAGCTCGATGACGCGTTTCGAGCGATATTTCGCATGGACGCAAGAGCGGCCGAGCTCAAGGAACCGCTTGTCGGCGTGTCGCGCGAGGAGTGGGGCAATGTCGAACTCGCGCTGGCTATAGAAGCCGAGGCGGCGTTGCGCGACCTCCCCGCGCAATAGGCGATAGGTGCCGACCACTTTCGGCTTGAGGCGGCCGAAGCGATTTCGCGCCTCCGTGTCGATGACGAGGAGATGATCGCAGATCGCATCGAAGGGACAAATATCGCGCCGGATCAGCGCCGCGCCCTGCTGCGGCGTGGCCCCGCCTTCCTCATAGAAGACTTGGAAACGCAAGCGTTGCGCCTTGCGGATCTCTTGCTTGGTGGTCGCAAGCCTGACTTCGAATTGTCCGAATCGGCCAAGCGTCGCAGGCAAGCCCCCCAAGTCGCGAATCATGCGGCGCGGTTTGATGAAGCGGGCGGGGCGTTGAACGATCCCCCCTAAGGGCGTGCCGATTGACCACATGATTTCGCAAATCTCGCCAAAGAGGTGGAAACAACCAACGTAGGGGCGCCGCGCGAAGCTTTCATGACGAGGAGTCAGGTCACTGAGCCATGGAGCTTAAGCTCGAACTTGCAGAAAAATGACGCGGAGCTGTCATCAAACTGCAAGTCTGCCGTATTAAGCGGAAGCGCATCGCTTCACGGATCTGCAAAGACTCATGGCCTATCTGCGCGTTACGATGATCGGTCTGGCGCTAATCTTTTTCTTGCTGGTCGCTGCTCCGCTTCAATGGGTCGCCTTGCGCCGGGGCTGGCCGCTGCGGCTTTGGATTCCGATCCTCTTCGGCCGGACGCTGGCGAGCCTGCTGCAGATAAAGGTCATCGCGGAGGGACGCTCGGCTCCGGGCGGGCCTCGGCTTCTCGCCGCCAATCATGTTTCTTGGATCGACATCCTTGCGCTTTGCAGCGTCGAGCCGATCTGTTTCCTGGCCAAGAAAGAGGTGGGGAGCTGGCCCGTGATCTCGGCCTTCGCCCAATTGCAGGAGACGGTCTTTGTGGATCGAAAGAAACGAAAGACGATTCCGGGCGCGAATTCGGCTATGGCGCAACGCATGCTTGCCGGACGTTGCGCGCTTCTGTTCCCCGAAGGCACGACGGGCGACGGCCTGACGCTTCGCAAGTTTCACAGCTCCCATTTCGCCGCCGCGCGCGATCTTCTCGCCAAGGCCTATGACGTCGAGACCGTCTCCGTGCAGCCGGTTGCGATCCGATATTCGTCTCCATCAGCCGCATGGTATGGCGACGCCACACTGCTTCCGCATCTCTGGTCGGTTCTCAAAGGCGATCCGATCCGCTGCGATCTCGTCTTCGGCGCGCCTCTCGCTTATGGCCGTGACACAAATCGCAAGTCTATGGCCCGCCATGTTGCGTCCTCGATCGCCGAAATGCTTGCCGCGATGGGGGCGGCGGCCGAGGGCGTTTGTCATGCGGAGCCGGAGCGCGATGCTCTCGCCGCGACGACAGCTCTCTGATCTTGCGTTCGAGCCCCGGCGGAAGCGAAAGGTTCAAGCGGCAGGGCCCGACGACCCGCACGTGGATCGACGCGCTTGGGCTTTCCCGTTCAAGATGCGCTGTCGTCAGCCTCTGAAAACAGCCCGAATTGCCGGCTTTCGAGATCCGGCTCCTTTAGCCCGAGATGCCGGAAGGCGAGCGGCATGAGGACTCTCCCGCGCGGCGTGCGCTTTAAGAAACCCTGTTGAATGAGATAGGGTTCGATGATGTCCTCGATCGCATCGCGCGGCTCGGAAAGCGCCGCGGCGATCGTCTCGATTCCGACGGGGCCGCCGCCGAAAGAAATGGCGACCGTGTCGAGATAGCGCCGATCCATCTGATCAAGCCCGATCGTATCGACGTCGAGAAGGCGCAGCGCTTTGTCGGCGACCGAGCGGGTGATCTTGGGCTCTTTGTCGACCGCCGCGAAATCGCGGACGCGGCGCAAGAGACGTCCGGCGATTCGGGGAGTCCCGCGCGCGCGCCGCGCGATTTCATTGGCGCCGTCGTCCGAGACCGTGACGGCGAGCACGCGCGCGCCGCGCCGGACGATGCGCTCCAGCTCTTCGACAGTGTAGAATTCAAGCCTGATCGGGATGCCGAAACGATCGCGCAGCGGCGTCGTCAAAAGTCCCGCCCTGGTCGTCGCTCCGACAAGCGTGAATTTGGCGAGGTCGATCTTGACCGAGCGCGCGCCCGGGCCCTCGCCGATCATGAGATCTAGCTGAAAATCCTCCATCGCCGGATAGAGGATCTCCTCGATCGCCGGGTTCAAGCGATGAATTTCATCGATGAAAAGCACGTCCCGCTCTTCAAGCCCCGTGAGCTGGGCGGCGAGATCGCCCGCCTTGGCGATGACCGGTCCCGAGGTCGAGCGGAAATTGACTCCAAGCTCGCGGGCGACGATCTGCGCGAGGGTGGTCTTGCCAAGTCCGGGCGGACCCCACAACAGGACGTGGTCGAGCGCCTCGCGGCGCGCTTTGGCGGCTTCGATGAAAACCTTGAGATTGCTGCGCGCGGCCTCCTGGCCGGTGAAATCGGCAAGCATCAGCGGACGCAGGGAAGTCTCCGCGTCGTCCTCGTGTTTTTCCCCAGTGACAAGGCGGCGGGGACTAATTGACAAAGCTTGCGACCTCGCTCCTAGAGCGCTTCCCGATCAGATGGACTCATCTGATCGAAAAGGAATCGCTCAAATTCAAAGAGCTGGAGCATGTTCTGATCGAAAAAGTCGGTCAACTTTTTTAAGAACATGCTCTAGGCGGACCGGAGCCAACCGGGAGTAGCCGCAGGCAAGCCGACTGCGAAATCATTCGCCATTCTGGCGCATTCGCCGCTTCAGGCGCGAATCGCCCGACTGCGGCCGCGTAAGTATGGGCTGCTTGCGATTTCGCGTAAACTACGCTTCGCCCTCGCAGGCTGAGGGTCTTCCGCAAGCGCGATCGTCTCGCGCTATCGCTTTATGGTTTTCCTGGCCAGCCTCACAGCGTCGACCAAGACCGGCGGGCTCAGATATTTCAGGATATTCGATAATTTCTCATTTCGCACAAGCGGCGCCGGCTTGGGGTAGAGCGTCGTGTGAAATTCCGGGCTTTCCCCGTCCGAGCGCCCATTGCTGTAGAAATAGGCGGCGGCGGACCGTCGCGGGCGCCCAGCCGGCGCGTTAACCGGATCCGGGTGGCCGTGCAAACTCTTCGAGGAATGATAGAAAAGAGCGGATCGTCCAAAAACGGGGTCGATCGCGACCTTGCTATTGTCGTCGCCCATGCCGTGAAGCTCAAGCGCGCCGCCATAGGAAGGCAGCCAGTCCTTGTTGAGATAGGTGATGAACACCAGACGATTGTCGAGCCGAGTGATCGGGTGCTGATTGAAGTCGATGTGCATCGAGAACCGTCCGCCTTCCGGTATCTCATGCAGGCCGCCGGCCGCGAGCGTCGGATCGGGAAGGAGCCCCTCCACGCCGGTAATCTTTTGGAGAAATTCGACGAAGAAGCCGGAATGGATCGTGTTGAAATAGAGCTGCGTCGCGTGGCCGAACCGGGTGTTGGGCAGCGATCCGAGCTTGCGCTCATGCGTATTGTCGAAACGCCTCCAATCGCTCCATTTCTGCCGATCGAACTCGGCATACATCAGCTCGAGGAGTGCGGGCGCGAACAAGCCTTCGAAGACGATATGCTGAAACGGCTTATTGTTCTTGAAGGTTTCGCTAAAAGCCCTCACCTTATCCGGAGTGAAAAGCTCCATGTTCAGGATTTCGTCGAGCGCGAGCGTCACGCCGCCGATGACGACTCGATCTTGATTGGGTCGCAAGCCGGCCGCCGCGGGAGCCGAAGAAAGTGGCGAGTTCGATGTCAAAACCTGGGGCATCCTGAAGACTCCTCCGGTCGCGTCTTGCCCGTTTCATGAACTGAGTCGAACATCAGGACCTGATGCGAATTATCATTAATCAGCGCCCGCGTTAAAGAATAAATTTGGCGTAGCCTGGGGATTCCTTCGATTTAGCTTTGGGCCAGGAAGCCATTGAAGCCGGCTCGGCCTTCAGGAAACAAACTAAAGAAGGATGCCATTCAGCATAGCGTATAATGAGCGATCATATAGGCTAAAGTAGGACGTTTGGTCAAGTTCTTATTGCCGAACTACCTCTATTTCGCTACCCTAGCGTAAAGCCGCGCGATGAAATGACGCAGGAGGGGCTTTAATAAGAATAATTATAGGACTAATAATACGAATCTGGCTTATTTAATCGGATGTTCTTTCCGGCGAGGCCGCCTCCGCTTCGTCAGTGAATTTGCCGGCGCAAGCGCGCTTAACTATTCGCGGTCCAGGTCTCGCCTGAAAGGTCTCGGCGCGCTTTATCGAGCTCGTCCGTATAGCGGCGCAGGACATGCGCTTCGGTCAGCAAGCCGATCACGCAACGATCGCATTCATTATCGACGACGGCGAGCGCCTCGCTCTCGTTTTGCTCGAAGAGCTGCGCGGCGAGCGTTATGTTCATGGCCGGCGTGAGGAAACGATCGGGAAAGCGCGCTATCCTCGCAAGCGTGGCGTCGCTCGCGTCCCCATCCAAATTGAAGAGATGCGCGTCGGGAACGAAAACCAGGCCGGCGTAGCGGCCGGATGGATCAATCGCCGCGACCCACTGAGCGGCCCCGAGCGGGAAGCGGCCGATGAAGTCCTTGATGGTCATTTCGAGGTGCGCCACGTCGAGATCGCTTCGCATCAGGCGGCCGACGGTCAGGTCGCGAATCCAGCCGACGTCCTGGGCGCTGCGGATCGATTCGCCCCTAAGATGCAGACGCCAGGTAGCGAAGGAATAGCCGAAGGTCCGCCTGACGATGACCGAGACGATCGTCGACACCGCGAGCATCGCCAAGCCTAGCGGAAAATCGCCCGTCGTCTCGAGCGCCAGAAAACTCATGGTCAAAGGGCCGCTCACCACCGCGACGGCGAACGCCGTCATTCCAACGACGGCGCAAACCCAGGCGTCCGGCGCGAGCGAGGGATCAATGAGGCCAAGGCCGAAGGAATAGAGCCTGCCGGTCAAGCCGCCGAGGAAAAGCGAGGCGAAGAACAGGCCGCCGCGAAAGCCTGAACCGATCGAGATCGCCGAGGCGGCCGCTTTCAAGGCGAGCACCGTCGCGATCACGCCGGCTGCAGGCGGACCCGCTCCGAACAAAAGCTCGAACAAGGCGCTGTGGCCGGAGCCCAGCACCTGCGGCGTGACAAGCGCGAGGGCTCCGACGATCATGCCGCCGACCGCTAGGCGCGCCGCCTGCGGCAGGCAAGACCATCTGAACGCCGCCTCGACAAGGCTCACCGCCCGCATGACGGCGATTCCGAAGCCGGCGCAGATGATTCCCAGCGCAAGTAGCGGCGCCATGTCGGCTTCGGAAAGCGTCGAGGCGGCGGCGACTTCGCCCATGAATGCGCCGGCCGAGCCGAGGAAACGTGAGACCAGGACGCCGCCAATCGCCGCGGCGCCGACTGGAGCGAGGCCGAAGGGCGTATAGGTTCCAAGAATGAGCTCAAACGCATAAAAGGCGCCTGTCAGAGGCGCGCCGAATGCGGCTCCGATCGCGCCGGCCGAGCCGCAGGCGACCAGCATGCGCATGTCGGCGCGGCGCAGCCGAAACAGCCCCCCAAGCCATGAGGCGAACCCCGACCCCATCTGCGTATAGGCCGCCTCCAGCCCGACCGACGCGCCGAAGCCGTTCGACACCACCGTTTGCGCGGTAATGACGATGCTGTCGCGGATCGACATCCGGCCGCCGTGAAGCGCATTGGCTTCGATTGGATCGACCGGTCGGCGCGGCCGCCACTTGTGAATGAAAATACCGGAAAGGCCGAGAATGAGGCCGCCCGCTACAGGCGCCAACGCTTGCGCTGGAGTCTCGAGCGCAATCAGGTTGCTCACCTGCTGGCGCCCGAAACATAGGTGATGCAACGCGCCCGAGGCGGCGAAAATGCCAGCGACGAAAAGACCCGCGATGGCGCCGGCGACAAGCCCAAGGCCGATGAGGCCGATCTCGCCGCGCCGGATGAGCGCGCGCAGCCGGGAAGGAATCTGGAGGACGAGTTGATATTTGGCGCTGGCGCGTTCGGCAAAGGCCATCGCGACTGAATACCCTGCCCTTGAGTCAATCCAAGCCTGTCCGATCGCGCCGCAACGTGAAGGCCTCGCTCGTCATGTGACGCGGCCCGACGACCGCCCGCGAGCCCGTTGCGCCTTGGCGCTGGCGTCGTTATAAGCACGGCTGCGTCCCTTCCGACACCCCTGGAGGCGCGGGCGCAACCTTTTTTCATGTGAATACACGAAAGGCGCCGACATGGCCGAGACTAAAACTCTCACGGCCACGGTGCGCAGCGGGACAGGCAAGGGGGCCGCCCGCAGCGTTCGCCGTGAAGGCCGTATTCCTGGCGTGATCTATGGCGGCGGCGACGCCGCCGAGCCGATCGCGCTGGATTATCGCGAATTGAACAAGCTCATCTACGCTGGGCATTTCCTGACGACGATCTTCGAGATCGATCTCGCTGGCGCAAAGCAGCGCGTCATCCCGCGCGATTACCAGCTCGATCCGGTCAAGGATCAGCCGCTTCACGTCGATTTCCTGCGCCTCAAGGCAGGGGCAAGCCTGCGCGTCGAAGTTCCGGTGCATTTCATCAACCAGGATACGAGCCCCGGCATCAAGAAGGGCGGCGTCTTGAACGTCGTGCGCCATTCGGTCGAGATGCGCGTGCCCGCCGACGCCATTCCGGACGCGATCGTCGCCGATCTCGGCCAGCTCGAGATCAACGAATCGCTGCATATTTCCGCCGTTCCGCTTCCTGAAGGCTGCAAGCCGACGCTGCGCGACCGCGATTTCACCATCGCCACGATCGCGCCTCCGCTTGTCGTCGCCGAGGAGCCGGGAGCCGCCGCAGCCGCGGCCGCTGCGCCCGCCGGCAAGGGTGGAAAGGCCGCGCCCGCCGCCAGGCGGCGCCTGCCGCCGCAGCCGCCAAGGCTCCGCCGAAAGGCAAGAAATAGATCGCGAGGGCCCGCTTCTTGCCTGGAAGCGGGCCCTTGCTTCGCGCGGTTTCGCGCCTGTCGTTGAGCGGACGTCATGCTTCTTTTCGTCGGCCTCGGCAATCTCGGCAAGGCCTATGCCGGCAATCGCCACAACATCGGCTTCATGGCGGTCGACGCGATCGCGCGCGACTCCAACGCGCCGGCCTTTCGCTCCCGCTTCCAAGGCCTCATCAGCGAGATTGCGCTGGCTAGCGAGCGCATCCTTCTGCTCAAGCCCGAAACCTATATGAACCAGTCCGGCCGCGCGGTCGGCGACGCCCTGCGCTATTACAAGATCGACGTCGGCGACGTGGTGGTTTTCCACGACGAGCTCGATCTCGCGCCCGGCAAAGTCAGGGTCAAGAAGGGCGGCGGCAACGCCGGCCATAATGGCCTTAAATCCGTGACCGCGCATATCGGCAACGAGTATCGTCGCGTGCGCATTGGCATCGGTCATCCGGGCGACAAGGCGCTGGTGCATAATTACGTCCTGAGCGATTTCGCCAAAAGCGAAACGCCCTGGGTCGAAGCTTTGTGCGTCTCGATTGCGGCCAATGCGGCGCTGCTCGCCAAGGGCGAGGACGAAAGCTTTCAAAACAAGATCCATCACGCGATGGAAACCGCCGGCCTCGGCAAGGATGGGCTTTTTTAGACTATTCCCTTAGCCTGCTTTCGGCGTCTGCCGGAATGCGAGACATGCGATGGCGATTGGGCTTTGGGTTGCGCTTTGCGGTCTCGGCCTCCTTGCCGTTGCGGCGACCTATCTCGCCTATTGCAAGGATATTGACGCCATTCGGGCCAAGGTTCGCGCTGGAGGCAGGCTCGCCCAAACATCTGCCGGCCTCATCGAATATGCAAGCGATGAACATGTGAGCGATAGGCTGGGGCCGCCCGCTCTCATCATTCACGGCGCGAGCGGCGGCTATGACCAGGGCATCTCGATCGGCAAGCAGAATTTTGGCGACGCTTTCCAAATCGTCGCGCCTTCACGCTTTGGCTATTTGCGGACGCCGCTTCCGCGCGACGGCTCTCCCGCCGCGCAGGCCGACGCCCACGCGGCTTTGCTCGATTGCTTGAACCTTGACCGCGTGGTCGCGCTGGGTTTTTCCATGGGCGCGCGGAGCGCCGTCGAGCTTGCCTTGCGCCATCCTCATCGCGTCTCGGCGCTGATCCTCGAAAGCCCGATCGCTTACGCGCCGAGCGACGGTCCGAAGATCGATTATCCCGGCTCGCGCCGCTTGATCCGCCTCGTGACGAATGGCGCCGATTTCATCTATTGGCTCCTCCTTCGCATCGCGCCCAATTTCGTCATCCGCCTGTCAGGGATGCGCCCGGAGCTTGTCGCCCGCGCGACGGAGATCGAGCGCGACAAGGTGATGGCGGTCATCCGCGGCGTGCAGCCGCTCTCTTTGCGGCTCGCGGGCGTGAGCAACGACCTCGCGTCGCTGATCGCGCCCTGGCCCTTGGACAAGATCGCCGCGCCCACATTTATCGTCGCGGCGGCGGATGATCTTTTCAACACGCTGCCCGCGGCGCGCTACGCAGCCGCCGGCATTTTCCGCGCAACGCTCCTCGGCCTCGATTCAGGCGGGCATCTTTTCGTCGGCCGACACGATGAGATCCGAGCGAAATTGGCCGCGTTTCTGAAGAAAGCGGGCGTGATGGAGCAGGCCACATGAGCTTTTGCGAACGCTCGCGCCCCTCATCCTGAGGAGGGCTCGAAGAGCCCGTCTCGAAGGACGAGGGCGGGTCGGGCGTCTTGCCGAATCGCGCCGCCCCGCCCATCCTGGCATCGGCGAAGCGCCGCCAATGGAGGGGGAGGAGAGGACGCTGGTCGAGATCAAGAACCCCAAAGAATTTGAGGCGTGGGCGGAAAAGAAGCCGGCCGAGGTTGCACTGGCCGTCGCGACGCGAGCTGCCCTTCGCGTTTTGCCGATCGCGTGGACGGCGCACAGGGGGGACTACATTGATCTGATTTCCGATCTTATCCTACCAATTTTTCGTGCTACCAGTGCCGCTTGGACCGCCGCCGAGTACCCGGCGCATTCGACTGCGGCCTCCGCTTGGCAGGTCGCGAATAATGCTGCCACGTTCGCCGCGCATGCTGCCGCCGATGTCGCCGACGATGCGGACGCTGCTGCGGAAGCCGCCTCGGCCGCATTCACCGCTGCCGGCGCTCCCACCGATGCGGTCGCCGCTGCTGCCGAAGCCGCCGCCGCATTTGTCCTGGACGCAGCCTTTTGGTCCGCTATTTCCATTGACGCCACGAGCATGGATGAGGGCACCATGGCTTCGATCACCACAGGTTCGCCATTGTGGCCTGAAGGTCAACCGGACGATCTCGGGTCTTTGTGGCGGGATTTAAAGACTACCCTCCAGGCCGCAGGGCAAGATTGGGATGTCTGGACTACCTGGTACGACCGCCGGCTTGGCGGACGCTTTCGTAGTGATGCGCGCGAGCTTGCTTACGCTCGGATCGAGGACGCGCTGTGGGATAAGGGCCCCGCCGCCGTGAACGCCGAGATCAAGCGGCGTTCCAAACGGCGCCGCCGACCTCGGCCTGACGCGAAGCCTACAACGGAGCCGGCCCCGCCGGCAGCCCCTCTTCCTCCCGCGAGCCCCGCCACACGTTTCATTGTCCAGCAGGGAGTCGTCGATGTTGTGTCTCCATCCGCATGGGCAGGCCGGGAGGCGCAATTTTCAGCATATCATGCTCGCGCCAGAACGATTGCGCTGGGCCTTGCTGACAGGCTCGGCAGCACGGATGCCGCGCCGGAGGTTGCAGGATCGGTCAGCGCACTGCTGGACGTATTGGGCGAGAGTGCGACTGATGTTCAGCCGGACCAACTCCGTCTCGCTTCCCGAACTATCATTGCGAAGGCTAGAGCCTATGCGCATCCATCAGCGCAATGGGAGCTCAGCGCCGAATCGGTAAGCTCGATGCTAGAGCTTGCGGACTTGCTCGTCGATCTCCAGGCGTTCGCAATACCCGAACTGGAGAAGCATGAACGGGCCATTCGGGCGCTCGACCTCACTGACGCTATGGCTGTCGAAGCGAAAGAGACCCTGGATCTGATATCGGGAGCCATTGCCGCCGCTCCAGAAATCGTTTCTGACCGGGTTCTCGTCGCGTTCAACGCCAGCTCCACAGCCAGCGCCAACGCGGCCGACAAAGCGGTTCAACTAACAATAGAGGGTGATCGTATCCTTCTCGCAGAAAACGTGGCGCTTGCCTTGGCGCGCTACCTTGCCAGTCCAGCGGACCAAGACAGCACGCCACTCCCGCTTGCGATTGTCAGGGGAGACTTCGAGAGCGAGGAACATTCCGACGTCCAGCCCCATAAGCAGCCTGATGCAAATAGGAAGAGCCGAGCAAAAGCAGCCGCCCGAAAGGTCCCTTCTGAAGACTTCGTCGGCCGCATCATTGCCCGCTTGGATAAAAAAGGACCAGACGCGATTGCTGACGCTTTATTGTCGGCGGTCACATCAACGATCAAACATTCCCCGAAGTCAATTCCTGGCCTAGCCGCTCTATTTTATGCGAACTTTATTGGCTCTCAGGTCCTACTCGCAACTGGGGGAGCCTTTTCTCTTACGTTGGCGTGGATTGCCTACGAACTTTGGAAGCGAAAAAAGTAACGGCGCGTTTTCGCTGACCCAGCGACAGCTCCCCTTAAACCGGACGGCGGCATCAGAGCGTGAATGGATTTTGAACTCAAGGACCTTGGCCAGCGGAGCTGGCGCGCCTTTGGCGCGTCCTTGACTTCAAAATCCATTCACGCTGGGGTCGGCCGTTCCGTTTAAGGCGGAAACCGCCTGCGGCGTCTCTGCCGGCAACCCCGCCCAAACACCGGCCCTTGACACGAATTCCGTGTTACACGATATCCGTGTCATGAAAAACGTGACGATTACCTTGCGTGAGGATGTCGCCGAATGGCTCCGCGTTGAAGCGGCGAAGGCCGGGTCGAGCATGTCGGCCTATGTCGGCAATCTCTTGGAAACCCGCATGGGGCGCGGCAAGGATCAAATGGCCGGCCTCGAATTTTTCTTGAGCGGGCCGGGTTTTCCTGGCGTTTCCGCCGATCTGCCCAAGCGGGACGAACTTTATGACCGCGAGGCTCTTCATCGACACCAACATACTGATCTACGCGCTCGATCCAGCGGAGCCTTTGAAACGCGCGGCGTCAGCGGATTTGCTGAGGCGGACGATCGCCAACCATACCTTGGCCCTGAGCCCCCAAAATCTAAATGAGTGCTATAGGGTTTTGACGCAAAGGCGCCGCCTCGTCCCGATTGAGGCGGCGCGATCTTTTCTGACCCATCTCACGCCTTGGTGCATCGCTCCGCTTGATGCGCAAACGACGGTCAAGGCCTGGGCGGTTCAGGACGAGGCGGGGCTGGAGTGGTGGGACGCCCTGCTGATCGCCTCGGCTCTCATGGCCGGGTGCAAGCTGTTCATTTCCGAGGACATGCAGGATGGCCAGTTGATTTCCGGCATGCGGATCGTCAATCCATTCAGCGCGGAATTTCTGAAGCGCATCGCGAAGCAATAGAAAGTCTCTCTCCATGGGTTTCAAATGCGGCATCGTCGGCCTGCCCAATGTCGGCAAGTCGACTCTTTTCAATGCGCTGACGCAGACCGCCGCGGCGCAGGCGGCGAATTATCCTTTCTGCACCATCGAGCCCAATGTCGGCGATGTCGCCGTGCCGGACGAGCGGCTCGAAATATTGACGAAGATCGCGGGCTCGAAGGAGATCATCCCGACGCGGCTCACCTTCGTCGATATTGCTGGCCTCGTGCGCGGCGCCTCCAAGGGCGAGGGGCTCGGCAATCAGTTTTTGGCGAACATCCGCGAATGCGACGCTATCGCCCATGTCGTGCGCTGTTTCGAGGATTCCGACATCACCCATGTCGAAGGCAAGATCGCGCCCGTTGACGATATCGAGACCATCGAGACCGAGCTGATGCTCGCCGATCTCGAATCCCTGGAGAAGCGCGTCACGGCCCTCGAAAAAAAGGCCAAGGGCGCCGACAAGGAAGCCAAGGAGACGTTCGACCTCGTCCAGCGTTGCCTCGCGCTGTTGCGCGAGGGTAAGCCCGCCCGGCTCGTCGAGGTCAAGCCCGAGGAGCAGAGGCTTTTCAGCGGCCTCGGCCTCCTGTCGTCGAAGCCGGTGCTCTATGTCTGCAATGTCGAGGAGGCCTCCGCCGATCGCGGCAATGCTTTCTCACAAGCCGTCGCGGCCCGCGCCGCCGAGGAAGGCGCGGTGGCGGTCGTGGTTTCCGCCAAGATCGAAAGCGAGATCGCGGTTTTGGCGCCTGACGAACAGAAGGAATATCTGGAGGCCGTCGGCCTCGCCGAGCCGGGGCTCAATCGCGTCATTCGCGCGGGCTATGGGCTTTTGCGGCTCATCACCTATTTCACGGTCGGCCCGAAGGAGGCGCGGGCCTGGACCATCGAGCAGGGCACCAAGGCGCCGCAGGCGGCGGGCGTCATCCACACGGATTTCGAAAAAGGCTTCATTCGCGCCGAGACGATCGCCTATGCTGATTATGTCGCCTGCAACGGCGAGGCCGGCGCGCGCGAGGCCGGCAAGTTCCGGCTCGAAGGCAAGGAATATGTCGTCGCCGATGGCGACGTCTTGCATTTCAGGTTCGCCACGTAAACAATTAAGAAAAATACGTGGGAGGATAGATGGGCGCGAGTTTTCATGACGGCGCCGCCATAGCCGCCGGCCTGGGCGTCCAGCGGGCGGGCCGGTGAGGCGCGGAGACCCAAGCGAGACTCCACCGACTTTCGATGACGCCTTCGCTTGCCGCCTCGAAGATCTTTTCAAATGGCGGCGCGACGTGCGCCGGTTCAAGCCGGACCCGGTCTCGATCGCGCTGATCGAGGAGCTTGTGGCGATCGCCGCGCTGGCGCCCTCGGTCGGCAACAGCCAGCCCTGGCGTTTCGTCAGCGTCGAGACGGAGGCGCGCCGCCTTGCCGTCATTGATAATTTCACCGCTTGCAACGACGCCGCACTCAAATGCTATGAGGGCGAACGCGCCGCGCTATATGCCCGCCTCAAGCTTGCGGGCTTGCGCGAGGCGCCGGTCCATCTCGCCGTGTTTTGCGATCACGCGACGCCGGCCGGCGCTGGGCTCGGCCGCAGGACCATGCCGGAAGCCTTGGATTATTCCGTCGTCGCCGCGATCCACACGCTTTGGCTCGCCGCGCGCGCCCGAGGCCTTGGCGTCGGCTGGGTCTCGATCATTGACCCGAAGGCGCTGGCCGAAACGCTAGCGGCGCCGCCCGCGTGGAAGCTCGTCGCCTATCTCTGCATCGGAATCCCGCAGGAAGAGCATCAGGATCCCGAGCTCGAGCGCCAGCATTGGCAGGCGCATTTGGACGAGAATGAGCGGCTGCTGCGGGTTTAGGGCTGCGTTTGAGGGCTGCGTTTGAGGGCGGCGGGCCGAGCCGCTGGACGATTTCGAAGCTCGGATAGGCCGCCATATTAATGCGTCATTCGCCACGTCAGAGACTTCCGAGGACATGAAACGGCGTGCCGGGTCAGTCCCTTGGCGTGACCGCGGCAATGGGGGGCTCGGGCGCCTGCCCGGCCCCCCAATCAGTTCAGAACGGCGCTGCGATATAGTAGCGCGGGAATTGGACCTGGAACCGGCCGATTGAGCGATAGTCGCCCAGATTGTTGCTGGGCTGCGGCGTGTCGTAGCCCGCGAAAACGATCGTCACAGTCTGAGAGTCAGTGTACAGCGCTTGCGGGTCATAGACCCGGCCGCTGAAGAAATTCGAGTTGTAGCCGCCCGCCACTGGCGCAAACGGCGCGACCTGGGCGGCGCTTAGGGCGTCGGCGCCGCTGACATTCACGATCGGCGGGTTCAAGGGATATGGCCGCGGGCCCGAAGGATCAGTGACTGTGTCGGTTGACAGGATCGGATTGTCGAGACCGTTGACGACGCGCCAGCTCAAAAGGTCGCTTGGCCGCGTGACCCGATTGGTGGTCTCGGCATATCCGATGAAGTGGAACCCGTCAGAGTCGTTGTCGAGGCAATTGCCAGCGCCGAAGAACATGCCGTAACGCCCGTCCGCGAGCGGGAGAATGCTGCCGCTGCCGAGATAGCGGATGCCGTTCAGCGCCACTGTCGTCGGATCGCTGAGGCCGCTGGCGACGCCGACATCGGTGAAATTGACGCCATCCGTCGTGGTGGCCACGCGGACGGCCGTCACATCATGGTTTGGCTTGCGCGGCTTGCCGTTGATCAGATTGGTGAGCGCGAAGGCTGGCGTGTTCGAGCATTGCTGGGCAGCCGGGAAACTGGTGTCGCCGTTCAGCGTCTTTTCCACATAAAGGACCGCGGTCGTCGTCCCGGTGGGCGCGGCGCCCAGGATCGCGTCGGGGTTCACCAGGCCGCTTGTCGCCGTGGCCGTGCTTTCAAGCTTCGGATAGCCGCCTGAGGCGAGCGGGCTGACATAGCCGAAGTCCGGAAGTTTGGACAGGGAGCCCTCCGGCGACGGACGGAGCGTGTGAACCACCAGCTGGTCGGAATCGATATGGTTATTGGCGCGGTTCAGCTGATAGATGCGCTGCACGCCATTTATGTTGAGGACCACGGGGTGGCCGAGGCCATTGTCCGCGGCATTGGCGCTCGACGAGCCGTAGGCTGTCTTGACGCCGTTCACATTCACATTGAGATTGTCCGGATCGGTTGGGTCCCATGGGCAGTATGGATTGAGCGCCAGCGCCTCGCCTTTGAAGATCCAGGAAGCGCCCCAGTCGGTCGAGATAGCCTCAACCGCAGCCTCCTGCTCATTGCGCGGGCGATAGTCGAAAAAACCTTCGAGAATGTCGCCGCGACGGCGCACGAAGGGGAAATAATAGGGCTGCATCAGGCTGAAGCCATGATTGACCGCGAGCGCGCCGGCGGCGTTGCAATAAGCCGCATAGGGAACGCCCGACCCCGAATAAGGGGGACCCGCCGTGGTGGGGACGATGCCCGAAGCATCGTGCTTGAAATGGCCCGACTCGTGCAAAGTCCAAGGCCCATCCTTGATCACCGACTGGGCCAAGCTGTTCGGCACATAGGAAATCCTCAGGCCCTTGTAGCCCTCAGGCGAGTGACGATAATTATCGTCGTCCGCGCGTGCGGCGAGGCTCGCGGACAGAGCGATGAGGCTTGCCCCCAAGCCACATAGTAAATTCTTGATTTTCATTCTGAATGCTTTCCCCCAATGCGGGCGTTCGCTCGATATGATTCGAGTTGGCGCAACTTACGTGTCTGTCATTGAAGCTAGTATGACTGAACGAAGACACAGATCTGTATTTTGGGGTGATCATTAAGATACGACATTTCACCTGTCGCAGGATATAATTTAACATTTGTCATCAGCCGACCAAATGTTTTAAGTTTGGGTTTAGCTAGGCGCATTTTTATTTGATTTTGTCTTGCTCCTACTTGACCCAGACTCAGCAGTCCCATCAGCCAGGACTATTTTGACCCAAAGTTGTCAAAAGCGGCTGTAGCAAAACATATCGCGAGAAACCGGTGGCGAAGGTCCCTTCAAACGCGGCTGCTCAAAAGCGGCGCAGACCCGGGGTTTCAATCTGACCAGATCCCCACGCGCCAGATGAATTGTATCTCTCCGCCCAAACTCACTATATTGAGCGCTCGCATAAAAACTGGATCGCCCCGACATGGATCAGACAAGCATGAGCGAGCCGAACCCGCTTCTCGAACCCTGGACGGGGCCGTTCGAGGCGCCGCCTTTCCATCGCTTCGCTGCGGAGCATTTCAGGCCCGGTTTCGAGGCGGCGCTCGCCGAGCAGCGCGCCGAGATTGCGGCCATTGCGGCCAATCCCGAGCCGCCCACATTCGAGAACACGATCGGCGCGCTGGAGCGCTCGGGGCATGCCCTGGATCGGGTCGCTTCCGTCTTCTTCAATCTCGCCGGCTCACACACGAATGACGAGCTCCAGGCCATAGAGCGCGAGATCGCGCCCGCGCTTTCGCGTCATCGCAGCGAAATCTACCTGAACGACGCGCTGTTTCGCCGGGTCGAAGCGCTGGAGGCTCGGCGCGAAAAACTCGGCCTCGACGCCGAGCAGGCGCGGGTGCTTGAACGCTATTATATCGCTTTCAAGCGCCAAGGAGGTGGCCTGCCGGCGGGGGCCAAGGCGCGGCTCGCCGGGATCGGCGAGCGTCTCGCCACGCTCGGCACGGCCTTCGGCCAGAATGTGCTCGCTGATGAGAAAGACTATCTCCTGGTGCTTCAGGCGCCGGAGGATCTCGCCGGCCTGCCGCCCTCGCTTGTCGCCGCCGCGGCCCAGACGGCGGCGGATCGCGGGCTTCCCGGCAAGCACGCCGTCAGCCTGGCGCGCTCCAGCATCGAGCCTTTCCTGCAATTTTCGGCGCGGCGCGACCTGCGCGAAAAAGCCTTCCGCGCCTGGGCCTTGCGGGGCGAGACTGGCGGCGCGACGGATAATCGCCTGATCGCCGCGGAGATGGTCCAGCTTCGCGCCGAGCGGGCTAAGCTTCTGGGCTATGAGACATTCGCCCATTTCCGCCTCGCCGACCGGATGGCGAAAACGCCGGACGCTGCGCTCGGCCTTTTGCATTCAGTCTGGGAGCGGGCTCGGGCCCGCGCGCTTAACGAGCAGGAGGCTTTGCAGGCGCTTGTCGCCGAGGAAGGCGGCAATTTCCAGGTGGCGCCTTGGGACTGGCGCTACTATGCCGAAAAGCGCCGCAAGGCCTTGTTCGACCTCGATGAAGGGGAGACGAAGCCCTATCTTCAGCTCGACAAATTGATCGAGGCGGCCTTCTATACGGCGAATCGTCTGTTCGGCCTCTCCTTTGTCGAGCGCAAGGATATCCCGCTTTATCACGCGGAAGCGCGCTCGTGGACGGTCGTCGGGCCGGACGGCAAGGAGGTCGCGCTTTTCATCGGCGATTATTTCGCCAGATCGTCCAAGCGCAGCGGCGCCTGGATGAGCTCATTCCGGGATCAGCGCAGGCTCGATGGCGAAGTGCTGCCGATCATCGTCAATGTGCTGAATTTCGCCAAGGCGGGCGAGAACGATCCCTGCCTTTTGAGCTTCGACGACGCGCATACGCTGTTTCACGAATTTGGCCACGCGCTGCACGGCATGCTGTCGAATGTGACCTATCCCTTCATATCGGGCACGAGCGTCGCCCAGGATTTCGTCGAATTTCCTTCTCAGCTCTATGAGCACTGGCTGGAGCAGCCGGAGATCCTGCGCCGGTTCGCCGTCCATCATGAATCCGGGGAGCCGATGCCGGAGGCGCTGCTGCAGCGGCTTTTGTCGGCGCGCCAGTTCAACCAAGGCTTCGCCACGGTCGAATTCACCGCCTCCGCCTTGGTCGATCTCGGCCTTCACTTGGAGCCGGAGCCGGGCGCGATCGACGTTCTCGCTTTCGAGAAGAAGGAGCTCGAGAGGCTCGGGATGCCGGACGCCATCGTGATGCGCCACCGCACCCCGCATTTTCAGCATATTTTCTCCGGCGACGGCTATTCATCGGGCTATTACAGCTACCTATGGTCGGAAATTCTCGACGCCGATGGTTTTGAAGCCTTCGAGGAGAGCGGCGATATTTTTGATCCCGCGATCGCGAAGAGGCTGCATGAATATGTCTATTCGGCCGGCTATAGCCGCGATCCGGAGACGGCCTATAAAGGGTTCCGGGGCCGCGCGCCTTCGCCCGAAGCGCTTTTGCGCAAACGCGGGCTCGCCGACGCGCCGGGGGCGGATCGCGTCAAGGCGACGCGGTCCTAATTATAATCGCCTGGAAACGTCGGAATCGGCAAAATTCCGACGCCTTCCTCGATCAAGGCCTGCGCTTCCTCGAAGCTCGCGAGGCCATGGATGGCGCGCTCGGGGGCAAGCCCCTGGTGGATCTTGCGCGCCTCTTCGGAAAAGCGCGCGCCCACATTGTCCGTATGTTCGAAAATGCGATTGCGGACGTCCTCGATCATCGCGCGCAGCTCCCGGTCGCCGTCATTAAGTAAGGCGACATTCGCGGCCGGTTCGGCGGGCGTCGGGGCTTTAGCGGGAAGCAGTTCGTCACGGCGATGGTTTGCGATGGCCGGCGCCATGATGGCCTTCGCCACCTTTGCCGTCCGGCATGCGGGACAAAGGATGAGGCCAACCTCGGCCTGATGGTCGAAAGCCGCTCCATTTTGGAACCAGCTCTCGAATTCATGCCCGCTCGCGCAAACCAAGGCGAACTTAATCATCGCGCCAAGTCTGCCAAAAGCAGGTCGAGCTTACCTGCGTAATGCAGCTCGTATAGATCGTCGCAGCCGCCGATATGCATGTCGTCGAAAAAGATTTGCGGCACGGTCATCCGGCCATCTGCTCTTTCCATCATCTTCATTCGGCCCGCTGGGTCATTGTCGACGGGGATCTCGGTGAATTCGAGGCTCTTTTTGCGTAATAGCTCCTTGGCTCGACGGCAATAGGGACAAGTGGCTGTCGTATATATCGTGATCTGCGGCATTGGGGGCGGCCTTTCTCGACCGGTTATATGGGGAACCCGGTCGATAGCTCAAGCAGCGCCCATGCCAGGGAAAAAGCGGCTGGTTGCCGAATGGCGAGGAATGCCTTATCTTTCAAAAGATTCGCCCGCCGGCCCTGCGCCGGATAAGCTGTAATGAGGTAGCTGTCCGCATGGCCCCTAGCAAGGCGCCCTCCAAACGCTCGATGAAGTCGCGTCGCGCCGACCACGCGAAAGCGCCGCTTGGCTCGCTGGCGGGATGCCCGTTTCACGATTTGCGCGTGAAATTGTGCGCGGCCGGGCTTCGGCCGACGCGGCAGAGGATCGCGCTTGGCTGGCTGCTCTTCGCCAAGGGCGACCGCCATCTCACCGCTGAAAGGCTGCAGGAGGAAGCCCAGGCCTCCCGCGTTTCGATTTCGCTCGCGACGATCTACAACAGCCTGCATCAGTTCACGGAAGCGAGCCTATTGCGCGAGATCGCCATAGACGGATCCAGAACCTATTTTGACACCAATGTCACCGACCATCATCATTTTCTCGTTGAAGGCGCGAATATTCTAATCGACATCCCGCAGGTCGCGGTCGATCTTCTGCGCTTGCCCCCGCCGCCCGCGGGTAAGCGCATCGCGCAAGTCGACGTCATCGTCAAGCTGCGCGACGTCGAACTCGCCTGACGACTCCTAGCCGCTTCTCCTCGGATTGCGCCGGCCCTACTTGTTTGCCCGCGAGTGGGCGCATGACCCAACCTAGGGCGAGACCGTTCGTTTCGAATCATCCCGACGAATTATGAGGATAATTCCCTTTCGTGATTTCTCTGTCACTGCGAAAGCGTATTAAGAGGTCTAGCTGCAGCGCAACCTCAGGCAGTCGGGCTTTGAAAAAATGACACAGTCGGACGCCCACGCAAATAAGAACGCCCCGGTCCCACACAGCAAGATCGGGATCCTTCTCGTCAATCTCGGCACGCCGAGCGCGCCGCGGTTCTGGCCGGTCCGGCGCTTTCTGAAGGAGTTTTTGTCCGATCGGCGCGTCGTCGATGCGCCCCGGATCATCTGGTGGCCTATTTTACAATCGATCCTGTGGCTGCGGCCGGGTCGCCTAGCCAAGAAATACGCCGAGATCTGGAATAAGACGCTTAATGAAGGTCCGCTGAAATCGATCACACGTTCGCAGGCAGAAAAGCTCGCCGCGTGGATCAGGGCTGGGGGACTCGAAAAGCACAAGCCGGGCCGGGCGGCCGACGAGGTCTTCATCGCCTGGGCCATGCGCTACGGGGAGCCAGGGATTGGCTCCGCCGTCAAGAATCTCCAAGCGCATGGCTGTGCAAGAATTCTGGTCGTTCCGCTTTACCCGCAATATGCCGCGGCGACGACCGCGTCGGCATACGACAAGGTGTTCGCGACCTTGGAGCACATGCAATGGGACCCTGCGGTGCGTTTCGCGCCGCCTTATTTCGATGATCGGGCCTATATAGACGTTCTCGCGACCTCTTTGCGCGCGGCGATCTCGCGTCTCGATTTTGTCCCCGAGATGATCCTTGTCTCCTTCCACGGCCTTCCGAAGGCCGAGATCGACAAGGGCGATCCCTATCTCGACCAATGCCGCGAGACTTGGCGTCTGCTTCGCGAAGACCTGAGGCTCGGCGAAGATCGATGCCCGATCAGCTTCCAATCACGCTTTGGCGCGAAGGAATGGCTGCAGCCTTACACGGATGCGACGGTGAAGCGCCTGGCGCGCGAGGGCGTCAAGAATCTAGTCGTCATCACGCCCGGATTTGCCGCCGATTGTCTCGAGACGCTTCATGAAATCGCCATCGAGAACCGCGCCATCTTTACCGAGAACGGCGGTCAAAACTTCGCCCTGATCCCCTGTCTCAACGATAGCGAACTGGGGATGATGGTCATTTTCGATCTCGTCGCGCGCGAAATTCGGGGATGGATTTAAACCTTTTGCCGGTCTGCCTCAATGGATCGGTTGTGCAGGCGGCGCTCCCAATCGAGCGCCTGGCGGACGATTTCGCCGACATCGTCATGGCGGGGCGTCCAATGCAGCATCGTCCTGATGCGGTCGGCCCCCGCGACAAGCGAGGCCGGATCGCCGGGACGCCGGCCGGAAATCCGCACATCGAACTTGACGCCGGACACTTGCTTGACGACATCGACGACCTCGAGCACCGAAAGGCCCCGGCCGTAGCCGCAATTGCAGGTCAGGCTCTCGCCGCCTTTGCGAAGATGGGCAAGCGCCAATAAATGCGCGTCAATGAGATCGGTGACTTGAATATAGTCGCGGATGCAGGAGCCGTCTCGGGTCGGGTAATCCGCGCCGAAGACGTCGACTCCCTTGCGATGCCCAAGCGCCGCTTGCACCGCCACCTTTATGAGATGCGTCGCCTTGGGCGACGACTGGCCGAGGCGGCCCTTCGGATCGGCGCCGGCGACATTGAAATAGCGCAGGACCGCAAAACGGAGATCATGCGCCTTCGCAACGTCCTGCAGCATCCATTCGACCATGAGCTTGGAGCGCCCATAAGGGTTAATTGGGGCGAGGGGGGTCTGTTCCGAGATGGGGCTGATTTCGGGCTCGCCATAGACCGCCGCGGTTGACGAAAAAATGAAATGCTTGATCTTGTGGCGGACGGCGCATTCGAGCAGGCTGAGCGCCTTGGCGGTGTTGTTGTGGTAATAGGCGATCGGGTCCGCGACGGATTCCGGCACGACGATCTTGGCAGCGAAATGCGCGATGGCGTCGACGCCGTGCTCAGCCAAGATGGCGTCGACAAGTTGCGCATCGCCGAAATCGCCGATGATCAGCTTCGCCGCCTCGGGGACGGCCCATCGAAACCCGGTCGACAAATTATCGAGGACAACGACCTGCTCGCCTGCGTCGAGAAGGGCGAGAACCATATGCCCGCCGATATAGCCCGCGCCGCCCGTGACTAGAACCGTCATGTTCGCTCCACTCGAATTAGACGCCGCCGCGCCGATTTTTTAGGGGCCTCCGGCGCCGATGTCGTTCGTGCAAAATTCAACAAGACCCATCAAATTGAATAATAGACAATTTAATTGCCTACAATTTACTTATACGTTCTGCCGTCGGTTTTGTGCTTTTCCAAACCTCCGGATAGCGCGAAGTCATGCGATCGACAAGGAACTGAGCCAAATTGGCGGAGCGGAACTCGGCGTAATCGAAAAATCGAGCAATCTTTCTGAGCGATGCTCGGAACAATCGGGCGGTCCCGAGCGATCGTGCTTTTGCAAGCCAAATGGCGAACCAAATCTGCGGCGATGCTCGGAGGAAAACGGAGACCCGATAAAAGCCACATGGCGACATATAATCGACAACGGTCGAATTCGCACAACGCTCCCGCAGCATCTCGATGACAATCGAGCCTTTATATTTCCGTATCATAGTTCGCTATGATAAATCGAAAATCGATACAGCGCAGCTTCTCAGGAACGAGATATGACCAAACGCATTCGTAAGGCGGTCTTTCCGGTCGCGGGTTTGGGAACGAGATTTCTCCCCGCCACCAAATCAATCCCGAAGGAAATGCTGACCATCGTGGACCGCCCTGTGCTCCAGCATGTCGTCGAAGAAGCTCGGGAAGCTGGGATCGAGCATTTCATCTTCGTGACGGGGCGCAACAAGGCGGTCATCGAGGACCATTTCGACATCGCCTATGAGCTCGAGGAGACTTTGCAGAAACGCGGCAAGCTCAAGGAATACCAGGCGCTAACCGAACAGCTTCCACCCGCCGGCGCAACGAGTTTCACGCGCCAACAGGCTCCGCTCGGGCTCGGCCATGCGGTTTGGTGCGCGCGGGAGCTTGTCGGCGACGAACCATTCGCGGTGCTGCTTCCCGACATGGTGACAATGCCCGCCCCCGCGCAAAGGGACCGCTGCCTCGCCCAATGCATCGAAGCCTATGCGACGCATGGCGGCAATATTATCGCGGTGGAGGAGACGCCGTGGGAGGAGGCGCATCAATATGGAATCGTCTCCGTCGGCAAGGATTTCGGCCGCAGCTTTGAGATAACCGGAATGGTCGAAAAGCCGCCGAAGGGGACGGCGCCTTCGAATCTGATGATCTCCGGGCGTTACATCCTTGGTCCGGAGATTTTTCGAATTCTCGAAAAGGGCGAAAAAGGCGCGGGCGGCGAGATTCAGCTGACCGACGGCATGAAGACGCTGTCCAAGCATCAGCCCTTCCACGGCGTCCGCTTCGACGGCAAGACTTTCGATTGCGGTTCGAAATTAGGCTTTCTCGCAGCCAATGTCGCTTTCGCGCTTACCAATCCCGAGATCGCGGCGCCGTTCAAGGCCGAACTGCAAAAGATCTTCGGGACCTTGTGACAGCCTCGGCTGGCGACAAGGCCGGGGCCTTTACGCCAGCTCGCCAAGAGTCGGGTAATCCGTATAGCCTTCCTCGTCGCCGCCGTAAAAGGTCTCCCGATTGGGCTCGGTTAGCGGCGCGTTCCGGCGCAAACGTTCGACAAGGTCGGGATTTGAAATAAAGAGCTTGCCGAAAGCAATGAGGTCGGCGCGGTTCTCGTGCAAGACCTTGATGGCGAGATCGCGAGTATAGCTGTTATTGGCGATATAGGCCCCGGAGAAGGCTTTGCGCAAAGCGACGAAATCGAATGGCGCATTGTCGCGCGGTCCACCCGTCGCCCCTTCGATGACGTGAATATAGCCGAGGCCGCGCGCGCTCAAGCGCTCTACTAGATAGGTGAAGATCTTTTCCGGCTGGCTGTCCACCGCGTCATTGGCGGGGCTCACCGGCGACAGACGGATGCCGATGCGAGCCTTGTCCCACACGCTGAGGATTGCGTCGGCGACTTCGAGCGCGAAACGCGCCCGGTTCTCGATCGATCCGCCATAGGCGTCGGACCGCTTGTTCGCCCCATCCTTCAAGAATTGGTCGATCAAATAGCCATTGGCGCCATGGATCTCGACGCCATCAAATCCGGCAAGCTTGGCGTTTTCAGCCGCTTTCCGGTAGTCGGCGACGATTCCGGGGATCTCTCCAAGCTCCAAAGCCCGGGGCTCCGAGACGTCGGCGAAGCCGCTCTCGATGAAGGTCTTGGTCTTGCCGGCGATGGCGGAGGGCGCCACCGGCTGCTTTCCGCCCGGCTGGAGCGAGACATGCGACACGCGCCCGACATGCCAAAGCTGAATGAAAATCAGACCGCCTTCGTGATGCACGGCCTCGGTCACTTTCCGCCAGCCATCGACCTGGGCCTCGCTGTAAATGCCTGGCGTCCAGATATAGCCTTGTCCCTGTTGCGAAATTTGCGACGCTTCGCTGATGATCAGGCCTGCTGACGCGCGCTGGCGATAATAATTTGCATTGAGGTCGTTCGGCGCATCCGTCCCTCGCGTCGCCCGATTGCGGGTCAAAGGCGCCATGACGACTCGGTTCTTCAAGTGAAGATCGCCAAGTTGAAAGGGCGAGAAGAGAACGCTGGCGTCGAGCGTCATCGCGGCAACTCCTTATCCAGTCCTGCGCTGCGCTTGCCGCCGAAAACTCCTCCGGCGAGAAAAGCGTCATTCGCGAACTTAACATAGGCCTGCCTGGCTTTTATTGCGGGTGCGAACAAAACAATTTGAACAGCGTGCGGCCGGAGTCCGAAGCCATTTGCTGGACGAAGCTGTAAAATCCGGCTCGGCGCGTTTTCTCAAATCATCTTCAAGGCCGACATGTAGAGTTCGAGAATGGCTTCCATTTCCTTGCGCTCGGAATGGTCCTGTTTCCGAATTTTGATGATCTGCCGCACGGCTTTCACATCGAAGCCGCGCCCTTTCATCTCCGCGTAGACGTCGCGAATATCATCGGAAATCGCTTTTTTCTCCTCTTCGAGCCTTTCGATCCTCTCCACGAACTGCTGCAGCTCTTGCGCCGCGACTCCGGTTTCGGCGATATCTGCCGTCATCAACGACATTCCTTTTCGCGATTGGCCGCCGCTGTCAGGCAGGGCGGCGCGTAGACTTTAAAGACATTTTGCCGCATGCGCCGGACAAGGCGAAGGCGAGTTGAAGCTCGCAATGCGGCCTTGGCGAGCGATCGTCAAGGCGCGCAAGAGGACAATCCCCGCAATCCTGCCGACCATGCCGATACGCATGGAGCGAGACGCTCCTTGAATGTGGCGGATGCGCGGCCCGCGCCTATGTTCACGCGTGTCGCCCAGTGCGGCTCTTATGGAATTCTATTTTATGAAGCTCCGGGCGTCCGAGAATTGGGCGCAGGATCGGCGCAAGCCGGTCCGCCCAGGCGTCCGCCTCGTCCTTCTTGGCGACCAGATCCTGGCGAGTCTCGATAAGGACGCCGGCGAGGCCGCGCCGGGTGACTTCCTCGTCCAACGTGTCTCCGGCGAGAGCGCCGTCATAAGGCTCATTGTCGCCGACGATAACCCCGTCCTCGGCGAGCGCCGCGATCAGGGGCTTGGCGAAACGCGGATCGGTATCCCAGAGGATGCCGATCTCCCAGGGCCTTGCCTTCGTCTTCCAGAATGGCGTGAACGTATGGATCGAAATGATGGCGGGCAGCGGACCCAAGGCGATCATCGATTCGATCTTCGTGGCGATCGCTTCGCGGTAGGGCCGCCAATAGAGGTTGCGGCGACATTCGATCTCTTGCGGGCCGATGCGCGCATTGCCGGGGATGAGATTGCCGTCCGAAATTCGCATGACGAGAGTTGGATCGTCCGCGCCGCGATTGGGATCGATGAGGAGGCGCGAAAAACGGCTGAGGATCGCAGGGGCCTCCAAAAGCTCGGCAAGACGGCGCGTCATCCAGGCTGCGCCAATATCATAGGCGATATGGCGCTCGAGCTGGCTCGGCGGCAAGCCGAGCGCGCCATAGGACTGCGGAAGCGCATTGGTCGCATGATCGCAAAGGAGGAGGACGCCGGCGTCGGGGCGCCCATCGATCCGCTCGACTGGATCATGCGCCGCGTCCGGTCGCGGCGAAACCGGCATGGCCGTCTCCACAATTCGATTTTGCCGAGGAGGTGAACATTTGACGCGAAGCGGAGATAGAAGCCTGTCAGGAAAATGCCGAAAAATAAATGGATAGTGCATTTTCCATAGCAGTGGAAAGAGGTCTCGCGCTTGCGTTAAAGTTTCGCTTGCGCATCGAAGCGAGAGGCGTCAATCGTGCAGCCTAAAGCATGTCCCCAAAAAGTTGACCGTTTTTTTCGATAAGAGCGTATTTTTCAGCGCTTCGAATTTGAGCGCTTCCCGCTCGCGCGAGCGGGAAGCGCTCAAGCGTTCGAGGCTTGGCTTGGCGCTTTGCGTTCGCCGGCGCCTTGACCAAAGAAGCTCTTCGAGAATTGACAGGCGACCGCGATCTTGACGGCGATGAAACAAGCTATTATCCCGCCCATCATGGCGCTTGCGGCCATCTGGGCCGTAATGACTCCGGCGCGCGCCGATTTTCGTCTTTGCAACAATACGAGCAGCCGGGTCAGCGTATCGCTCGCCTATACCGACGGCGAGACCTGGGTCAGCGAAGGCTGGTGGAATTTGAAGGCCAGCGCGTGCGAGACCTTGGTGCGCGGTCCCCTAGCGGCCGAATTCTACTATGTCTACGCAATGGACGAACGCGGCGGCGAATGGAAAGGCAAGGCCTTCATGTGCACGCGCGACCGCGAATTCCGCATCCTCGGACGTGAGGATTGCTTTGTTCGCGGGTTCGATCGCACCGGGTTTTTCGAAGTTGACACAGGCAAGGAAGCAAAAAACTGGACCGTTCAATTGACCGATCCTGCGCTAGTTCGACCAAGTCCTTGAATTCAGTTGACGAGGCTTCAATGCGGCGTCTGCGTCGGTGCAAGATCATAGCGACCCTGGGGCCTGCGTCGGCAAATCCCGCGATGCTCGCCGCGCTGTTTCATGCCGGCGCCGATGTCTTCCGCATCAACATGAGCCACGCCACGCATGACCAAATGCGCGAGCAGGTCGGCATGATCCGCGCGCTCGAAAAGGAATGCGGCCGCGCGATCGGAATCCTGCTCGACATTCAAGGTCCCAAGCTGCGCATCGGCGCATTCAAGGATCGCGCCGTCAAGCTCGTCAAGGGCGCGACCTTCACCCTCGACTCCAGCCTGGAGCCCGGCGACCAAACCCGCGTTAATCTGCCTCACCCGGAGATTTTGCGCGCGCTGGAGCCCGGCCATACGTTGCTCATCGACGACGGCAAGGTGCGGCTTCATGTGATTGTCGCCGATGCGGCCCGCGCGGTCGCAATTGTCGATGTCGCCGGCGAGATCTCCAACCGCAAGGGCGTCAGCCTCCCCGATACCGAGATCCCGGTTTCGGCGATCACCGACAAGGATCGCGCCGACCTCGAGGCCGGCCTCGAAGCGGGCGTGGATTGGGTGGCCGTCTCCTTTGTGCAACGGCCGGAAGACGTTATCGAGGTCAAGAAGCTCACCCGCGGGCGGGCGCTGGTGATGTCGAAGATCGAAAAGCCGCAGGCGATTTCGCGCCTCGATGAAATCGTCGAGATTTCCGACGGATTGATGGTCGCGCGCGGCGACCTCGGCGTCGAAATGCCGCTCGAAAAAGTGCCCGGCCTGCAAAAGCGCATCAACCGCACCTCTCGCCGGCTCGGCAAGCCCGTCGTCGTCGCGACGCAGATGCTCGAATCGATGATCTCCGCGCCGGTGCCGACCCGCGCGGAAGTGTCGGACGTGGCCACCGCCGTTTTCGAAGGCGCCGACGCCGTCATGCTGTCGGCTGAAAGCGCCGCCGGCCAATATCCGGCGGAGGCGGTCGCGACCATGAACAAGATCGCCGAGGAAGTTGAGCGCGACGCTTATTATCGCAGCATCATCAATGCGCAGCGCGCCGCCGTTCCAGAGGCGACCGGGGCCGACGCGATCGCCGTCGCCGCGCGCAATGTGGCCGAGACGCTCGATATGAAGGCGATCGTCGCCTGGACGTCCTCCGGCGCGACCGCCTTTCGCATCGCGCGGGAGAGGCCACAGGCGCCTATTCTCGCCCTGACGCCGAACCGCGAGACCGCGGGCCGGCTCGCCATCAGCTGGGGCGTGCATGCGGTCGTCACCAAGGACGCGCATGACATCGACGACATGGCGAAGCGCGCCGAAAAATTCGCCACGCGAGAAGGTTTCGCCAAGGCCGGCGACCGCATCATCATCGTCGCCGGCGTCCCATTCGGCACGCCAGGAGCCACGAATATGGTCCGCATCGCTTTTCTCGACGGAGAATCGGGCTCGGCCTGAACGCGCTTTCCGCCGCCCTCGCGCCCGGGGACGATCGATAAGGCCGGAAGCGCTTTCCAATCGAATAGTTTCCGGAAAGCGCTCCCGACGATCAGGGGCCGTCAAACTGCTACAGAATCGGCAGATTGACCGGCGTGACCTCCACATAGATCTTGGCGGCTTCCGAGCCCGTGATCGTTCCTGACAGCACGAAAGAGCGCTCGTCGTCGGACATCATATCGACGATAGGAACGACCCAGCTCGTGTAGCCCTGATCGCCCTTGAGCTTGACTTCAATGAGGGCGTTCCCATCAAGGACCTTCACATTGCAGTGGAAGGGGGCGTCGAGCTTCGCAATGCGAATATAGCCGGTGGCTTTCACGGCCGTGCGGGGCTTCACCGTGATCTTTTCCGAGAAGCTCCATTTCGTCGTATCGACAGTCGTGAAGCTTTGCTCGGCTGAAAAGCTGACCTCGGCGCTGATTTCGACATTGGCTTCGCCGACAAATGGCAGCTTGACTTTCGCGCCAGCCTTGGTCCCCACCTTGAGGCCTTCCGTAAATTTGAAGGACTGGCCGTCTTGGCGAGAATATTCATAGGCGAAAGTCGCTTCCAACGGATCGTCGGGCGAGGCGTTCACATAGGTTTGCTCGCAGGCGGCCAGGTCCTTGAATGTAGGCGCCATGTCCGCGTAGGTGAAGTCGCTGATCAGCAAGCCATAGGTTGTCTGATAGAATTCGGTCGCCTTCGTCTCGACCGACGCAAGCTTCGCCGCATCGCTGTTTCTTCCAACCGACGTCAAATAATCGGTCAGTCGCTCGACCAACGTCGCTTGGTCGATGGTCTGGAATTTTGCATGCAGCGCGCCGTTGATGTCGAGTTCGCTGGCCGCCTGGATGTTCATTACTGGAAAGTTCATCTTCAATCTCCTGTTTGCCGCCAGGGCTTGATCGCCGCTGGACGCAATTTGGAGATAGCCTTGAACGAAACGCGCAGAGGTGGGTTTTCCCACGTTTCGACAATGGGCTGGCTTCGTTCGGCGGGGGAACGCGATTAGCCGCCGAAAAGCGTATCGAAAAAGTTGCGCCCTCCTGCCGGCGCCGAGTGCGATCGCCGAGGCTCGCTCACGTTGGGGATCAATCCTGGAGGCGTCAGTCCGCTGCTTCCGGTGCTGGCTTCGACCGGCGCGGATGAAGGCGCTTGCGCGGCTCGGCTTGTCGCTCCCGGCACGTCGGCGGGAGGCGCGAGCCGCCCGCTTGTCCCTTGCTGCGTTTCGCCCGAGAAAGGCGCGCCGACCGGGCGGGGGGGAAGATTGATCGTCGCCACTGGCAGAGCCGGATTGAAGTCTTGCGGGGCGCCGCCCTGCCAAATCCCGCCGGGAAGCGGTTGCGGCGGCGCGCCTTGATGCGCAAAGCGCATGAAGCGCGACCAGATCTCGACCGGGAGACTGCCGCCGGAAGTCTTTTTCGTCGGCGAGCTGTCGTCATTGCCGAGCCATACGCCGGTCACGAGATGGCTCGTATAGCCAATGAACCAGGCGTCGCGCCAATCCTGGCTGGTGCCGGTCTTGCCGGCCGCCTGCCAGCCGGGCAGATCGGCCTTGCGCGCCGTGCCGGTCAGCAAGGTCTCCTGCATCATGGCGTTCATCATCGCCACATGGCTTTGATCGATCACGCGGCCATTGCTTGCGCCTTTGCGCTGATAGAGGAGCTTGCCGCTATTTGTCTTCACTTTTGAGATGATCTGCGCCTGGACGCCAATGCCGCCGTTCGCGAAAGGCGCATAGGCGGTCACGAGCTCGAGCGGCGTGACCTCGCTGGTGCCGAGCGCGATGGAGGCGTTTGGCGCGAGGTCAGAGACGATTCCGAGACGATGCGCCACCTTGATGATCGCCTTTGGGCCGACCTCGAGTCCGAGCCGCACCGCGACGGTGTTCAGCGACTGCGACAGGGCCTTGGCGAGCGTGATGCGGCCAAGATATTCATGCCCATAATTTTCCGGCTGCCACCCCTTCACGTTGATCGGGGCGTCCTCGCGCACCGAGGCGGGAGTCAGCCCTTTTTCCAGCGCCGCCAGGTAGACGAAAGGCTTGAACGCCGAGCCCGGCTGCCGTTTCGCCGAGGCCGCGCGGTCGAACTGGCTGTCGGCGTAATTGCGTCCGCCGACCAGCGCCTTGATCGCCCCGTCGGGATCCATTGCGACAAGCGCTCCTTGGCCCACTCCGAAGGCCGCGCCCTTGCGATCGAGCTCTTCCGCCAGCGCCTTTTCCGCGGCCGCCTGCAGGTCCGGGTTCAAGGTCGTTGAGACGACGATGTCTTCATCGATCGCGCCGATCGTGTCGTCGAGGACGTCCATCACGTAATCGGCGGCGTAATTGACCGAACCTGCCCCTTGCTCGTGGACGGCCTCCGCCGGATGGCTGAGCGCGAGCATGCCCATGGCGTCGGTGATGAAGCCTTCCTGGACCATCGCCGCGATGACCTGCGTGGCCCGCTCGCGCGCCGCAGCCGGATTGCGGTTCGGCGCGAGCTTGGTCGGCGCCTTCATCAGCCCCGCCAGCGTCGCGGCTTCCGCCAAGGTGACGTTGCGCGCCCCATGGCCAAAATATTTCCGCGTCGCCGCCTCGACGCCATAGGCGCCGGAACCGAAATAGACTCGGTTCAAGTAAAGCTCGAGGATCTGATTTTTCGAATATCCATGCTCGAGCCAGAGGGCGAGAATCGCCTCCTGGATCTTGCGTGAAAATGTCCGCTCCTGGGTCAGGAAGAGATTCTTGGCGAGCTGCTGAGTCAGCGTCGAGCCCCCCTGCACGGCGCCGCCGCCGATCAGGTTGCGCGTGGCGGCGCGCAGGATGCCGAGCGGATCAACGCCGAAATGCGAATAGAAGCGGCGATCTTCAATCGCGACGAAGGCTTTGGGGAGATAGGGCGGCAGATCCGCGATGCGCACGGCGGCGCCTCCGGTGTCGCCGCGATTGGCGAGAAGCGCTCCATTGTCGGCGAGAATTGCGATATTCGGCGGACGCTTCGGGACCGCCAGCGCGTCGATCGGAGGCAGTTTCGCCGCGTAAATGGCGATGATCCCGGCGCAGCCTATGGCCGCCCAGACGCTGAGCGTGGCGCACCAGTAAAGCATGGCCGCAAGCGGAGACCGGCGTTTTCTGCGCGCTCCAGCGCGGCGCGGCTTATTCCCCTCGCCGTCAGCGTCCCGCGACGGCGGATTGAAGGTCGGTTCGCGGCGCTCGGCCGTCCTGCGCTTTGCCATATCTGTCGCGCCGCCGTCTCGTCGAAACGCCCCGACCCTCGCTTACGGTCCTCCATCGATCCTAATCGCGGCGGTTTAAGGGCCGGTAAAAGGCGCTGGCGTTTGAGGGACAGAACCTTCGGACCGGACAGGCCGTCGCCTTTAGGTTGTAGCTCCAATTGGCTCAATTCGTCTTCAATAGGCCGCGACGGCTTGCGGTTTGAGCGCAGCCGCGCCAAAGTCTCGCCCCGCCCTGCGAAACAAGGCTTGCGCGAGCGGCGGATGGACCCAGAACCGGATGACCGCCCCATGAAAGTGACTCTCGAACGAGCGGCCTTGCTGAAGTCGCTCGGCCACGTGCACCGCGTCGTGGAGCGCCGCAATACGATTCCAATTCTGTCGAATGTCTTGCTGCAGGCGGACGGCCAATCCTTGCTTCTCAAGGCGACCGATCTCGACCTCGAAGTGACCGAGCGCCTGCCCGCCGACATTGGCCAGAAAGGCGCGACGACGCTTCCCGCGCATATCCTTTATGACATTGTCCGCAAATTGCCCGACGGCGCCCAGGTGACCCTTGAGGCGAGCGGCGAGAGCGGCCAATTGCAGCTGCGCTCGGGACGATCGCGCTTCAGCCTCCAGTCCCTGCCGGATAGCGATTTCCCCGATCTCGCCGCGGGCGAATTCAGCCATGATTTCAAACTAGCCGCGGGCGACCTCAAGAGGCTGATCGACAAGACCCAATTCGCGATCTCCAATGAAGAGACGCGCTACTATCTCAACGGCATTTTCCTGCATGCGATCGATGTCGAAGGCCATATGATGCTGCGCGCGGTGGCGACCGACGGCCATAGGCTCGCCAGGGTCGACATTCCCGCGCCCGCAGGCGCGGTCGGGATGCCGGGAATCATCGTGCCGCGCAAGGCCGTGGCCGAAGTGCAGAAACTCATCGAGGATCTCTCGCAGGAGGTGCAGGTCGAAATCTCGACGACCAAGGTGCGCTTCACCTTTGGCGATGTGGTGCTCACCTCGAAATTGATTGACGGCACATTTCCCGACTATGCGCGGGTCATCCCGTCCGGCAACGACAAGCGCCTCGTCGTCGATCGGGGGCCTTTCGCCGCTGCGGTGGATCGGGTCTCGACAATTTCCTCGGAGCGCGGCCGCGCCGTAAAACTCGCCGTGGCCGAGGGCAAGCTTACCCTGTCGGTCACCAATCCGGATTCCGGCTCGGCGGTGGAGGAGCTCGACGTCGATTATGATTCCGCGCCGATGGATATAGGCTTCAACGCCCGCTACCTCCTCGACATCACCGAGCAGCTCGACAGCGACACGGCGCTGTTCAAACTCGCCGATCCAGGATCGCCGACGCTGGTGCAAGACCGCGATGGCGCCGCCGCGCTCTATGTGTTGATGCCTATGCGGGTGTGATGGACGTCCGTTGGCGAGCAGGCGTAGCTGAGTCTTATCGGGCCAGGTTCGGTCGATGAAAAACGCAGTTTTGCATCTTCTAAGACTTCAATCACTTCAGAAATATTCATCATTTGGATGTGGCGTCACAGTCGTGACCATGAGCCTTCAACAAACATGGTGAAAGCTCGGCCGCGAGGTCGCCCACATGCCTGAGCATGAGCTCCCAATGATCGCCCGGCACGAGGTGAAGCTCAAATTCTCTTGACAGTTTACGCCAGATCCTCGCTGGATTTTCAGGAACCATGAAGTAGAAAGTCTTTGCTCTAAAGAACGTTATCGTTCCGTCGTAGTAGCGGGGGCGGTAGCGGGCTCGGGCCGCCCAATGGGCTTGGGACACGCGTTTAACTGGAAGCAGAAGGGATGGACCGCTAACCTGCTCCAGGCCAAATCTCCGCCGAAGCCATGTGATTGCATGGGAATAAATCGCGCGGGGCGGCGTCTTCAGTAATTTGGCGGCGCGGTGTTCGGTGATCCGGCGTAGGACTGTGAGCCGCGATATCAGCGGCCAATAGGGTCGGTCCGGACAGCTGTCCAAGAACGCAAGAAATGCGATTTTCTCGCCGGCTTGCGAAAGGCGGTGCGCCATTTCCATGGCCACCAATCCACCGAAGGAGTACCCGGCAAGAAAATATGGCCCCCGCGGCTGAACTTCCCTGATGACGTCCACGTAAAGCTGCGCCATCTCTTCAACCGTCTCACATGGCGCGCTCTCGCCATCAAGTCCTCTTGCTTGAATCCCGTAGACCGCGTGGCGCGACTCTATGCTTTTTCCGAGCGGCAATAGCTGCGTGATGTAGCCGCCCAAGCCATGGACGATGAAAAGCGGATGACGAGCATCGCCAGGTTTCAGCAAGACGAGAGTCGAAAACTGAGGCGTGGGGGCGCTCCCGACGGCGTCAGCCAGCTTCGCGGCTGTGGGCGCGTCGTTAATAGTCGTGACCGGTAGGCGCCGGCCGGTCTCTTGTTCGATTTCCAGAAACAAACGCGCTGCGATCAGGGAATCCCCCCCGAGATCGAAAAAATTATCATCAGGAGAGATCTGCGATCTTTGTAGTAGCCTCTGCAGATTCTCAATAATAATATTGTATATGTAAGAATTATCCACTCGCGTCGCTTTCAAAATTCGTCGTCACAATCTGATTATCTTTCATGATACAGACAAGCTATCGTCGATTTTGGTGATAAAACCTTTACGGCGTCCGGCTTTAAGCTTTAATTTTTACTAAGCGCAATTTTTGGCAATTGGTTTTGGCCATCTGGTTGAAGCAAATTAGTCCGCGCCGCATTTGCGTGCAAGACGATGCGTTCGGCCGATATGATCCGCTATATCCGACAGGGTCGCCTCTTCGCCGATCAGAGGCGGCGCGGGAACATTTCCAGCGGCTCCGCCTGCGCCCGATCCCCATGGCCCGCTGGCGCGCCCATGGCCGGCCGGAACGCGCGGTTGATCGGGATTGTATTTTTCCAGCGCATCCAGCGCAGCGGAGTCGAAGCCGAAGCGCTGGATGCGCTATCAAGAATTAGCCCGTCAATCCTGCGGCGAAAGTTTCAGCGCCTCGAGAGCGCGCCAGGCCCGTTGAAGCGCTGCCCGAGCTCGTAGTCGTCGGCCGCTGTGAACAACGCGATAAGCTCTTCGTCCGCAAATCTCTCTTTGTCGCCACTGTTCAACGCGATCAGATAAGGCACGATCCTGTGCGTCAATTCTCCGACGCCCTGAATTTTTCGCACTCCCGTCGCATCGAGCGGCGATAGGGGGAGCATTCGAATGAGTATCGTAAATTCATATACAATCTTGCTTAATACGATCGTCTTGTTTTGAGAGCTGAGTCCCGCGAACCACTTAGTTGGCAATTGTTCCACCATAACCCACCATAGCGATGGCGACGTCGGTGACCTCGGTGAGCTTCTGCAGAGACCGAGAGGCCCGATCCTGTTTTCCACATCGATCGTCGGCTGGACTGAAACGCTCTGGTCGATCACCTCGATGCGCTTGTTGAAAAGGGCGAAACCAGAGCTGAGATCTGGTCGCGCCTGATCAATGTGCGGGTGGGAAGGGCTTGGACGTCGCATGACGCCAAGCTTCATGGAAGACGCCGCCTAGCCCGTAATCATCCGGCATTGCAAACAGCAAGTTGATGAGGGCCTCGTCTGCATATCGCTTGGCGTCATCAGAATTCAACGCAATGAGGTAGGGAGCGATGACATGCTCCATTTCTCCGATGCCGTGCAGCTTACGGAAGGAGCCGTTATCAGAAGGCGACGTTGTGACATCTCTTATTATGAGAGTGAATTCATGGACGAGTCTGATTAGCACGAGTGTTTTGTTTTGGACACTTAAGCTAGCAAACCATCTTGCGGGCGACTGAGCATCTATATTCGTCATTCCTCGATTGGTAATATCCGAACGCGGCTTCCGCCCCCACCAGACGGGCCTGAATCTGGATGAAAAGTCTCGTCCAGGCCCGGTTTCAGGCTCGGCAGTATTTCGTCGGTCGGCTGCGTTCGCCAATATTCAAGAGAGCTTTTTGCTTTCTGATCCGATTCGTATGTGGAATCTGGATGTATTCGTCTCAACGGCGGCCGTTCGTCCGCCTGCGCATATTGCTGACCTCTGGTCCCAGCGCCTGCGCCTCCATCCGATCCCCATTGCCCGCTGGCCCGTCCATTGCCGGCCGGAACGCGCGGCTGATCGGGATTGTATTTTTCCAGCGCATCCAGCGCGGCTGGGTCGAGGCCAAGGCCTTTCATCAGCGCGCGGGGCGAAAGACCGCCTTTAAGAAGTTCGTCCGCCGCGAAAAGGGGCGAAAGCCTGCTCCTCGGTCAAGGGCGGCACGCGGGCGAAGGTCAGATGAAGCTGCGCGAGAAATTTTTCGCCCCGGCTCCAGAGGTCCTGGGCTTTTCGCATGATATCGAGGATTTGTGGGGACAGGGCGCGTCCATGGGCCCCCGCGAGCAAAGCGAGCGCTCGAGGCTCTTCGCCGTCCAGCGCTCGCGTTGCGAGCAAGGTATCGGCGCCGAGCAAGAACCCTTCGTCCATGATTTCCAGGCTGTGGCGAAGCCGCCGCATGCGTCGCCGTTCGCCAAATCTCGTCTCCAGATCGTCAAGCTCAATCACCAAACCCTTCCGCGAGATGGCCTCGAAGATTCTGGCGGCAGCTCAATCGATACCGGTAATCCTACCAAAGGTCAGCAGGGAACAAAGATCCGGAGGAAAGCGCGTAAGATGGATCGCCCCTTGTTCGGGTTGACGCGCGCCCGGCGGGCGGGCACATGAACCCGGACGCTGGAGCAAGATGAAATCAATGCCTAAAATAAACGGAAATCAGATCGCGCCCGGCAATGTCATCGAACATGACGGCGGACTCTGGGTCGCGGTGAAAACCAATGCGGTGAAGCCTGGCAAGGGCGGCGCCTTCAATCAGGTCGAGCTGAAAAATCTCATCGACGGACGCAAGCTCAACGAAAGATTTCGCGCCGACGCGACTGTCGAGGCGATCGATCTCGAGCTCAAGGATTTCAGCTTTCTCTATGCGCAAGGCGAGAGCCTCGTCTTCATGGATCTGGAAAGCTATGAGCAGATCGAGCTCGCCTCCGATTGGGTCGGGGAACGCGCGGCCTTCCTGCAGGACGGGATGAAGGTCACGTTGCAAATGCACGAGGCCCGCCCGATCAGCATCAAGCTTCCGACCCATGTCATTTTGGAGATCGTCGAAGCCGATCCCGTCGTGCGGGCCCAGACCGCCACCTCTTCCTATAAGCCCGCGAAGCTTGAAAACGGTCTGCGCGTGCTTGTGCCGACCTTTATCGAAGCCGGCGAAAGAATCGTCGTCGACACGAATGACGTCGCCTATATACGCCGCGCGGAATAGACGCGCAGCGGCATCCTCGGCGCATTGTCGATTGAACGGCGCGCGGCGCTCTCCTTGAGGCATTTGAATGATCAGATCCGCATTGATGAATGTGATGACGGCGGCCGCGCTCAAGGCCGGGCGCGGCTTGAAGCGCGATTTCGGCGAGGTCGAAAACCTGCAGGTCTCGGTGAAGGGACCCGGCGATTTCGTCTCCGCGGCCGATCGCAAGGCCGAGAAAGTCCTTCATGAGGAACTGAGCAAGGCGCGGCCAGGCTATGGCTTCCTGCTCGAGGAAAGCGGCAAGATCGAAGGCGCCGACAAGAGCCACACCTGGTTCATCGATCCGCTCGATGGAACCACCAATTTCCTGCATGGCTTGCCGATCTTCGCGATCTCGATCGGCCTCGCGCGCGAGGGGCAGATCGTCGCCGGGCTCGTTTATAATCCAGCGACGGACGATATGTTCATCGCCGAAAAGGGGCAGGGCGCCTATCTCAACAACCGGCGTCTACGCGTCGCTGCGAGAAAGGACATGGCCGATACTTTGATCGGCTGCGGCGTTCCGCATCTCGGCAAGGCCAAGGAGCATCCCCGCTTCAAGACGGAGCTTTCGGAGGTCATGGCCCATGTCGGCAACATCCGACGCCTCGGCGCGGCGGCGCTCGACCTCTGCTTCGTCGCGGCGGGGAACTATGACGGCTTCTGGGAGCGCAATTTGCAGCCCTGGGACATTGCCGCCGGAATTATCATGATCAGGGAGGCCGGCGGTTTTGTCACCGATGCGGATGGCGGCCATGACATGCTGGCCAAAGGCTCGATCTGCGCCGGCAATGACGCGATCCATCGCAATCTGCTCAATCTTATCCGGGCGGCCTAGGCCGCCCGGCTCTCCAAAGCTCCGCTCTCGCGAGAATTTGATCCTGCCCGACTTAAAGATCCCAAACGCCAACTTATATCTTACCCGCGCCACTCGGCGCCGCTTTGTTTCGGCGAGGCGATTATGCAGGAGCGGACAAATGAGCGCTGACATGGGTAGAGCTTACGAGGCATCCTCGGCGAGACGGGACGGCGGATCCGGCTGGAGCGGATGCCGGGGCGGTCACTCTTGGAAGCCAGTTGAATTACTCGCGATGGTTCTGGGCTTCATCGTCTTTTGGCCGATCGGGCTCGCGGTCATCGTGTGGAAGCTTTGGCAGAAAAAAACAGGCTACGAAGGCGACATCGTCTCTTTCGGGCGGGAGAAATGGGAAAATAGCGCGAATTGGCGATGGGCCTGCGGCTCCGGCCGCTGGGGCTCGGGGGCCAATCCTTGGCACGGCTTCGGCTCGACCGGCAATCTCGCCTTCGACGATTGGCGGTCCGCCGAACTCGCGCGGCTCGAAGAGGAGCGCCAGAAGCTCGTTCAGGCCGAGCGCGAATTCGCCGAATTCATGGAGAATCTCCGTCGCGCCCGAGATCGCGAGGAATTCGACCGATTCATGAACGAGCGGCGCAATCAGCAAGGGCCGACTACGTCGGTTTAATTTTCATGCGGGCGCGGTTCTAGAGCGCGTTCCGATTGGATGGAATCATCCAATCGATAAGAACTCGCTCCAGATTAATAAGTTGGAGCATGTTCTAATCGAAAAAGTCGATCAACTTTTTCGGAACATGCTCTAGCTGCGTCCTTAAATTTCACTCCGGCGGCGCGGTTCTGAGCCTTTTGGTCTCGCCGCGCCGCACCTTGCTCTCGACCCGGCGCTTGCGGGCGGCGAGGGTCGGACGGGTTTTTATGCGCGGCTTCGGTTTCTCCGCCGCCGTGGCGATCAAGCGAAGCAATCTCGCCAAAGCTTCCTGACGATTGAGGTCCTGCGAGCGCTGCGTCTGGGCGAAGATCACGAGCACGCCGTCCTTCGTGAGCCGGCTGCCTGCTAACCGCTCGAGGCGTCGCTTCACCGCCTCGCTGAGAGATGCGGAATTCGTCACGTCGAACCGCAATTGCGCTGCAGTTTCCACTTTGTTTACGTTTTGTCCCCCTGGGCCGCCGGCGCGCGCGAAGGAGAAGGCGAGTTCCGCCTCGTCGATCGAGATCTCCGGCGTCACCGCGATTCGCGCCATGACCTTGGCCCCCTTGCCCGTCGAAGTTTCGAAACCATTAACCGCGATGCTTTAGCGCAGTTTAATAAATTGCGCGCATGTCTCGGCAATGGCGCGCCGCATCCTGCCATTCGCCGTTACTGCGGTTCTCATCGGTTCGCTGGCCGGCTGCTCGAATTATGAGACGCCGCGCCGGCCGGCTTGGCGCGGCCAAGCCGAAAATGCCTGCCTCGCGCAAAGGCTCATTCATGTCTCGGCCTATGTTCAGCCGGCGCGCGAAATCGATGGGCCGGGCATCTGCGGCCTGACCCGGCCGTTCAGGGTCAGCGCCCTGCAGGATGGCGCGGTCAGCTTCAACGCAAGCTATCTGCTCGATTGCCCGATGATCGCCGCGCTCAACGCCTGGCTCGCCGACATTGTCCAGCCGGCCGCTCAGGCGCGGTTCGGCCAGCCGGTGGTCCAGATCGATTCAATGGGCTCTTATAGTTGCCGGGCCATGAACAATCAGCCAGGCGCGCGCATTTCCGAACATGCTTTCGGCAATGCGCTCGACATTGGCGGGTTCCGGCTCGCGGACGGGCGGGAGATCTCGATCGTTCGCGATTGGACGCGGGGCGACGATCAGACGCGCTCCTTCCTGCAGGACGTCCACGCCGGCGCGTGCTCTCATTTCACGACGGTGCTCGGACCCGGCGCCAATATATTTCACTATAATCACATCCATACCGATCTCGCGATGCACGGCAATACCTCGACAGGTCCGCGCCGGGTCTGCCGCCCAATGTTGGGGCCGAGCATGACGCCAGAGCCGCCGCACGACGGACTGCCCAATGCGCCGGAGATCGACGATGACGTCGACATGGCCGAAGGCAAAGTCCGCAACGGCGGAGCGCTCGCCATGCATGCCGGGCCGGGTTCGGCGCCGGTCGCCAGCATCCCGCCGGAATATTTCATCGCGGCGATGAAAACGCCCGCGCCGCGCGCCTATGCGCCGGTGCGCCCGGAGCCTATGCGTGGCTCGCTGCGCGAAGACGGCGCTTTCGTTCCCGAGGGCAATCCATCCGATTGGGATCTGCCGCCCTCGCCTGTGCGCCGCTAGAGCGTCTGCTGGTCAAGTGAGGGATGGAAGGCTAGCGACAACGCTGATCTTGCAAGCGCAGCAGTGGCGCATTTTGGTCGCGCCGATATCGCGCCGATTTCGGAGAAGCCTTCGGCAAAGCCTAGGCTCACTCTCGCGCGAGGATTGCGGAAACGGAAAGCGCGTTTTCGCGCGGCATTTGCGCCTGCGACGAGCCTGGCGGCGCGAATAGCGCGCGGAAACGCTCTGACCAGCTTGCGGCGGCGCGCAGGTCATGGAACATCGCGGCCCATTCGCCGAGCGCGATTCTGACCGGGTTGAACGTCGGCGCGCCTCCAACAAGGCCGTAGCGGAGCGGCTGGTCGCTTGGCGCCTCGGCGAAACTGCCGAAGAGACGATCGAAAATGATCAGGACGCCGCCATAGTTCTTATCGAGGCATTCGGCATTGGAGGCGTGGTGCACGCGATGATGGGCTGGCGTGTTCAGCACCCATTCCAAAGGCCCAAGCCCTGGGCTGAGCTCGGTATGGATGAAGAACTGGTAGAGCAGATTGACCCCGAGCATCGCGATGATGGCGAAGGGATGGAAACCGATCCAGGCGAGCGGCAGGAAGAACAGAAAATTGCCGGAGATGTTGCCCGTCCAGCCGAGACGCACCGCCGCGGTCAGGTTGAGCCTCGTCGCCGAGTGATGGACGGAGTGCGTCGCCCACATCCAGCGGATGCGATGTGCGGCGCGATGGTGCCAATAATAGAAGAACTCGGTTCCCAGGAAGAGGCCAAGAAGCGCAAGCGCGCTTGTCTGATCAAAGTCGAGGAGGCGGTGTCCATAGGCAAAGGCAAAGGGCGCCGCCACGATGACGGCCTCGACGCTACGGACGAGCGAGTGGCCGGTCGCGACGCCGAGCGAGGCGGCGCTCTCGCTAAGATCATGCGTGTCGCGATGGGCGAGACGCCCGAGGCCATATTCCAGCGCCATGAGGCCCAGCGCGGTCGCTAGCGCGATCGCGCTCATTTGAAGGCCCAATGGCGAGGGCGGATAGGTCAACATAGCGAAACTCTTCAGGATTGGAGACAGGTATAAGAAGGAGGCTACGGCGTCCATGTCATTGGCTTATCGCCGGCATGAGACATTTGGTGTCGGCTGGTCATCGCCGCGCATGCGGGTCGGCCGAAAAGGAATGGCCTTAGCCTCGGCGGGACCGCTGGGAAGCTTGAAGACGTAGCTTTGGCGCATCCCAGCCATCGTCGGACCCCAATTGAATTTTCCCATTTTCAATTTATGGTGGCCGCTCTAATTTATATGGGAGCCCGGGTCAAAAGTTTCGACTGATCGAACCTGCCAATAATGGCGTAACCGGGCAGGGAGGACGGAGGCTGCATTGATGCCTCTTATCTATGATCCAAGCCTAGTTCTTCTTTCCCTCGCCGTCGCCATCCAGGGCAGCTATGTTTCGCTCCGCATTGCCTTGCAGATCGGTGGATCGCACGGGCTAAAGCGGAGGCTGCTGCTGACAGGCGCCGCGTTTTCGCTGGCGGTCGCCATCTGGGGCATGCATTTCGTCGGAATGCTGGCTGCGCGCTTTCCAGTAGCCGTCAACTATCTAGTGCTTCCAACGCTTCTCTCGTTTCTCGTCTGCGTGCTGGTCGTCGGCATTGCTCTCGAAGCTGTAAGTCTTGGCCAGCGCACGCATTTTACCCTCATCGCCGCGCCAATTATCATGGGCGGCGGCATCGTGACGATGCATTACATCGGCATGTGGGCGCTGCATGAAAGCGCCCACATGTCGCATAACGCCTTCATCGTTGCGGTAAGCATTTTGATCAGCGTTGTCGCGTCGGCTGTGGCTCTCTGGCTCACCTTTGACAATGTGCGGCGACCTTCGCTTTTCATCTGCGCGACGCTCCTTGGTCTGGCGATCTCGGGGATGCACTATACGGCGATGGCCGGCACGACATTTTATCCGCTTCCGACTGCGATCTCCCCGAACTCTCCGGCGGTATCGCCAGCTCTTCTGGCGATTGTCGTCGCGGTTGTCGCTTTCGCGCTGTCCGGTGTCTTCCTTTTGACATTCGTCCCGGAGCAGTCGAGCAAGGCGCCGAAACCGGCGGCGGCCCCGCCGACGCCGCAAGTCGAATTAAGCTTGTCTACGGAAGCCATTCCGGGAAGCGAAACGGGAGAAGAGCCGCGAGTTGAATCGATTGCCGGCGTCATTGCCTTGGCGCCATCGCCGCCGCTTGCAGCTAAGACGCTTCCAATAGAACGCGAAGGCGTCAAAAGATCAATTCGGGCGGAGCATATATTCGCGGTTCATGCCGATGCGCATTATACGTTCGTATTCGATGGCGTCGACAGCATTTTCTGTCCCCTTTCCATCGGGGAAGTCGAGGAGCAATTGGCGGGGGAAGCTTTCTTGCGCGTTCATCGCAGCCATCTCGTCAACCTGGATCATGTCAAATGCGTCCGCCGGGCTGGCGACAACGCCATCGCCGAATTGATTGGCTCGCAGCCTCACACCGTCCCGGTGAGCCGCACGAAATTCAATGAGCTTCGAGCCTTGTTGAAAGAGCGAGCCTTTCGGGTGGGGGATGAGCTTCGCGCCTGACATGAGATTTAGGCGCCGCGTCCCATGAGGCTTGACCGTTTTGAGCGGCTGAATCGGCGAGGCCGCTCGGCCCCTCGAAAATTGCTTGCCTCGTCAGGGCTGTGCGCTATTTGGGCTTCGGCCAATAGCCCGTCGGCGCCCCCGCCGGCCCGACGGGGACCGTTTCGACGGGGCCTATTCCGACGATTTGCACGATGACCTCCTCGTCTCCCGCCCCGTCCCAATGGACCGCTCCCGCAGGATGCAAGACATAGGATCCGGTCTTCATCGGCGCGGCTTTGTTGAAATCAAGCTCCTCGCCCACGCCCATCCACCAGGTTCCCTTGATCACCGTCACATGCCGATCCTGTGAATGAAAATGAGGATTCGAGTGAGCGCCAGGCGGAAACCTGTTGCGGACGACATAAACGCCGGGCTTCGAAGGATCGCCGAACAGAACCGCTTGCTGGGGGCCTACGCCAAACGGGCTTTTGAAAGGAATCTGCTCTGGCGTCATCCTGATGAAGCCGTCATCGGTCTGCGCCGCAACTGGCGGACAGAGGGCGGCAGCAAAGAAAATTGTCCCTTTGATCGCGGCGCTGACGGATTTCACTTGAAGCCCTCCCGTGCGACACGGTCTTGCCGTGATTTTGTCGGCGTCAACCCGATAAGCAAATGCTCACATAAGCTGTCATAATCTATCGTTTTAGTCAATAAACCGATCTATTACTGCGCCATTGCGACTTCATGCTCTGGCGCCGACAGTCGAACCAGCCTGATCTTGGGAGCGGCGAACGAAACTGTGGATTTTGAGCGGTCGTAGTTTTCTCGACGGTCGCGCCGCAGCTATGCCCGCGGGACTCGTTCAATCGCATTAAACTTTGCCGTGATTCTCAACGTCCCGCCGCGTGGTCGCATCACGGGCGCAGAAGCGGTCCATGCCGGATAAGCGCGACCTCACGAGAATGTTCCTTTGCCGCTTTAAACAGTTCGCGTCCGCGTTCTACGGCGTCACCTGTAGCCGGCGTTGTGTTCCTGCCATTAAGCAAAAGGCGTGACGCGGGCGACGCGCCACCCGCGCGCTACGGATGCGCTCTCTTCGCGACATCCGATCTGATAATGCTAGCTGTTCCGATGGACGCCTCGTTAAGTGACCTCCATCACCGCCATCAGCTCTACTTCGCGTAGTCGAGCCCAACTTCGTCAGAATCCCTTGAAGAGCTATATTCGTCCCAGCAAAGCCAGAACTAGCACCACCACGAGAACCGTGCCGAGCAAACCACCCGGTCCGTAACCCCAGCCAGCGCTGTAGGGCCACGCAGGCAAAGCGCCGATCAACAACAGGATCAGGACAACGATCAGAACCGTCGAAATCATTTCGCAATCTCCTCAGTTGTGTTGTGATCTCCCCTTGGAAGAACTTATCCGGAAACGTTGCGCCTGCGGGTCACGGCGCCGCGCTTAGCCGCGGCCGACCGCTCCCCAGCAGGACGCCTCGCCGAGGCCTCGCCGGCAAGCCGGCCGCCTTTCTCAGACGACGCATGATTTTCGGGTTTCCCACGGCCAGAACCGCTCTCTTTCCCGCCGCCGCTTTCCTTGTTCACGGTCGCCCAGGCTCTGCGCTCGGCTTCCTTCTCGGGAACGCCGCGCGACTCGTAACCATCAGCGATGTGGTCCGCTTTGCGTTCCTGCTTATCGGTATATTTCGACTTGTCGCCGCGTGGCATTCTACTCTCCGATCGGAGGCCATTGTAAACGATCGCCCGCGCAAGGCCGGCTCAAGGCTGGATTCGCCAGCGCGATTCGGCCCGGCGGCAGGCGCAAGCCCGCAAAAGCTTGCGCCTGTGACGCATCGATCAATGCATGGTCTTCAGCCAGCTATCGATTTGCTCGCGCACGGCGTCCTTGCCGAGGCCGTAGCGCTCCTCGATCTTGCCTTCGAGCTGCTCGCGACGTCCGGCGATTTTCTCAAGATCATCATCTGTGAGGTCGGCCCATTTTTCCTTGATTTGGCCCTTCACCTGCTTCCAGTTTCCCTCGATCCGATTCCAATCCATTGAACCATCCTTTCGATAACGCGCTGCGCGTTTCTTGGCGGCAGCGTGGGACAAATGATTATGAGTACGATTGGGTTCCAGCTCCGCCGGCGCCGAATTTCGAGGGCAGCCGCGCCTTGGCGGTTGGTTTTGCAACGCTTCATGCTGATCGCTGGCGCCGCGCTTTTATGTGGGCGTCTATGTCATCTTACATAAATCGAACTCCGATGGCGCCATGACGGCGTCTTTGCAGTGCGCGATGGGATTCACGCGAGTGGCTGTTAGCCAAATGTCATGGCGTCGTCACGCGAAGCCCTCGTTGCATTTGTGAAATGGCAGCCGCTTGATTAGTTCGGATTCGCCAATGGAAATTGGTTCGGGTCTAGATTTCCTTACGCCGCTCGGCGAAGGCTCCGCATCAATCGACGACGTTGTCTTCGAGTCGCTCGATGATTGTTTTGCTTCTTGAGGATTGGTTCATCGACGACCTTTCAGCAAGCTCAGGACCAAGGCGCATGTGGTCTTGGCCGGTTGCGCCGCTCGCTCTTGCGTTGTCGAGCACAAGCAGGACGACTCCTCCAACGGCCCTTCCGGCTGGGCGTTGCCGCCCGATCGCTGCTTCGCAGCCGCCATGATCGATAGTTGCATGTTGTCGAAAATGCACGGCGAAAGGCGTGCAGAATAGTTGGCGATCCGACCCGGCGCGGACTTGCAAGACAGGTCGATTCGAGCCAAGCTCATTTTCGAAGCTTCGGTCATTGGAGAGCGTCAGGTGCATATTGCGTCGGTTATGAAACAGCGAATCTACGCCGTAGCGGCGGCTGGCGCGCTGAGCGCGACCTCCGTGTTCGCCGCCGAGCTGCCGGGGTACCTACAGCCTATCGCAGGTCCTCTCGAGTCTAGTCCACAGAAGACAGCGGCGCGCAACGTGCTCGCGCTCAACACTGCAATGTTTGGGCTCTATGCCGATTCCGGGCGGATCTTCCAGAAGAACATTCTGGCGCAGCATCCGGTGATCCTGGCCCTTTTCTCTGGGGCCGGCGGTCGATTCATACTCTATAGGCCGGGCGCGCCGACGCTGGAAGCGCCGCAGGTGCCGATCGTCTACCAGCTTCTTAAATCCGTCGCGCACAGCGTCATGGCGTTGGGTGAGGTGGTGACGCCTTATCTGGACAACGCCACGGACCGATCCTGGCGCGGACCGCTGTTGGCTTACCGCAGCCAGATGCAGACCGCGCTTGACAGCTTGGACGCGACCGACATGGACGCGGACTGGCGCGCCAACAGCCGCGTCATCCTGCGGAACAATATCGCCTTCATGGACTCCTGCGCTGCGAACGGCGTCGTGCCGCTCGCGGACCTTCAGGCCTTCGCGCAGAAGCAGGCGCCCCTACTGAAGAAGAATATCGCTTGGGCCGCCCAGACGCAGGTCGGACACTGGATGCGCGTGGTCGGCGAGTGGAAGAAGGAGCTTGGCGGCGACTGGGACAAGACCTACGCCGCGAGCAACACAATCTATGTCGCGCGTCAAAACAACGTGCTCTTCAGCGTTTTGGCCCAATTCTTCGGTCCGGATACGATCAACAGCCGATTGATGTTGATCGAGACGATCTCCTTCACCACAACTCCGGACGACATGCTGGAGGCGCTGACGCGGATCATCGCCGACCGTTCGGTGGGAGCGCTGTTCTTCGGCAACTACTACTTGATGGACTATGAGCTGATGGGGGGCGACGGACGCGCGGCGATCATCGCCGAGGACGCCAAGCGCGGCGCGCCGCCCTTCCTGCCGCCGGCGACGCCGTTCGGCTCCCATCAGTGGCCGACCCTTATCACGCCGGGGGCCGGCCCGGCCTCGCTTGCCGACCTGCCTTGATCACGCGAGCACGCCATGCGCCATCCCCTCTGCGCGAGAGCGCTCCGATGAATCTCAACACAGTGACGACCGTGCTGCGGCCGGAATCGGCTCATAACATCAGAGAATGGCGCGACGGCTATGCGTGGCTGGCCGGCGGCACTTGGCTTTTCTCGGAGCCGCAGCTCGCCACCGACACCTTGATTGATCTGGAAGGGTTCGGCTGGCGCGCGCTCGAGATTGTCTCCAGTGGTCTTGAGATCGCGAGCACCTGCAGCATCGCCGAGCTCTATCGCTTCGACGCGCCGGGGGAATGGACGGCGGCGTCCCTGTTTGGCGCCTGCTGCAACGCGTTGCTGGCGTCATTCAAGATCTGGAACATGGCCACGGTCGGCGGGAACATCTGTATGTCTCTGCCGGCCGGGCCGATGATCTCGTTGACCGTGGCTTTGGAGGGCGTCTATGTTCTCTGGCCGCGCGGGGCGCCGCCGCGTGAGGTCGCCGCAGTTGACTTCGTGACCGGAAACCACGCGAATCTGCTACGGCCAGGTGAGCTGCTACGCAGCGTCCATTTGCCGTCGCGCGCGCTCCGGCGGCGCGCGGCGTTCCGCCAGGCTTCGCTCACCAATCTCGGACGCTCGGCGGCGCTGTTGATTGGCACGCTGGACCCGGCCGTCGGGGACCTGCTGCTGACGATCACCGCGGCCACGCCGCGGCCAATACAGCTCCGTTTTGCGATCATGCCGTCGGCCGAAGCTCTCCGCGCCGCTATCGACGGAAGCATCGCCGCAGACGGCTATTTCGACGACGTGCATGGCTCGGCCGAATACAAGCGCCATCTTACTTACTATATGGCGGAAGAGATCAGGGCGGAGCTGGCGGGGATGTGGACATGAGCAGCTTTGCGCCTGTCGTGGAGTTCGCCGTCAGGCGATCGCAGTTCAATGTCAACGGCCGGACGTTTGCGGCCGAGCCGCAGGCCGGGCAGTGCCTGCGGACCTTCTTGCGCGAGCAGGGCTATTTCGGGGTAAAAAAAGGGTGCGACGCAGGCGACTGCGGCGCTTGCACGGTCTGGCTGGATGGGGCGCCGGTTCATTCCTGCCTCGTGCCGGCGTTCCGCGCCGCCGGACGCGTGGTCACGACCATTGAGGGGCTCGCGCCTGCAGGCGGACTGCATCCGGTGCAGTGCGCTTTTCTCGACGCTCAAGCGTTCCAATGCGGCTTCTGCACAGCCGGAATGATCATGACCGCGGCCTCGCTCGACGCCGAGCAGCGGAATGACCTGCCGCACGCGCTGAAGGGCAACCTCTGCCGCTGCACCGGATATGGTTCGATCGAGGAGGCATTGCGCGGCGTGGCTTCCGCCGAGCCTGACGTGGCGGGAAGGGCCTGCGGCGCGAGCCTCAACAATCCGTTCGGGGAAGCAATCGTGACGGGTCGGGCCCGCTACACGATGGATGTCGCGATCGAGGGAGTGCTTCATCTTAAGGTGCTGCGGTCGCCGCACGCTCATGCTCGCATTCTCCGCATCGGGCGCGAACGGACCGAGGCGTCGCCAGGCGTGGTCGCGGTGTTCACCTGGGAAAACGGGCCGCGCCAGCTCTACAGCACCGCGACCCATGAGGACCATTTGGCGGATCCTGACGACAGCTACGTGCTTGACGACGTGGTGCGATTCGTTGGGCAGCGGGTTGCAGCGGTGGTGGCGGAGAGCGAGGCGGCGGCGGAGGCTGGTTGCCGTCTGCTCGACATCGAATATGAGCTGCTGCCTGCAGTGTTCGATCCCGTGGCGGCGATGGCGCCGGGCGCGCCGGTGCTGCATGAAAAAGGCATCGCGGCCTACGGCAATGTCTATGTCGATATTCATGGCGAGGTCGGGAGCGTCGCAGACGGTTTCGCCGCCGCGGACGTGGTGCATGAGAGGACCTACTCCACGACGCGGGTGCAACATGCACATCTTGAGACCCATGGTTCGATCGCCTGGACCGACGCCGATGGGCGCATCCATGTGCGCACCAGCTCCCAGGCTCCGTTCATCGTCCAGCAAAAGCTCTGCCACATCTTCGCGCTTCGCACGCGGGACGTGCATGTGTTCACCGAACGAGTGGGAGGCGGATTCGGCGGCAAGCAGGAGATGATCTGCGAGGATCTGTGCGTTCTCGCCACGCTCAAGATTGGGCGGCCGGTGAAGTGGGAGTTCACTCGGGAAGAGCAGTTCATCGCCGCCACCACGCGCCACCCCATGACGACGGGGGTCAAGCTGGGCGCCCGCCGCGACGGAGTGCTAACCGCGATCGAGTTCAACGTCGTGTCGAATACCGGCGCCTATGGCGGCCATGCAGGAGAGACATTGGCGGCCTCGCTGGGAGGCCCGCTGATCGCTTATCGCTGCGCCAACAAAAAGGCCGACGCCTACGCCGTGTATACCAATGTCGTTCCAGCCGGCGGCTTCCGCGGCTATGGTTCGTCGCAGACGACTTTCGCGCTCGAATGCGCAATCGACGAGCTTGCCGACCAGCTAGGTCTCGACCGATTTGAGATCCGCCGACGCAACATGATCCGGCCGGGCGACTGGATCGAATCAGTATGGAGTGAAACCTCCGACCTTGATTTCGGAAGCTATGGCCTCGACCAGTGCATGGACCTCGTCGAGCGGGCGCTGGCGAGTGGCCGCGGGAAAACCCGGCCGGCCGGCGATGATTGGCTGGAAGGAACCGGCATCGCTCTCGCCATGCTCGAGTGCGGCCCCCCGACGGAGCATCGTTCTGGCGCCGAGATGCAAATGTTGCCTGATGGCGGCTATCGCCTCGCCGTGGGCTCGACAGAAATGGGCAATGGTTCGGTGACGTCGCACCGGCAGATCGCCGCGGAGGTGCTGGGCTGCCGGGCGGGGCGGATCTCGATCATCAACGCCGATACAGACCTGACGCCATATGACACCGGCACCTTCGCCAGCACCGGCACCGTGGTGGCCGGGCAGGCGGTGGCGCTGACGGCGGCAGCGATGCGCGACAATATTCTCGACTATGCGAGCCGTCACACTGGCCTGCCCGTTGGCGATTGCCGGCTGGAGGCGGAGGCTGTTGTGTGCGGCGGCAGACCGATCGCGCTTGCGGCGCTGCACGCCGCCGGCGTCAAGGTTGGCCATCGGTTCGAGGCCAAGCGCAAGGCCTATCTTTCGCCGCGCACGGTTGCGTTCAACGCGCATGGGTTTCGCGTCGCGGTGCATCGCGTCACCGCCGAGGTGCGCATTCTGCAGAGCGCGCACGCCGCCGATATCGGGCGGCTGATCAACCCGATGCAGTGCCGTGGCCAGATCGAGGGCGCGATCGCGATGGGGATCGGCTGGGCGCTTACGGAGAACATGATGCTCGACGCGGCTGGGTCGGTGGTCAATCCGTCGCTGCGCAACTACCGCATACCTGCTTTCGCCGACGTTCCTCGCGCCGAGGTATATTTCGCCGAAACCTATGACCACATCGGGCCGCTTGGGGCAAAATCACAGGGCGAGTGCGCAATCAATCCGGTTGCGCCTGCGCTGGCCAACGCGATCGCCGATGCAACCGGCGTGCGGTTTGCGCATCTGCCGCTGACGCGCGACCGGATGTTCGCCGCGCTGGGCAAAGGGCGATGAGCGCAGCGGCGCCGGGTGCAGGCGGCGTGACGGTGGTGACGCAGACCCGCGTGCGCGACGGCAGGGCCGAGGCGTTTGCCCAATGGCAGCAGACGATCAGCGCCGAGGCGGCGGCAAGCCCTGGTTTCGTCGAGCAGAGCATCATGCCGCCGCACCCGCCAGCTCAGGTCGATTGGGTGATCCTGCAGCGTTTCACGACCTCGGACGCAGCGGTGGGGTGGTTGCGCTCGGAGCGGCGTCTAGCGCTGCTTGCGGAGGCCGCGCCATTGCTCGCAGGGCCTGATGACGTACATCTTGTGCGCGACGCCGGCTCTGGCGTCATGCCGGCGCCTGTGTCGGTGGTGATTTCGACTCGGATCAAGCCCGATCGGGAAGTTGAATACCGTCGCTGGGAGCAGCGGATTGCGGCGGCGCAGGCGCAATCCGCTGGGTTCCAGGGCTATCGTATCGAGCCGCCGATACTTGGCGTGCAGGACGATTGGCTGGCGATTATCCGCTTTGACAACGAGGAGCATCTACAGGCATGGCTTGATTCGCCGGAGCGGAGGAAACTGCTGAAGGAAGGCGAGCCGTTCATCGACGAGGTGCGCGCGCGCATAGTGCGGAGCGGGTTCGGACAATGGTTCACCTCAGGCGACCGCACGGGCCAAGCGCCCGCGGCCTGGAAGCAAAACATGATTGTTCTTCTGTTGCTCTATCCGGTGGTGTTCCTGTTCGGCGCATGGGTGCAGGCGCCATTGCTGCTGGGATGGGCGCAGCTGCCATTCTGGCTTGCGCTATTCATCGGCAATGTGGTGAGCGTATTGTCGCTGAACTGGCTGGTGCCCTGGACCTGCCGGGGCTTCGGATGGTGGCTAAGCCCCACCGGGGCCGTCCGCCGGACTGAAATCATCGGCGCTGGGCTTGTGGTCGCGCTTTACGCCATGTGGCTCTGCATCTTCTGGCGGATGTCGTAGCAGGCGGCGGAGAAGTCCGGCGGCTCTCAAGTGTGGAAATCGAGGCGATTGGACGGAATCAATTGCTCATGGCTGCGGCGTCCGGCGGCGCGACCTCAAGACGAGGGACGCGCCGCGCTAGGACAGAATCTTAGGGCGGCTTCAGCATCCGTGCCGGCTATGTGAAGGAAGGCAATACGGGCCGGGAGTTCGACGGCCACCTCCGATTAGTTATTTTCTATATTCCTTCTAGACTACTGATTGACAGGCGTTCTTCATTTCGAGCATATTGTTTCTTGTAAGAAGCAAACGAGTTTTCCGGCGCGGCAAAGGATGTCTCGGCGCCAGCGAAAGCCGTGTAGGCTGGAATCGGAGAAAAAGGACTTTCGGGCCGGTGACCAAGTTCGTCGCGCTCGCCAATGGTCTCGCGCTTGCGTTCAAAACAACGGTTCAAACGCAGCGCCAAGACGTCAACATCCTGAACGCCTCTTGTGACCCAACATAAAATTCTATGCGGAAATCAACTAAAGTGAAACATGAACATCGTCAGCGTCACTGGCGGAGCATGCCCGATCGAGATTTAGACGTAGACTGTGGCATGCCGCTATGAATCCTAGAGCGATGGAGACATGCCGAATGAAATAGATTGATACGGTTCCGTTCGCATATGAGGCGCAAGGGGAGCGGCGCATGACAATGACAAGTAGATGTTCAGGCTTCGCGGCGGTTTCCATCGCTGTGCTCTTGACCGCCTCTTCGGCTGGGTTTAGCGCGCAGCAAGATCCCGGCTCTTTAATCCGCATAGGCGACAGCGATCTCGGCGGCGTTGTCACAAGCAAAAATGGGCCTGAGGCCGGCGTGTGGGTCATCGCGGAAACGACCGACCTTCCCACCAAGTTCGTCAAGATCGTGGTCACGGATGATCAAGGTCGCTATGTGCTGCCCGAGCTCCCAAAAGCGAATTATAGCGTTTGGGTGCGCGGTTATGGACTTGTCGATTCAACAAAGGCTCAAACTGCGCCGGGCAGGATCGTAAATCTGACGGCCGCAGCGGCGCCAAGTCCTGCGGCGGCGGCGGAATATTATCCGGCTATCTATTGGTATTCGCTGCTTAAAATTCCGGACAAGAGCGTCTTCTCCGGGACAGGGTCAAATAGCAATGGCGCTCCAGCAGCCTTGAAGAGCCAAGAGCAGTGGCTTGACATCGTCAAAACGGATGGTTGCTTCACCTGTCACCAAATTGGCGACAAGGCGACGCGCACGATTCCCAAGGAATTGGGCCATTTCGAATCCTCGCAGGCGGCGTGGGAGCGGCGCATTCAATCGGGGCAGGCCAGCGGCGCGATGGTCAACGCAATTTCGAGGCTCGACTCAAACCGCGCATTGGCCCTATTTGCGGATTGGACCGACAGGATAGCCGCCGGCGAATTGCCCGCCGCGCAGCCTCAGCGGCCTCAAGGGGTCGAGCGCAATGTCGTCATTTCGCTATGGGACTGGGCCACCCCCACAGCCTACCTTCATGACGAGATTTCCACCGATAAGCGCAATCCTACGGTCAACGCAAATGGCCCGCTTTACGGGTCTCCAGAAGAGAGCACGGACTACGCTCCGATCCTCGATCCGGCGCAGAATTCGGCTAGCCAAGTGAAGCTACCCATCCGTGATCCGAATACTCCGTCCACCGTGGACGATCCTATTCTTGCGCCCTCGCCCTATTGGGGAGGCGAGCCCATCTGGAACAGTCAGGCCAATGCGCATAATCCGATGTTCGACGAATTGGGGCGCGTGTGGTTTACATCCAGAATCCGTCCGCCGAGCAATCCAGCCTTCTGCAAAGAAGGGTCGGGCAATCCCTCGGCGAAGCTGTTCCCCCTTGAAAGCTCCGGGCGTCAGGCGGCTGTGTATGATCCAAAAACGAAGAAGTTCACCCTGATCGACACGTGTTTCAGCACGCACCACCTGCAATTCGCTCAGGACGTCAACAACACCTTGTGGTTCAGCAGCGGTGGTGGCGGCGGAGTCGTTGGCTGGCTGAACAGAAGGGCGTTCGACGAGACTGGCGATGCGGCAAAGTCGCAGGGTTGGACCGCTCTCGTTCTCGACGCCAACGGCAATGGCCAGCGGGACGATTATGTGGAGCCCGGCGAGCCGGTTGATCCCACAAAAGACAAGCGGATCGCTGCGGCTTTCTATGGCATAGCGCCGAGCCCAGCCGATGGCTCCGTCTGGGGTTCGGTGGTGGGCTTTCCCGGCGCCGTCGCGCGACTTGACCTTGGGTCCGACCCGCCGGCTACGACTTTAGCGGAATATTACGAGTTGCCATGGAATGATCCCCGCGCGCCCGTTCATGGCTATTCGCCGCGTGGGATGGATATCGACAGCAATGGCGTCGTCTGGGCGTCGTTGGCGAGCGGGCATCTCGCCAGCTTTGACCGGCGCAAGTGCAAGGGCCCCTTGAATGGGCCAGCGGCGACGGGGCAACACTGCCCGGAAGGCTGGAGCCTCTACCCATTCCCGGGACCGCAGTTCAAGAACGTGACAGACTCGGGCAGCGCCGAGGCGAGCTACTATACCTGGGTGGATCAACATGACACGTTCGGGTTGGGCCAGAACGTGCCGATCGCCACCGGCAATGCGTCCGACGCATTATTGGCCCTGGTGGACGGTAAGTTCATTATTCTCCGGGTTCCATATCCGATGGGCTTCTACGCGAAGGGCATGGACGGTCGCATCGACGACAAAAACGCCGGCTGGAAAGGCAAGGGACTTTGGACGACATATGGCACTAGAACGCCGTTCCACATTGAGGGCGGCAAAGGAACAACGAGCAAGGTTGTGCGCTTCCAGCTTCGTCCCGATCCGCTCGCGAGGTGAGAAATCGACTTGGCGCTCTGTAGTCAAAGAGCCAACCCTCACCTGGGACTGTTGGCGCGTCTCCGCGCCTCAACGAAGTGCTACAGAGCTTTCAGTCAGGTTTCTTATCTGCGTCGCTTTTCACAGAGCCGGTGCAAACAAATCTCTCACGCCTTGAGTCTATTATACCTGACGTCTCAAGCAAAAGCATGCAGCTTGGCCCGGCCGGCGAAGCGCGCTGAGAGCGCGGCCTCGCAACTTTCCCTTTGTTTAGATCCGAAATCCGAATGCGGGATCGTCGGTGCTGGATGCTCAGGCAACGGTTCACGGCTTCGCAGGAATCCGAAACTCGGCGAGCGCCGGCGGAACCACCGCTTTTTCCGAATGCGCCGTTCCGGCTGGCGCCCATTCGTAAGGGACGGGCTGCGCGCGATACACCCAATTGCTTTGGCGATCCTGTTCTCCTTCGCCGAAGTTGCCGAAATAAGGGCTGATATATTCCCAGACGATCTCTCCCTTGGGCGTGACCTGAAAGAAACGCCCGTTATAACCTTCATCGATCAGCGTGTTGCCATTCGGCAGCCGTCTCGCGCTGCTGATGAAGCTCGACCGAAATGTCCAGCCTGGCTGTCCGGAACTTTCGCCGCTATATTCCCAAACGATTTCCTGCTTGATGGGATCGATCTCCAAGACGCGAGACCCTCCGGTCACCCCCAAGGCCACAGGCGGATACCCGGCTTCGCCCTGATTGTCGAAGACAAGGAGGTTGCCCGCCCCGGCCAGCCCCTCGGGAATTAGATGCGCGTCATGTTGGCCGGAGATCTGATCGATCGGCCGCGGCGCTTGTTTCTTGCCTCTGGTCACGACGTCATTGGCCGGATAATGCGGTCCCAGCGACCATACGACCTTACCGGTCTTTTTGTCGATGATGATGATGAAATTGGCGTTGCGGGAATCGATCAGGACATTGTCGGGATCGAAACGCTTGTCACCGCCTGTAAACCAGCGGTTGGGGCCAAGCACGCTCAGATTGTTCACGTGAAGATAGTCGGCTGTATTGGCGTTGCGGACCAAATTCAATTCGTCGGGAGTAAAACCGAATTCATCAAGGTGTTCGGACGCCACCCATTTCCAAACGATGGCGCCGCCCGGCTCTATTTCATAAATGACGTCGTCGAGAACTTGTGGCTGTGTGAAGCCTGGGATGGGATGCAGCAAATTGGCGAGGATCAGCGTGTTGCCGTTTGGCAAGCGTCTCAAGTCATGATGTTGTTGCGCGGCCCCGCCCGGCGCTTTGTCGCCGCCCCACTCCCAGACAGTTCTTCCATCCCAGTCGAGCTCGCCGATCGTTTTGGTCACCTCACGAATGGCGCGGCCGGGCACGAGTCCGGAGCCCTTCGCGTCTATGCTCGCCAGCGTAAGAAGGACATGGCCACGTCCGCCGCCAACAAGGGCCGGATCGAGAACGACGCTCGGAAACCCTGCATATTTCCACTCGCGCACGACATTGCCGTTAAGGTCAATGAGGCGAGTGATCTTGTCGGCCCCTGAGAACAGGACATAGCTGTTGTAGGCTTTCGCCGGATCATATCGCGTAACGCCTGTTGGATAGACGCTCGGCTCGGCCGCTGCTTTGAAGTTTGCCGCACCCAACGCCAATTGCGAAAGAACCACGGCGGTCGCTCCCCCGCGTCGCAGCAATGTAGCGCATTGCTTTTTGGAGACTTGGCCGGATAAGGTTTGCATCATGACGACTTGTCTCCCTCAAAAGGATGCGCTTTAAGCGGCGAGATATGCGCTGGGGACGCGCGAATGGCGCCACGTGCGGCTATCAGGACCCTCTTTGCGTGGAATCTGCTCATCGGCCGCGACCTACTGACCCTGATGAGGCGGCGGAGGACGGCCGTTGTGGCGAGACATGAATTGCTCCATCCTGCTAGGTCGCCATTGGCCTGCGCGGCAAGATATTCGATAAAGTCGATATATTAGATTGACAGTGAAAGCCGAGCTCGAATTTGTCAAGCGGACCGACGCCTTGGCTCTAAGACCGGCCTCGCTTGAAAGGCCGTAGTTCACATAATGGGCATCGCCCTCAGCGTGAATTGTCATGAAACATGGATGGATTTCGGGCAAATATCTGCGCTGTCATAGGCGCCATCGGCCATAGACATGGCTCGACATGGGATGGAGGCCATGGCGATGTCGCCGGTCTTTGAAAACAAGATCGGCGCCTAAGTCAGTCGTCATCCTCGGTTGGCCCGGCGCCAGACCGGACGAGGCGACCAATTTGCGGAACGGACCGCGCATTTCGACCAACTACAGCGCCATGCGCGGTCTTTGTATTTTTGATCGGCGAGGAGCTGACGATCGCGCAGCATAGCGAGCGCTCAGCAAGGCGCACCGATCTATTGATAGGCGCCCATCAGGAATTCGAACAATGGAGGCGACGATGGCGGAAAATTCACCTGTGGCGGAAAGCCCTGGTCTGGAGCATAGCGTTCCGTTCTTCTGGCCATTGGCGCCCTGGGCGGAATTAGGCGAAGAGGCGGCCAAGACTTTCAATAGAAGTCTCGACTTTGCGAAAGAGGCCGAGAGAGAAGAATTTGATCTCAAGCCAGTCTGGACGACCCGGAACGAGATCCTTTACGACCTCAACACCATGCAGCTTCGTGATTTCTCCGACGCCGCCCTGCGCGGCGACTCGAAGATCGTGCCGACGGTCATTGACGCCCCTTATGCCGGTCACCACGCGACCATCGCTGACTACGCTAAGGGCCAGAGCCTTGTTGAAACGCTTCAGTCGAACGGCATAAGGCGTGTGCTATGTATGGATTGGAAGTCGGCGACGGAACAGATGAAGGACTACAATATCGACATCTACCTCGCCGAAATCAACGCCATCGTGGATGATCTAGGCGGCCTGATAAATTTGATTGGCCTGTGCCAAGGCGGCTGGATGGCGGCGATGTTCGCGGCCCGCTATCCCCATAAGGTCGCGACGCTGGTGGCCGCGGGCGCGCCGCTTGATTGCGACGCCGGGGAAGGCTTCGTCAAGAAGATCGCGAAGGAGCAGCCTATGAGCTTTTTCGAAGACCTTGTCGCGGCGGGAGGCGGCTTGATGCGCGGCAAATTCATGCTTGCTGGATGGAAAAGCATGCATCCGGAGGAGCAGTACTTCAAAACCTATCTCGATCTTTATGAAAATGTCGAGGACCCCGCATTCGTCAAGAAGCGCGAAGACTTCGAGAGATGGTACCAGCATCCGCTTGATCTGCCTGGCGTCTGGTACCTGCAGGCGATCAAGCTTCTGTTCAAGGACAACCAGCTCTGCAAGGGGACGTTCGTGGCGCTCGGCCACAGAATCGCGCTGAGCGATATCATCTGTCCGACTTTCCTTCTGGCCGGCGAAAGCGACGATATAACGCCCGCTCCGCAGGTTTTCGCAGCCGAAGAAAAGCTCGGAGCTCCGAAGGGGAAGATCGCCAAGAAGCTGGTGCCGGGCGGCCATATCGGACTGTTCATGGGCTCGAAGACGTTGAAGAATTTCTGGCCCGAAATCGCCGGATGGATCAAGCGTGAATGTCCCGACGCCTGACGGCCGCGGCGCTCCACTTGGCGTCTGTGTGGGTTGACGTTTCATACAATGGGACGTCAGCGCGTCCAAGCCGCCCGATCGACGACTGGCGCTTCAAGCTGCGCGCGGGCCCAGCCTAGAGCAAGCTCCGAAAAAGTTGATCGACTTTTCGATTAGAACCTGCTCCAGCTCTTTGAATCTGAGCGATTCCTTTTCGATCAGATGATTCCGTCTGATCGGGAAACGCTCCAGACGTCATCCGCCGTTCGATTCGCAAGATTGAGCTTCGGAACGTGGACGCACGGCTTGCTACAAATCCGCGGCGTTTCCCTCCAGATCGATTGTCTCGCCGCCGCGAAAGCGACCATTGCAATGCGGAGGAAGGCGCGTGACATAGCCAATATAGCAAGATATACTGCTTTCGAGAAGCGAAGCTCACGAAAATCGGCCAAGGGGCTCCTGTCGCGGCCTGATTAGCTGCGGTTATGAAGGAGATCGCGGTCCCGCGAACCAGTCTTTCAGCAGCTAGCTCGGAGGCCAAGGATGCGAACGGGACTTTTCTGCACCTATGAGAACCCTCAGCGCGATTACCGTTCGGCCTATGCCGAGCAGACGAAACTCGTGCAGCTTATCGAGGCGCTTGGCTTCGACGAAGCCTGGGTCGCCGAGCATCATTTCAATCCCGACGCTTCGAGCCCCTCGTGCCTCGCCATCTTGGCGCATTTGGCGGCGCGCACGACGCGCATCCGGCTCGGCTCCGCGGCTGTGCTTTTGCCCTTCCGTAATCCCATTCACGTCGCCGAAGATGTGGCTACGCTCGACATACTCTCGGATGGCCGGTTCGATTTCGGCATTGGAAAGGGCGGACCGTTTCCAATCCAGAACAAGCATTTCGGCGTGAGCAAGGATAACAGCCGCGCCAAAACGCTCGAAGCTCTGAGCCTCATAGAAAGACTTCTCACAGAAGACGGCGTGACCTTCGAAGGCGAATTCTTCAAGGCCGAAGACGTGAGCCTCACGCCAAAGCCGTTGCAAACGCCGATCCCGACCTTTATCGCCACGTCCACCGCCGATGCGGTGAAGGCGGCGGCCGAGCATAGCTATGGCGTCATGGGCGCGCCGCCGTTTCCGCTCGAGAGCGTGCGTGGCGCCCTCAGCCTCTATCGTGAAATCGCGCCGCAGGGCGATCCAAAGCTCATCCTGATCCGCTTCTATCACCTCGCTCCAACGCATACGCAGGCGGTTGACGAAGCCGCGATCTTTTTGCGGCCGTTCCTGGAGCGCATGCAGGCCACGACCGCCTTCATGCAGCCAGACTGGACGCCATGGTTCAAGCTCGACCGCATGATCGAGGACTCGCTTATCGGAACGCCGGCGGAGGTCCGCGACAAAGTCCTGCGGATCGAAGCCGAGCTCCGGCCGCGCAGTTTGGTTCTGAAGCCCCTGAGCCCTAGCGTCGCGAAACGGCGGGCCGATCTCGAAGCCTTCGGCGAGACCATTTTAGCGCTGTTGGGATTGCCGCCTGAAGCCGGATTGGTCCCAGCTAGATGCAGTTAGAATTTACAGCGAATTGCCCAGCCTCGCGGCGCCATTGCAACGCCCCGGAGGTCTGGGGATGGCTGGGATCGATCGATTGCCTGTAGTGCAAACCTGCTCGATGTGGAGCAGGAGGCCAATAGCGCCAGATTAAACGGCTGTGGCGAAAACACAAAATCTTCGCGCGCAGAGCGAATTTCATATATACATATATATATTGCTTGGTAGACTACCGGAAGTTGCGCGGCGCCGTTGCTACGCAACAAACGGATAAGGACTCCCAATGATGTTTGGTAAGGCCCTGAAAATTGGAATTATTGCGGCCCTTGGAATCGGGCTGCAGCTTATTTCCCTCGGCGGCGTTTTCGCCGAACCGAGTTCCAGCACGGTAACGACGGCCTCAGGCGGTTACTCGGCGCGCTTCCGCGTAGAGGGTTCTGTCGCCAACCCAACAACCTTCACGCTTAGCAAACTGCAGGCATTGCCTCCGACCAGCGAAAATGTTTTCTTCTATACTGGTCAAGGACCTGTATCCAGCAAATTCACCGGAGTGCTTCTGTGGGATTTGCTAAACAGCGTTGGGGTAAAAACAGATCCAAGCATCAAGAATGACATCATTAACAAATGGCTTGTTGTGACCGGTAGCGACGGCTACACGGTTACGATCTCAGCCGGAGAGCTCGATCCCTCTTTCGGGGGGCAGCAAGTGCTTGTCGCCTATGCGCAGGACGGCAAGTTGCTCGGGGCGGACACAGGGTTCGCCAGGCTCATTTTTCCCGGCGATAAGGCCGGCGCCAGAGACGCCTTTTGGATTACCTCGATCAAGGTTCATTGACGCTTCGGATCTGAGAATCCCCCGGCGGAAGTGGCGGATTACGATATAGTCTTTAGGCCTCGGCTTTGGCGAGGGTGACTTCGCCAAGCGTTCGGACATTCTGTCGGGCCAAGTGCAGATGACCTGTGACGTTGATGCTCGAACGGAGCGGGACGCCTGTAGCCTAAGCGCAGCCGGCGCAGCGTCTTATCACTGGTGCGAGCGGTGCGGCCGACAGGAAGACGCCCTCGTCAGGGCGCGCATGGGTCCGCCTATCTTTATGAAATAGTTAACGGGATGGTTCAGGCGGCTGGCGCGCCATAAGGGCGCCAAGCAGGTTGGAGCTTCACTCGTGTGACGCTGCGCCATGGAGGCGTCCAGTTCAATCGATCAAAAATATCGAGAAATTTGGGCTCGCGTGCGGCAGACGTCGATTCCTTTAAAATTCAATCTGGCTCCGCCTTGACGGATAAAACGGAGCGTGCTTTATCTCTAGTAGTTTACTAGTTTAGTAGACTTATGAAACTGTCCGAGGGTTCCCATGCGAACAGCGATAATTCCTATTCGTGGCCTGACGCTCGCCATGACCATGACGATGGCGGTATGCTCCGCTCAGGCGGCCTCCTTGCAGGAAGCGGCCAATGCGCTTGGCGTTTCAGGCGTAAAGACCATAGAATTTTCCGGCTCCGGGCGCTGGTTCCAGTTTGGCCAGGCGCCGAATCCGAGCCTTCCCTGGCCGCAGTTCGACGTCAGCAGCTATGTCACCAGCATCAATTATGATTCAGCCGGCGCCCGCGTTCAGATCGCGCGCAAGCAGATCATAGAGCCTGGCCGGCAGCGGCCGACGCCGGTCGAACAGAAGCTCGACCTCTATGTGAGCGGCGCGCAGGCCTGGAATCTTGCGCCGCCGCCGAACTCCCCGCCGGGGACAGCGCCGGTCGCCACAGCCCAGCCCGCGGCCGTGGAAGAACGCGCTGCGGAAATCTGGGCGACTCCCCAGGGCTTCTTGAAGGCGGCGCTCGCCAATAACGCCAAGTCGGAGCCGGACATCGCCAATGTTGAAGTGTCGTTCACGGTCGGCGGCAAGTACCGCTACGTCGGGACGATCAACGCGCATAACCAGGTCGAACGCGTTCGCACCTGGATCGACAGCCCGGTGCTCGGCGATACGCTGGTCGAGACGAGCTTCAGCGACTACAAGGATTTTGGCGGCGTTCAATTTCCTGCGCATATCATTCGCGTCCAAGGCGGCCATCCCGTGCTGGATCTCAACATCGCAGCAGTCAAGCTGAACCCGCCCGTCGACATCAGTGTTCCGCAGAACGTCGCAAGCGGCTTGGCGCCGGTTCCGGTCGCGGTCAACAAGCTGGCCGATGGAGTCTTCTACCTTACCGGCGGGACGCATCACAGCGTGGCCATCGAGCAGCGCGATCACGTCGTGCTCGTGGAGGCCCCGCTCAACGAGGAGCGCTCTCTCGCCCTTATCGACAAGATCAAGGAGATCATTCCTAACAAGCCGATCAAATATGTTGTCAACAGCCACGTCCATTTCGACCACGCGGGCGGCCTGCGCACCTTCGTCGACGCAGACTCGATCATTGTGACGAACGACCTCGACAAGCCATATTTCGAAGGGGCCTGGGCCGCGCCGCATACGCTGCATCCTGACAGGCTCTCGAAATCGCAGAAGCCCGCCAAGTTCGAGACATATGCCGACAAATATGTGCTGACCGACGGCTCCCGCGCGATCGAAATTCACCGGATCGCTGGCAATAGCCATAGCGACGAATTGGCGCTGGTCTACTTGCCCGCCGAAAAGATTTTGATCGAGGCCGACGCCTATACGCCAGCCGCGCCCAACACGCCGCCGCCGGCGACGGTGAATCCCTACTCAGTGAATCTCTACGACAACATTCAGCGGCTCAACCTGGACGTCGCCAAGATCGCGGCTCTGCACGGTCCGGGCGTGGTGACGCTCGCCGACCTCCGCACGGTGATCGCCCAAGCGACCCACTAGAGCGCGTCCCGATTGGATGGAATCATCCGATCGAAAAGGACCCGCTCAAATTCAAAGAGTTGGAGCATGTTCTGATCGAAAAAGTCGATCAACTTTTTCGGAACATGTTCCAGCGCTTGCAGATCATTGGATCGCACAAAAGGATAATACGGCCGCCCCTGGGCGGCCGTATTTCATGAAGCTTAGGCATTGGCTGATTATAGCTGCGGTCCGGCGGAATTCGCGTCAGCCTCGGTCGATCTCGAAGCGCAGGAGGTGAGTGGAGCAGGAGATGCACGGGTCATAGTTCCGGACCGTCTGCTCGCAGCGATGCCGCAAGGCCTCATCGGGCAGATCGATCCAACGGGTGATGATGCTTGTGAGATCCTCCTCAACGCTCGCCTGATTCTGCGAGGTCGGCGGCACGATGCGCGCTTCGGCGATGGTGCCGTCGTCGTCCAGCCGGTAACGATGAAAGAGCAGGCCGCGCGGCGCCTCGGTCGCCGCATAGCCTGCGCCCGCGCAGGGCTCGGCTGCAATTGCCGGATGGTCCGGCTCGACATAATCGTGGATAATCCTGAGCGCCTCGTCGCATGCGTAGAGCGTCTCGATCGCGCGGACCACAATGCTGCGATAGGGATTGCCGCATCTCGGCCCGAGCCCCGCCTCGCGCGCGGCTTCCTGTGCGAGCTTCGACAGGCGATCGAAATTAAGGGAGTAGCGGGCGAGTGGGCCGACGAGATACGAGCCCCCGGCGCGCAGACGCGAATGCAGCGCCGTCGAGCGCTCGACGTGGATTTCCTCGAAATTAGCTTCGTACTCGTCTGCCGCAATGTCGAGGCCGCGGCTCGAGACGATGCGCCCTTCGTTTAATGGGTATTCGCTGCTATGACGCAAGGCGACGAGCTCGTAGTCGCGCTCGACGTCGGGGAAATCAAATGTAGAGACCCAGCGCACGGTCTCAAGCGCCGCCTCGCGCGCCCATTTGAGCCGTTCGGCGAGCGGCTCGAGCTCGCGCTGCCGCGGCGCGCGGTAAAATCCGCCGACTCGCACGTTAACTGGATGAATTTCGCGCCCGCCGAGCAGCGACAAAATCTCGTTGCCAACCTTCTTCAACGCGAGCCCGCGGCGGACGGCGTCTCCGTGATCGCCCGCCATGTCGATCGCGCCATCATAGCCGAGGAAGTCCGGCGCGTGGAGCATGTAGATGTGGAGCGTATGGCTTTCGATCCATTCCCCACAATAGAGCAACCGCCTGAGATCACGCAGCGGTCCTGTGACGGCGACGCCGAGCGCATTCTCCATGGCGTGCACCGCGCTCATCTGATAGGCGACCGGGCAGATTCCACAGATCCGCGCCGTAATGTCGGGCGCTTCGGTAAAGGCGCGGCCGTGCAGAAGAGCTTCGAAGAAACGTGGCGGCTCGAATATTCTGAACTCGGCGCTTCGCACCGTTCCGTCGCGCACGACCACCTTGATTGCGCCTTCGCCTTCGACGCGAGCGAGAAAATCGACCTTGATGGTCTTAACCGTCATGGCGCTCGCTTTCCTCGCGAAACGGTCCGGCGTTTGGGTTGAAGGTTCGATAGACGCGCTTCAGCGCCTGATCGTCCATGCCGAGCTTCTGCAGCCCGGCGCTAAGCGACGGCGCATTCGGCGTTTCCATCGGTCCAAAGCAGCCGTAGCAACCGCGGTCATAAGACGGGCAGATTGCGCCGCATCCGGCATGAGTGACAGGGCCTAGACATGGCGTAGCATGCGCCACCATGACGCAAACATTGCCCTTGAGCTTGCACTCGATGCAGACGCTGTGGGGCGGCGTAACCGGGCGGCGTCCGGCGAGCATGGCCGAGATGACTTCCAGCAGCTGACCCTTGTTGATTGGGCAGCCATGCAGCTCGAAATCGACCGGAACGTGATCGGCGATCGCGGTCGAGGTCGCCAGGGTTTGAATGTAGTCGGGCCGCGCATAAACGATAGAAACATATTCCTTGACGTCAGCCCAGTTGCGCAGCGCCTGGATGCCGCCAGAGGTCGCGCAGGCGCCGATCGTTATGAGCGTGCGCGAGCGCGCGCGGACCTCCCGGATTCGTTCGGCGTCCGAGGCCGTGGTGACCGAGCCCTCGACCAGCGACAAGTCGTAGCGTCCGCTCACTGTGCTCCGCGTCGCCTCCGGGAAATAGGCGATCTCCACGGCGGCGGCGACCGCGAGCAATTCGTCCTCACAGTCGAGCAGGCTGAGCTGACAGCCGTCGCAGGAGGCGAATTTCCAAATGGCGAGCCTGGGCTTGCGTTTCTTCGCAGCCACTTCAGATCTCCTTCAGCGCGAGCAAGTGCTGCACCCGGTCGTGCCGAAACACCGGTCCGTCCCGGCACACGAAGACCGTTCCGAATTGGCAATGACCGCAGAAGCCGACGGCGCATTTCATGTTGCGCTCCATGGAAAGATAAATCGATTCGTCCTGGAGCCCGGCATGCCGCAAAGCGGCGATGGCGAAGCGCATCATGACCTCGGGCCCGCAGACCAATGCGATCGCGTGCAGCGGATCGAAGTCGGCGCGGGCGATCAGCGTGGTCACGACGCCGACATGGCCATGCCATGCGGCGGCGGCGTGGTCCACCGTCACTTCGATTTCGATGTCGAGCCTCCGCCGCCAGGCCTCGAGTTCGCCGCGGAATAGGATGTCGTCCGGGCTGCGTGTTCCGTAGAGCAGGATGATCTTGCCATAACGCGCGCGCTCGGCAAGGAGCCGATAGAGCGCCGGGCGCAATGGCGCGAGGCCGAGCCCCCCGGCCACGATCACGACATCGCGCCCGGTGGCCTCGGCCACCGGCCATCCGGCGCCAAATGGGCCGCGCAGCCCGACGGGGTCGCCGGGACCAAGACGCGCAAGGGCGCTGGACACCGCGCCGACGGCGCGGATCGTATGGACGAGACGCCGAGGTTCGGCGGGATCGCCGCTCATGCTGATTGGCGCTTCGCCGACGCCGAACGCGGTGAGCATGTTGAACTGGCCAGGCGCAAAGCAAAGTTTTCGATCCCGTCGCCATCCTCGATTTCAAGCTCGAGTGTCCAAACCTGCGGCGCGTCGCGCCGCCTCCTCCGCACGCGCGCGACGCGTGGGACCATCGGATCGGCCATGGCCCCGCCTGGGACCGGCGGCTCAGGCCGGGACGCCATAGACATCAAGGATCTGCAGCCGCGTCGCCTCGAGCCGCTGCACGAGAACCGGCACGAAGCGCTTCATCATCTCGTAGCCGAGATCATGGTCAGCCTCGCATTTCCGGCGTAGGCAGGCCGCGTCAATCGAGATTGCGCGGACCAGACCGATCGCCCGAGCATCGTCGGTCCAGCGATAGGGCGGAACCAGCCAGGAGACGCCGACGATGTCCCCCTCGTTCAAGGTCAGGAAAGTGAGGGCGCCGCGTCCCGGAGCGGCGAGTTCGAGCGCCACGCGTCCATGACGGATGAGATAGAATTGGTCGGCCGGGTCGCCCTCGTGGAAGAGATATTGGCCCGCTTCAAAACGCGTGTTTTTCGCGCAGCCGGAGACCAGATTGCCGAACTCCTCCCCCAAGCCGGCGAAAAACGGATGCTCCTTGACGACGCGTTCAAGCCCTTCCATCGCTTCCTTCCTCAGCGCTCTCGCTGTCGCGGATCGCCCGCACCTCTTCGGTAATGTCGATGCCGACTGGGCACCAAGTGATGCAGCGGCCGCAGCCGACGCAGCCCGACGAGCCGAACTGGTCGAACCAGGTGGCGAGCTTGTGGGTCATCCACTGCCGGTAGCGCGAGCGTGCGCTCGCCCGCACGCTGCCGCCATGGATGTAGGAGAAGTCCGTGGTGAAGCACGAATCCCAACGCTGTGATCGCGAGCTCTCGGCGCCAGTCAAATCGCTCGTATCCTCGACCGACGTGCAGAAGCAGGTGGGACAGACCATGGTGCAATTGGCGCAGGTGAGGCACCGCGTCGCGACATCGTTCCAGCGGGGATTTTCGAGATTGCGTAAGAGAAGGTCATGCACGTCGTCCGAGCGCATTTCGCGTCCCATGGCGGCGGCGGTCCGCGTTGTCACTGATTCGGCGGCGTCGATTTCCTCTTGCGTCGCCGCACGGTGCGGCGCGTCGGCAAGCGCCGCGAGTCCTGTTTCCGTCCCGACCTCTACGATGAAGATATGGCCGCTTTCATCGGTGACTTCGGTCATGGCCAGATCGAAACCCGCCTCGGCTTTTGGCCCGGTGTTCATGGATGCGCAAAAGCACGTTCCGCCTGCCTGGCCGCAGTTTACCGCAAGGATGAAAGCGCCGTGGCGCCGCGCGCGATAATGCGGATCGACATGCGCTCCGCCCAGAAAGACCTCGTCCTGGATGGCGATCGCGTGGAGTTCGCAGGAGCGGACGCCGATGAAGGCGAAGCGCTCATCAGGCTCGGGCTCCGGCATGACGCGCACGCTTTGCCCATCGCGCTCGGCGCGCCAGAGGCGCAGCACCGGCGGGTGCAGGAACTTCTTCCACGAATGCGGTCCGACCGCATAGCCGAACAGCGCCTCATCATCGCGGCGAAGGAGACGATAATGGCCGCCGTCCTGCTCGTCGGTCCATCCGCGCGGCAGGTCATCGATTGTCGCAATGTCGTCATAGATAATCGCCTCATCGCGGACTGTCGGACCGACGAGGCGATAGCTGCGGCGCCTAAGCGCATCGAGCAAGATCTGCAGGCCATCCGTGGTCAGGACAGCTGGGCCGACGGTATCCATTGGGCCTCATCGGTTCATCTGTCTTCAGCTGGGGCTGACTATCGCACATTTGCCGGTCGACGTTAAGCCGACATGGCTATAATCATCGAATATGACGAAACGGCCTCCGCGTAGCATCTGAAAGGCGACTCTCTGTAGCGGTCGTTCTGGAGCAGCCAAAAGTTTAAGCGTTCGCCATTCCATCGCCGCTTTTGCCATCTTATATAATGTGTTTACATAGGCATTCTCCAGGGCCTCGCCGAAGGCGGCGTCCTGTGCGGCGCGAATGCGCCGACGCTCACGCCGCTGACTCGCCTTGTGGCCAAAATGCGTTGGGCCTTCATACAGCAAATTAGGGATAGCGCCAAAATCAAAGCACTCGAATGGTAAGTAATCATGCTTGTTCGTCATCTTTTATACTTTGTGACGCTGGCGCATGAAAAGCATTTCGCCAGGGCCGCCGACGTCTGCAATGTCGCACAGCCGACGCTGTCGGCGGCGATCCGCAAACTCGAGGATTATCTCGAGACAAGGCTCATCGACCGAGGCCATCGCTTTCTCAGACTGACGCCAGAAGGCGAAAAGGTCCTCTTGTGGGGACAGCAGATTCTTGCCGACTATCAGAGCCTGCGCGAAGACCTCTCGGGCTTGCGGAGAGGATTGACCGGTCTGCTGCGTCTCGGCGTCATCCCCGCGGCGATGCCGTCGGTCTCATTTTTGACCGCCCGCTTTTGCGATGCGCATCCGGCCGCGGCGGTCGAGGTTCAATCCATGACGTCGCGCGCCATCCAGCGCGGGCTCGACGCGTTCGAGATCGACGCCGGGTTGACCTATCTGGAGAATGAGCCGCTGGAGAACGTGCGGCGGGCGCCCCTCTATCGCGAGCGTTATGTCCTCGTCACGCATCGCTCCAACAGACTTGCGCGCCGGAAGACGATCACATGGGCGGAGGCGGCGCAGGAAAGGCTCTGCTTGCTCAGCGAGGATATGCAGAACCGCCGCATCATCAACAACGTCTTCGAGTCGATGGGGCTGGCGATCAAGCCCGCGGTGGTCAGCAATTCCTATCTTGGCGTTTGTTCTCACCTGCGCCATGGCGATTGGGCGAGCATTCTTCCGCACACCTTCTTCTACATATTCGCCAAGACGACGGAGCTCGCAACCATCGACCTCGTTGAGCCTGTGCATAGTCAGGAAATCGGGCTTGTTCTCTCCAACCGCGAACCTCCGTCCCCTATGGCGGGCGCGTTGTTGGCCGCAACCCTCGACGCCAATTTTGAGCGCGAGTTCGCGGCGACAGGGCCGTCCCGTTGATCAATTCCGTCTATCAATTGTTTAAAGACTTTCATTTGACGGCAGAGGCTTAGGGCGCGAGCGTTGCGCGTTCGCTACGAGGGTTACCTAACCAAAGTCTTCGCAGTTGATCGAACAGGAAACGCCAAGAAGCGGGGTCGACGCCGGAACGCATCCGAGCTGGATGAGTTCTTCTTGACGTCAGCCCAATTCCCATCGGCTGCAAGCGTTACAGCCGAGCGTTTTCTTTTGTCCTCGAACGAAAGGAAGCACATCATGGCAAAGATTGTTTGCGTGCTCTATGACGATCCCATAGACGGATATCCGAAATCCTATGCGCGGGATGATCTCCCTAAGATAGATCATTACGCAGGAGGCCAGACGCTTCCGACGCCCAAGGCGATCGACTTCAAGCCCGGCGCCCTGCTCGGCAGCGTGTCCGGCGAGCTCGGGCTCAGGAAATTCCTTGAAAGCGGCGGCCACACGCTGGTCGTCACCTCCGACAAGGACGGCCCCGACTCAGCGCTCGAACGCGAGCTCGGCGACGCCGATATTGTAATCTCCCAGCCCTTCTGGCCCGCCTATCTGACGGCCGAGCGCATCGCCAAAGCCCCGAAGCTGAAGCTGGCGCTGACCGCGGGCATCGGCTCCGATCATGTCGATCTGCAGGCTGCGATCGAACGCGGCATCACCGTGGCCGAAGTCACCTATTGCAACTCGATCAGCGTCGCCGAGCATGTGGTGATGATGATCCTCGGACTCGTTCGCAACTATCTTCCGTCCTATGAATGGGTCTTGAAAGGCGGCTGGAACATCGCGGATTGCGTCGCCCGCTCCTATGATCTCGAAGCGATGGAGGTTGGAACGGTCGCCGCCGGGCGCATCGGCCTTGCAGTGCTGCGCCGCCTTAAGCCCTTCGACGTGAAGCTGCATTACACCGACCGCCACCGCTTACCGGAAGCCACGGAGAAGGAACTGAACCTGACCTGGCATCCAACTGTAGAGGGGATGGTGAAGGTCTGCGACGTCGTCACCATCAATTGCCCGCTTCATCCGGAGACGGAGCATATGTTCAACGACGCCTTGCTCGCCAAGATGAAGCGGGGCGCTTATATCGTGAACACCGCGCGCGGCAAGATCTGCGACCGCGACGCCATCGTCCGGGCGCTTGAAAGCGGCCAGATCGCGGGTTATGCCGGCGACGTGTGGTTTCCGCAGCCGGCGCCGAAGGATCATCCCTGGCGCACGATGCCTCACCACGGCATGACGCCGCATATCTCGGGCACGTCTCTGTCGGCGCAAGCGCGCTATGCAGCGGGCGTCCGCGAAATTCTCGAGTGTTGGTTCGAAGGTCGGCCGATCCGCGATGAATATCTGATTGTCGATGGCGGCAAGCTCGCCGGGACCGGCGCCCATTCCTACAGCGCGGGCGACGCGACCGGCGGCTCCGAAGAGGCCGCAAGGTTCAAGGCCACGGCAGCCTGAGGCGTCCCTACGTTGAAACGCTGCGCTGATGGGCGCCAAGGACCCCGGCCGCCGGCCAAGTTACGCTGGCGCTTCGGGACGCCGCGCGCTCCTCAAACTTGGCATGAGGCCGCCGCCGACAGCCACGCGGTTCACAATGCGGCGGTCAGCCGGAATGGAGCCGCTATTTCCTTAATACAGATATGGCTGCATATGGTTCTAGTTAAGTAAGATAGGCTCCAGCCTCGGCTTGTGGGGCGCCTAGAAAAAGACGCCTCACAGCGGAACCAGACGGCATCCTGTTCTGTTCTCGGAGCGCCGATAGTCCCATTAGAACGCCTTTGACGCTTGATCGCGCGAGGTGTGCGTAGGAGGTCGCCCATGATGGCGGTAGAAGCTCCTTACGGTCGCAAGACGCAAGTCGCTCCGAATATCGACGAAGTCCATATTCTTTGGATCACCGCCGGCCTTGGTTGCGATGGCGATTCGGTCTCCATAACCGCCGCCAGCGAGCCAAGCCTAGAGGATGTGGTTTTGGGAGCGATCCCCGGTCTCCCGAAAGTTCACCTGCACAACCCAGTTCTGGCCTATGCAAACGGCGAAGATTTCTTGCAGGTCTTTCATCAGGCGGCCCGAGGCGAGCTAAGCAATTTCGTGCTTGTTTTGGAAGGCTCAATTCCAAACGAGAAGCTGAGCGGCGACGGCTATTGGGCGGCTATGGGAACGGATCCCGCTACAGGTCAACCGATACCGACAACCGAATGGATTGATCGCTTGGCGCCGAAGGCGCTCGCCGTCGTTGGCGCGGGGACCTGCGCGACCTATGGCGGGATACATGCCATGAAGGGCAATCCGACGGGTTGCATGGGCATCGCGGACTACCTCGGCTGGGATTGGAAATCGAAAGCCGGCCTGCCGATCGTTAATGTGCCAGGCTGCCCGGTCCAACCTGACAATTTCATGGAGACGCTGCTCTATTTGCTGCGACAACTCGCAGGCGTCGCGCCCATGATTCCGCTCGACGATGCGCTACGTCCAAAGTGGCTATTTAATTTCACCGTCCATGAAGGATGCGACCGCGCAGCCTATTATGAGCAGGCCGACTTCGCGAAGGAATATGGCTCGCGCAAATGCCTTGTGAAAATCGGATGCTGGGGTCCCGTGGTGCAATGCAATGTTCCCAAGCGAGGCTGGATTGCTGGAATCGGGGGATGCCCAAATGTTGGCGGCATATGCATCGGTTGCACAATGCCTGGCTTTCCCGACAAGCTGATGCCATTCATGGATGAGCCGCCAGGCGCCAGGATCTCTTCTTTCCTGGTCAAACCCTACGGCGTCTTAATCCGCAATCTCCGCAAGATCACAAATCACACGCTTAAAAAAGAGCCCAAGTGGCGGCACAACCGCCCTCAATCGACGACGGGCTATCGTCCCGATATGCCGGAAAAGACTCATCCGCTTTAGGGAGTGCGACAGATGGCAGACATTGCAACGCCACTTGCGGCGAGCAGGCCCCCCGCGCGTCAAGATAAGGCTCCCGCCAAGCTGATAGAAATGAACTGGGATCCGATCACCCGGATCGTCGGAAGCCTCGGCATTTTCACGAAAATTGACTTCGAAAACCGCCGCGTCGCCGAGTGTCACAGCACGTCCTCGATCTTTCGCGGCTACAGCATCTTCATGAAGGGAAAAGACCCGCGCGACGCCCATTTCATTACGAGCCGCATTTGCGGAATCTGCGGCGACAACCACGCGACCTGCTCGGTCTACGCTCAGAACATGGCCTATGGCGTCCGGCCTCCGCCGCTCGCCGAATGGATCATCAATCTGGGCGAGGCGGCGGAATATATGTTCGACCACAACATCTTCCAGGACAATCTGGTCGGCGTCGACTTCTGCGAACAAATGGTCAAGGAGACGAATCCCGGCGTATGGGCGAAGGCGCAAACGACGCTTGCGCGTCACGCGGAGGACCACGGATACCGCACCATCGCCGACATCATGACCGCCCTCAATCCCTTTACGGGGGACTTTTATCGCGAGACGCTGTTGGTCAGCCGCTACACGCGCGAGATGTTCAGCCTTATGGAGGGGCGCCATGTGCATCCCTCGACACTTTATCCGGGCGGCGTTGGAACGACGCCCTCGGTGCAACTCTTCACCGATTATCTGACAAGGCTCGTCAGATATGCGGAATTCATGAAAAAATGCGTGCCCTTGCACGATGACCTGTTCGATTTCTTCTACGAAGCGTTGCCCGGCTACGAAGAGGTAGGACAACGCCGGATCTTGCTCGGCTGCTGGGGCTCTTTCCAAGATCCTGTCCATTGCGACTATGACTACAAGAATATGACCGATTGGGGACGGAAGATGTATGTAACTCCCGGCGTCATCATTGACGGCGAGCAGGTCACTACAGATCTCGTCGACATCAATTTGCAAATCCGGATTCTACTTGGCCATTCCTATTACGATAACTGGGATAATTGCGAGACATTCGTCAAGAACGATCCGCTTGGCAATCCGGTCGATCAGAATCATCCATGGAACCAAACCACGATTCCGCGCCCGCAGAAGCGCGACTTCAACGGCAATTATTCATGGGTTATGTGTCCGCGGTGGCTCGATAAAAAGTCCGGGGATCACCTCGCGCTCGACACAGGCGGCGGCGCGCTGGCGCGACTATGGTCGACCGCGCTCGCTGGTCTGGTCGATATAGGCTATGTCAAGGCTACCGGAAGCAGCGTGAAGATTTATTTGCCCAAGACCGCGCTCAAGCCTGAAAAGGAATTCGTGTGGCGCATTCCGAAATGGAGCAACGCCATCGAGCGCGATCGCGCGAGGACCTATTTCCAAGCCTATTGCGCCGCCGCGGCCTACTATTTCATCGAAAAGGCGCTGGCGGAGGTCCAGGCCGGCCGCACCAAGACCTGGACTGATTTCAAGGTTCCCGATGAGGCAATCGGGTGCGGCTTTCACGAGGCGGTGCGCGGCGTGCTGTCCCACCATCTCGTCATCCGCGGCGGCAAAATCGCCAATTACCATCCTTATCCGCCGACGCCCTGGAATGGGACGCCCCGAGATAAATTCGGCACCCCCGGCCCCTATGAAGACGCGATACAGAACACTCCGATCTTTGAAGAGAACGGACCCGACGCATTCAAGGGCATCGACATCATGCGGGCGGTCCGGAGCTTCGATCCATGTCTGCCCTGCGGTGTCCACATGTATGTGGGGGGAGGGAAGACCATTAAGACGGTTCATTCGCCAATGTTTGGCGCCGCGCGTCCGGACGCGTCATGAGCAATGGCGGAGATAAAGACGGAGGCGCGATGCAGAACGGCCTGCGCCGGCTCGAGGCGCTTATCGAGGCTATCGACGGGCTCCGCGACTCCACCGCGCGTGAGGCGGCGCGCGAACTGCTCGAGTTGATGCTCGACCTCCATGGTCTGGCGCTCGCGCGAATTGTTTCAATCGTTGCGAGCGCAAGCGATGGGACTGCGTTGACCGAGCGCTTGGCCTCAGACGCCAACGTCAAGGCGATCATGCTTCTGCACGGCCTGCATCCCGAGGAGCCCGAAATGCGCCTTCGCAAGACGCTCGCCTCGATGCGCCCCCACTGGGGCGTGCGCGGCGTGCGGGTGGAGCTTATCCATGTCGGCGCTGGAGCCGCGCGGGTCCGCGTCTATCGCAGCGAATGCTCCGGCGCCGCAAGCGATAGCGATCTGCGTCGTGAGATTGAGGAGGCGCTCGTCGAAGCCGCTCCCGATCTTGACGATATTATTATCGAAGGTCTGAACGAAGCCCGCGACGCCGAGATCACAGCCGTCGCTGTGTGACTGCAAAAGGCGGAAAAGCGCGGCATGGAGGCGGGGTGGAGAACGAGCCGCGCAACTGGGTTTCTCGAGTCCGACGCTTCGTTGCAAGGCCGGCGACGGAGCGGTGTGAGGTCTGCTCGGCGTCGCTCCCGATGATGCACCAGCACCTGATCGAAGTTGCAAAACGTCGCATTTTGTGCGCCTGCGATCAATGCGTGAGCGTTCTTGGAATGAGCGAGCGCTTTCGCACGATTCTGCCGCGGACCGACGTCCTCCTTGATTTCCGGCTTAGCGCCGCCGAATGGGATGCGCTGCAAATCCCGATTGATATGGTCTTTCTCTTCCACAGCACTGTGGGAGAACGGTCGGTTGCCGTTTATCCTGGTCCGGCGGGTCCGATGGAATCCGCATTGAGCCTTGACGCTTGGTCGCATCTCGTCGCCGCGAACCCGGTGCTAGGCGAGATGACCCCGGATATAGAGGCGTTGTTGGTGAACCGGACGAAGGGCGCGCACGAGTATTACCGGGTGTCGATCGATCGGTGCTATGCGCTGGTGGGGCTTATTCGCACCCATTGGCAAGGCCTTTCAGGCGGAGCCGAGGCTTGGGAGGCGATTAACTCTTTTTTCGTCGCGCTTCGCGCCGCGGCGAATGAGCCTGTGGGAGGCTGCATCCATGGTTGACCTCGATTTTGCTGTGGAGGCCGCTGCGGTCGAATCTTATTCGGCCGCGCCTTTGCTGGTGTTTCAGTTGCGGGTGACAAATCGAACGCCGGCGCTGAAAGTTCAGAACGTCATGCTGAATTGTCAGATCCGGATCGAAGCGCCGCGCCGCAACTATGACCTTGATGAACGAGAGCGTCTCGTCGAGCTCTTCGGCGAGCCGGAGCGTTGGGGCCAAACGTTGCGCAGCTTCCTTTGGACCCACGCAAGCGTGTCGGCGCCCCGGTTTGACGAGGAATGCCGCGTCGATCTCCCGGCACCGTGTAGCTTCGACTTCAACATTGCGGCGACCAAATATTTCCATGGCCTCAAGAATGGCGAGGCACCGCTGAACTTTCTGTTCAGCGGCTCCATCTTTTATCGCGACGCGGATGGCGCGCTGCAGATCGACCAGATTTCTTGGACCAAGGAGGCGTCCTACCGGCTGCCCGCGAGCCTCTGGCAGTCGATGATGGATCAATATTATCCGCAGAGCGCCTGGCTGAGGTTGAGTCGCGACATGTTCGAACAGCTCTATCGCTACAAGCGTCAAAAAGGTCTCATGACTTTTGAACATGCGCTGCAGGAACTCCTCGACGCCAGGACAACGAGGCCCGCATCATGAACTTGGATCCTGTAAGGGACATCGCCGATGCGGTGCTCTACGAGGGGTATATTCTTTACCCTTATAGGCCGTCCTCCGTGAAGAATCGTCAGCGCTGGACGTTCGGCGGCGTATTTCCTCGCGAATATCGTGGGGAGAGCGGCGACGCATGCGTCATGCAAACGCAGCTGCTTCTAGATGTGGGAGCGGATGCGGCGATCGATCTCCATTTGCGGTTTCTCCAGGTTCAGACGCGAGAGATTGGCAAGTTGCTTGCGCCGATCGCGGCGCTCCCCGCCGATCATGAGCCGGAATTCGCCGCGGTGGCCTCAATCGAAGTCGATGGCGAGCGCCTTCTTGCGTGGGAGGAGGCGATTGAACGCGACGTCGTCGCGCCGGATCTTGCCCTGCACGATCTCCTCGATCGGCCGCGCCGTATCGAGTTCGCTAGGGAGGCCAAGCGCGAATTGGAGCCGGTTCGCAACGCCGCGGGTGAGATCCTGGGCGTTGTGATCCGCACGTCTCTGCCGTTGCAGGGCGTCATCATCGTCTCGGCGGAAGAGATCAAAAGCGCTGCGCGCGGACTATTGCGTCTAACCGTCAGAGTCGAAAACACAACGGCGCTGTCCGAGGCCTCGCGGAGCGATCGCGACAAGGCGCAGCAGCAGGCGTTCGTCTCGACCCACACTATCTTCAGCATTCGCGGAGGCGGGTTCGTGTCTCTGCTTGATCCGCCAGAGGCGCTGCGCGAAGCTGCCGCCGCTTGTGAAAACATAGGGACCTGGCCGGTTCTGATCGGAACCGATGGCGCGAACGACATAATGCTCTCGTCGCCGATCATTCTCTACGATTTCCCCAAGATTGCGCCGGAGAGCCCCGGCGAACTATTCGACGGAACCGAGATCGATGAAATCCTGACGCTGCGCGTCCTCACGCTGACCGAAGAGGAGAAGCGCGAAATGGCCGCCGCCGACCCTCGTAGCCGCGCATTGCTGGAGCGTTGCGAGGCGCTAACGCCCGAGCAGCTCGGCAAACTCCACGGCTCGTTGCGCAATCTGACCTCCGCGGAAAATCCCCTGGAGCCGCTGGTCTTGCGCGATCAGGCAAGGCCATATCTCGCCTCTTTATCGTCGAATGGCAGGCATCTTGCCGTCGGCGATCATGTGCGCCTTAATCCAAGGAAAGGGGGCGACATCATGGACCTCGCGTTGAAAGACAAGGTGGCTGTGATCGAGGGGATCGAGCGAGATTTCGAGGACCGACTGCATGTTGTGGTGACGCTACTCGATGATCCAGGCCGCGATCTAGGAGCCGCCGGATTTCCGGGCCATCGATTTTTCTTCTCTCAAGAGGAGCTTGAGCCGGTTGGCGGGGAGGATCGACCTTGACGCGCATTCTCGTCGCCGGCATTGGCAATATCTTCAATGGCGACGACGCCTTTGGCGTCGAAGTTGCGCGACGGCTTTCGGCATGTGAACTTCCCCAAGACGTCAGGGTCGTCGACTTCGGCATTCGCGGCATTGATCTCACTTACGCTCTGCTCGATGGATGCGAGGCGGCGGTGCTTGTCGATGCGGCCCAGCGGGGCGAAGAGCCGGGCGCGCTATCGCTAATCGAACCGACGGAGGAGGCCGGCGACCCATTGCCCGAGGATCTTATGCTTTCGCCCCATGAGCTTGAACCGGCGAAGGTGCTTCGTCTTGTCGCCGGATTGGGTGGGGCGTGCAGACGGATTCTCGTCGTCGCATGCGAGCCTCTAACCTTCGGCGGCGTCGATGGGGTAATGGGCCTGAGCGAGCCGGTGGCGGCGGCGATCGATCCCGCGATCAGTATGATCCTAGAGCTGCTTGGCGAGCTAGGCGCCGAAACGCCTCAACAAATGCAAAAGAGGCGACCCGCAACGATGCGATCGAGCGAGGAAGGAGAGGTCTCATGAGCGGATGGACAATTTTTGGATTGATCGTCGTCGTCCTGATCATTCTGGCGATCCTGTTCAACCTGAAGGATATTCGTCGCTACATCAAGATCAGCAGCATGTAACGGCGAATCTGAGCGGCTTACTTTTGGTCACGTGCGATCCACACGATCGAGGGTGCTTTAGGAGTCTTGGCGTCCCCCGCTGCATCGTGAGGATCGGCGATGCGGCCAACGATTCTCGCCGCCCAGTTGCAACTGCCTCGCGCAGATTAGGAAATCGGAACGATGCCGAACGAGCGCGATCTCGATCGCCTCTATCCCTTCCTTCACGGCGAGCAGCAGGATGCAGCGAAGCTCGAAGCGTCGCTGCTCCACTCGGTCGAGGAAAAGGCGCGCGACTCTCGCGACGCCAATGCGCGTTTTTTCGCCGAGCAGGCGCAGACCCTCGTCGAGGCCGCGAAGTCTATCGCCAATATCTACCGGCGCGGGGGGCGGCTTTTTTCAATGGGGAACGGTGGTTCGAGTTGCGATGCGTCCCATGTTGCGGTGGAATTCGCGCATCCGATTACGGCCGGACGCCCCGCGCTCGCCGCGGTTAACCTTGTGGCCGATATCGCCATGATCTCGGCAGTCGGCAATGACGTCGGCTTCGAGCATGTTTTCGTCCGCCAACTGATCGCCCAGGGAAGGCGTGGCGACGGACTCATAGGCTTTTCGACAAGCGGCAATTCTCAAAACTTGATCGCCGCCTTCGCAAAAGCCAAGGAGATGGGCATTCACACCATTGGCTTTGCGGGCGGCGATGGCGGCAAGATGAAGACCGCCGGCGTCGTTGATCATTGCCTCATCGCGCCGACGACTTCGATCCATCGCGTTCAGGAGTGCCACGTCGCGGCCTATCACATTCTGTGGGACCTCGTTCACACATTGCTCGCGGATGCTCGCGGATCAGCCGCGACCAAGGGAGCGGTCGCGTGAATTGTGCGGTATAGAGGAAATGCCGCCGGAAGGGACCGAGCTGGCGAATGGACTAGGCTGCCCGGTCTGCGTGCTGGATTGGCGCCCGCGCTTTGCCGCAAACACAATCTAATATAGAAGTAAGTTATATTAACCCGTCATGCGGGTAGGACTGCTTCCACAAGTATTCAGGTTTAGTGTGGCCTGCGGGCAACGGCATCGCGGTCATGTCAGGAAAACAGTGAAAAACTACTTGTCAAACGTCCATAAAAACGCCTCCACTCAAATCAAGTCTTAGTCAAATTGAAGTGAATTGGTTGGAGCTTGCAATGTGGCGGCGTAGTTCAATCAAGCTTTTGATAATACTGAATAAAATATTTCACATAGCGGGCGCGTCGGGAATTCTTGTGCTGGCGCTGGCGATTTCGCCAGCCTGCGCCGCCGATCTCCCCGCTCCCACCGCCCCCGTGGTCGCTTGGCAGCCGCCTCCCGCCGCGCCCTATGATTGGACGGGATTTTACGTCGGCCTGAACGCCGGCTTCGGCGTCGATCATTTTGCCTTTCCTTATTTATTTCGAGGGCCGGGGGTTTCCGCTCAGGAGACCAGCGGCATCACCGCGCGTGGGGCCGTGGTTGGCGGCCAAGTCGGCTACAACTATCAATTTACCGGCCTTCCCTTGATCGGCAATGCGATCGTCGGGCTCGAAGCGGATTCGGACTGGTCGAATGTGCGAGGATCGGTGAGCGTCCCAACTCCGCCGGCGGTTTTGACCTTTGGGTCTCGGCTCGAGAATTTCGGAGACATTCGCCTTCGGCTCGGTTACGCCTTTGACCGTCTGATGATTTATTTCGCGACCGGTTTCTCTTACGCTACGGTGCGGACATATTACAATATTGGCGCGCCCTACCTCATTGCGAACGGCACCACGACCTTGCGGGCGGGCATGCTTCCGTTCTCGCGGAGTTTCGGCAATGAGGGCGTCGGCGTGGAATATGCCTTGACCCGCAATTGGACGATCAGGGCGGATTATATGTACGATTCGATCTCTGCGCGTTATGCCGCTTATGCCGCAGGCAATACGACAATCGGGTTCCTTACGCGGTCGAAATATCATATCGCACGGTTCAGCCTGAACTATAAATTCGATTGGTTCTCGCCGCCGGCCGCGGTCACCGCGAAATATTGAGCGGGCGGCGCGTTCGACGCGGCTTCGCAGGCCTGTATTTCTGGCTCACATTCGCTCCTTGGTCGTAAGGCGAGCCAGACACCCACACAGTGACGCGCCAGGGTCCTCTCATCGCATGGAAACGCCCCTTTGTCCGGTGACCGGCCAGCCAGCCGTCCGGCGCGTTCAGTGGGTCACGACGCGCCTGCTCACGGATCTCTGGCGGATCGAGTTTGGCGTCGACGCGCGATCGAGCTTTGCGGGGCTTGACCGGTTCGGATTGTGGGAATCCCCCGTCGGGCTTTACTTCTTCGAGCCGCGCGTTGAGGGCGACCAAGCCTTCTACCAAAGCTACTACCGGCGGCTGAAGACCTACAGAGTGTCCGTGCTCGAAGCGCCCCGCGCGGAATTCGAGACCGCCGCCCGAATGGTCGAACCGGGAGCCCGCGTCCTCGACGTGAGCTGCGGCGCCGCCCTGTTCCAGAAATATGTCCCCTACGCTCGCTACACAGGCATCGACCCCCATTTTACCTCCGATGATGCAAATATTGATGTCCGCAGGGAGACGCTGAGCGATCATCTTGCGACCCATTCGGGCGCCTATGACGTCGTTTGCGCCTTTCAGGTCATCGAGCATCTGGCGTCGCCCCGCCCGTTTTTCGAGCGGATGGTCGCGGCGGCGAAGCCGGGGGGATTGGTCGTCGTCGGAGTGCCGCATGTGCCTTCGGCCGCGACGCGGATTCCGAATTTTCTTCTCAACGCGCCGCCACATCATCTGACTTGGTGGACGCGTGCGGCTCTTGCCGCTCTTGCGCGGGACGCCGGGCTGAGCATCGAAAGCATCGCGCCGATGCCATGGACCGAATTCGACTCGCTCATTTATTGGATCGAACGCTGTTCGCCGGTGAAATGCGGCGATAAGCATTTTCTCGGCGACTGGTCCTGGCACGCGGCGTCGGCCGTCGGCCTCTTGCTCGGGCGCGTTGTTCATGCAGTCCGAAGGCCGCCGAAAGTCATGGGCGAAGGCGCCGGCCTTTTGCTTATCGCCAGACGGAAGCCGCCGATGATTCCCCGGGCATCGGAAAACATTGCGGGAGCGAAAGCCGCGGTCCCGACGGACGAAGCGTAGCGCCCCAATCCAGCCAGCAGGCCCTCCGCCTCTATTTTCCTGGCCACCTATGAATTCGGCGCGCCGTCGCCGGCTGCAAAATGCATCGGTGCGCGCGCAAACAATTTGAGAGCATGACCCAAATTCTAGCTCAACAAAGTGCGCTCTTTTGAGGGAGATCAGAGCGCTCTTTGCCGTCGCCCTTAATTTCTGCTGCTGATCTGGGGACGAAAGTCACGGCCAGGCTCGCCGTCGGCGTGCAAGGTCAGAGTCTTTGGAGCAATCGCCATACGAAAGGACTTCCCTTGTCGACCGCCCCAGAAGTGCTTTGGTTCGAAAATCTCGGGCGCGGCGACGTATCGCGAGTCGGCGGCAAAAACGCCTCGCTCGGCGAGATGGTGCGAACGCTGGAGAAAGAAGGCGTGCGGGTCCCGCCTGGTTTTGCGACCACCGCGGACGCCTTTTGGCGATATATCGAAGCCAATGGATTGAAAGCGACGATTGCGAGCGGGTTCGCCGATCTTGCCTCCGGCGCCGCGCCTCTCGCCAGGGTCGGAGCCGCGATCAGGGACGCGATCCTTCTGGGCGAATGGCCTGCGGAGACTTCTGAGGCGATTCGTCTGGCCTATCGCGAACTTTGCCAGCGGGCGAACAAAGCCGACGCCGATGTCGCTGTCCGTTCCAGCGCCACGGCCGAAGACCTGCCTGACGCAAGTTTCGCCGGCCAGCAAGAGAGCTATCTCAACATTCGCGGCGAGGCCGCCCTGCTCGACGCCTGTCGGCGTTGCTACGCGTCCCTGTTCACCGACCGGGCGATCAGCTACCGGCAGGCCAAAGGGTTTGACCACATGAAGGTTGCGCTCTCGGTCGGGGTGCAGCGCATGGTCCGCTCCGATCTCGGCGGGTCAGGGGTCATGTTCTCCATCGATACCGAAACCGGCTTCGATAAGGTGGTGTTGATCAACGCCGCGTGGGGGCTCGGCGAGAATGTCGTCCAAGGCGCGGTCGACCCCGACGAATACGAAGTCTTTAAGCCGCTCCTTTCGAACCTTTCGGCGACGCCTATCATCGAGAAGAGCCTCGGGGAGAAAGCGCAGAAGCTGATCTATGCGAGCGATTTAAGTCATCCAACGCGCAATGTTCCAACTTCTAAGACTGAACGGGAGACGTTCGTTCTCAACGATGCGGACATTTTGGCGCTTGCCCGCTGGGCTTGCGTTATCGAGCGCCATTATGGCTGTGCGATGGACATGGAATGGGCGAAGGATGGCGAGACCGGTGAGCTTTTCATCGTCCAAGCCCGGCCAGAGACGGTGCAGTCGCGGCGCGTGGCGACCACGCTTCGCTCCTATCGCATCCGGTCGAAGGGACGGCGGCTTGTCTCCGGCCTGAGCGTCGGCGACGCCGTGGCGGCCGGCCGGGTGTGCCTGATCGACAGCCCCCGCGAGATCGATCGCTTCGTCGATGGGGCCGTGCTCGTGACGCGGACGACCGATCCCGACTGGGTCCCGATCATGAAGCGGGCCGCTGCAATCGTTACCGATCATGGCGGGCGAACCTCTCACGCGGCGATTGTGAGCCGCGAGCTTGGCTTGCCGGCCGTGGTCGGCGCCGGCGACGCCACCCAAGTGCTGCATACCGGACAGGAAGTCACAGTGTCTTGCGTCGAAGGCGACCAGGGCTTCGTTTATGAAGGGATGGCCGAATTCGAAAGTGAAGAGCTCGACGTCGCCGCCCTTCCGACGACCCATACCAAGGTGATGTTGAACCTCGCCAATCCGGCGGCGGCCTTTCGTTGGTGGCGCATTCCAGCGGATGGCGTCGGCCTCGCGCGCATGGAGTTCGTGATCAGCAATCACATCAGGGTGCATCCGATGGCCTTGGCGCATTACGACGCCCTCAAGGACGCTGACGCCAAGTCGGCCATCGCTAGTCTGACCGCGAACTACGTCGACAAGACCGAATATTTCATCGACCGTCTCGCCCGTGGGCTCGCCCGCATCGCCGCAGTCTTTCACCCGAATCCGGTGATCGTGCGCATGAGCGATTTCAAGACCAATGAATATGCGAACCTCATCGGCGGAGCCGAATTCGAACCGAAAGAGGAAAATCCGATGCTCGGCTTCCGGGGCGCCTCGCGTTACTACTCGCCCCGCTATCGCGAAGGCTTTGCGCTTGAATGCCGCGCCATACGGCGGCTGCGAGAGGAGATGGGATTCGACAATGTGATCGTCATGATTCCGTTTTGCCGCTCCACGAAAGAGGCGGACCGCGTGCTGGCGGTCATGGCCGAGAATGGGCTGCGCCGCGCAGAAAGAGGCCTTGAGGTCTACGTCATGTGCGAGATCCCTTCCAACGTCATTCTCGCAAAGGCGTTCGCCGAGCGCTTCGATGGGTTTTCAATTGGCAGCAACGACCTCACACAGCTCACGCTCGGCGTGGATCGAGACTCTGCTGAGCTCGCCGACCTCTTCGACGAGCAGGACGCTGCCGTGAAATGGATGATTCAAAGGACAATTGAGGCCGCGCATCAGGCCGGCGCCAAAGTAGGCCTGTGCGGCCAGGCGCCGAGCGATCACCCCGAGTTCGCTCAATTCCTGGTCGAATGCGGCATCGATTCGATCTCCGTGAGCCCGGACAGTTTCATTTCAGTGAAACGGAATGTTGCGACCAGCGAGTCGGCGGTGAGGAATGTCCACGAGGCGCCGCCTGGCGACAGCCAGCAGTGATTGTTCGACCGGTTAGCCAATCTTGATCCGCGCAGTCACTACGGGTAGGCGCCATGGCGCAGGCTGATCCGGTCATGTCGTCGGAAGGACTCTGATTTCAGTCGTCACGGAGTTCGCGATAAAGCATTCGCGATGGGCCTTGTCGTGCAGCCAATCGAGATCCGCCTGCGTTGGCTGCTTGTTCCCGCTGTAAACGATTTTCGGGCTCAATTCGACGCATGTGACGGCGAGCTTGCCGGCGGCGTTTTTTTCAAGGCGCCCGACGGCATTGTCTTCATAGCTATCGACGATAAAGCCCTTATTTGACGCAAGCGCGAGAAAGGTCAGCATGTGGCAGCTCGACAGCGCTGCGACAAACGCGGCCTCGGGATCGACCCGCTGCGGATTGCCTAAATAAGCAGGCGCGGCGGAGCCCGGGACTTCGACGCCGTTGTCGAACTGCCAGATATGGTCGCGACTGTAAGTTTTATAGCTGAAGTCGGCGCCGTTGCGCGTCCATTTAATGGTGGCTGTGTGCTCAGACATAGGCATATCTCTCGTGAAAGCGGCGGGCGGGAAATCGATCAGTATTCGGCGAATGCTCATCGTGGGCTTGGCCATGCTGTCGGCGGCAAATCTTCGAGCCGTCGCGCAAGCGATTTTTATCTCGCCGATATGAGAAGATATAAGCTAATTGCTTGGCGTTTCGCCGACGGGTTTGACTTTGAACCGCGCGCCTTCTTCTTTTGCGAGAACGCTATGCCGTCGGCCATAGGAAAAATAGAGAAGAAGGCCGAGCGCCATCCAAATGACGAAGCGTTCCCAGGCGACGGCGGGGAGCTTTGACAGCAACCACAGGGAGAACCCGACGCCGGCTAGCGGTATCCAGGGGACGAGGGGCGTCCGGAACGTGCGCGGAACGTCGGGCCTCGTCCGGCGCAGCACGATGACGGCGACGCAGATGATTACAAAGGCCGAGAGCGTTCCGATGTTCACCAATTCGGCGACCTCCTTGATCGGGAAGAAGCCCGCGACGAGGGCCGTGAGCGCTCCGGCGATCAGCGTCGGGCGGTGCGGCGTGCGAAATCGTGGATGCACATGCGCGAACCATGCGGGAAGCAGCCCGTCGCGGCTCATGGCGAACCAGATGCGGGCGCAGCCGAGCAAGAAAGCGAGCATGACGCTGGCGATGCCGGCCACGGCGGCAGCGGACACGATGAACGTCACCCAGGGAAGGCCAATCGCTGTGAAAGCAGCGGCGACCGGAGCGGGGCTGTTGAGAGTATCGTAGCGCACGATGCCGGTGAGCACCAAGGACATGGCGATGTAGAGCGTGAGAGAGACGGCGAGCGATAGCAAGACGGCGCGGGGGAGTTGCTTCTGCGGGTCGCGCGCCTCTTCAGCGGCGGTTGTGAGGGTGTCATAGCCGAAGACCGCGAAGAAGACGACGGCGGCGCCCTCGACCACGCCGCTGAAGCCGTAGGGCATGAAAGGATGCCAATTGGCGGCGCGCACGTGGGGCAGACCGGCGGCTATGACGAGGATGACCGCGGCGATCTTGATGAGCACCATGGCCGCGTTGAAGCGTGCGCTCCATTCGATGCGGAGCGTCAGGAGGCCCGCGACCGCAAGGGCTCCGAGCATCGCCGCGAGGTCCACGACATGGCCTGGGCCTGTTCCAGAGGCGCCCGTCGCCCAGGTCGGGAGCGTCAGGCCAAGCTGGCTGAGCAGCGCTTGCAAATAGCCAGACCAGCCGATCGACACGACGGCGACCACAAGCGCATATTCGAGCAGCAGATCCCAGCCGATTACCCATGCGACGAGTTCGCCAAGCGCGGCGTATCCATAGGTGTAGGCGCTGCCGGCGACGGGGATCATCCCGGCAAATTCGGCGTAGCTGAGGGCGGCGGCGGCGCTCGCTATGCCGGCGATCACGAATGACAGAGAGACGGCCGGCCCGGCTTGGGTTGCGGCGACGACCCCTGTGAGCACAAATATGCCGGCCCCGATGAGCCCGCCAAGGCCGATAGCGGTAAGCTGCCATAGGCCAAGCACGCGCCTAAATTGCCCCTCCTGGCCGAGTTCGGATTGGAGTCGCTCGATGGACTTGGTGCGCAAGAGCGCCTTTAGAGACATGGAGTTCCCCCATGGATGGATTTACGGCGGCGGATGGCTTCTATGGACCAAGTCTGCGGCTAGGGCGCAGCGGAGCTGCAGTCATGGAATCGCATTCTGAAGGCGCTTAGAAAAGGGCAGGGCGACTGACGCAGTTCGTGCATCTGCATGAAATGCGTCACGTCTACCCAAGGGAGCACGAAATCCAAGTTCGAATTCCAAGAAACTCAATGAGCCAGGAGGCAATGGCTATGGGAGAGCCGTTTAGCCCGTCGCTCGTTAAATTTAATGACGTTTCATGCATAGCCGATTGTCGCCATTGCGATGACCCCCGATCTTTCTCCCAGCGACGGCGAACGGTCGCAGTGAGGAACGCAATCGGAGGCGCGCATGATTCCCGGCGTATTCGAGTATCACAGGCCCAGCTCTTTGCAGGAGGCGGTCGCGCTTCTGGCGCAGCTGGGGGAGGAGGCGCGTCCCCTGGCTGGCGGCCACAGCCTTATTCCAGTCATGAAGACCCGCCTGTCGACGCCGGAGCATCTCGTTGATCTCGCTGGGGTCAGCGGCCTGAAAGGCGTCCGGCAGGAGCGCGAGCAAATCGTCATCGGCGCCATGACGACTCAATATGAAATCATCGGCTCGCCGCTTCTGGCTGAAAAGCTGCCCATCCTGCGAGAGGCGTCCCTGGTGATCGCCGATCCGCAGATCCGTTACCTTGGCACCCTTGGCGGCAATGTCGCCAATGGCGACCCAGGCAATGACATGCCGGCGCTCATGCTATGCCTCGACGCCGAATATGAACTCGTCGGCCGGGACGGGCAGCGAAGGCTTCGAGCGCGGGACTTTTATCTCGGCGCCTATGACACAGCTCGCCAGAACCACGAAATCCTGACCGAGATCCGCATTCCGTCGCCGCCCGCAGGGCATGGCTACGCCTATGAAAAGCTGAAACGCAAGATCGGCGATTACGCAGTCGCGGCCGCCGCCGTGGTGCTCACAATCGCAAACGGCAAATGTGTTGCGGCCTCTATCGGTTTGACCAATGTCGCGGACACCCCGCTGTGGGCTGAGGCGGCGGCGCAGGCGCTCATCGGCGCAGGGCTCGACCGGGCGGCCATCGCCAATGCGGCGACCGCGGCGGAAGCCATTACGGACCCGGCCTCGGACGGACGCGGGCCCGCCGAATATCGCAGGAAAATGGCCGGAATGATGGTCCGACGCGCGATCGAACGCGCCAAATCGCGCGCCCAAGCCTGAGCGGAATGACAGCGAAGCGGAGAGACGGGATGTCGAAGGTTCACGTCAAAATGACAATCAACGGGCGCGCTGTCGAGGCTCTGGTCGAGCCCCGGACGCTCCTCATTCACTTCTTGCGCGAACAGGTCGGGCTCACCGGCGCGCATATCGGCTGCGACACGAGCCATTGCGGCGCCTGCACGGTTGACCTCAATGCGATGTCGGTCAAATCCTGCACCTTGTTCGCGGTCCAGGCGAATGGCGCCGAAATCACGACGATCGAAGGGATGGCTTCGCCCGACGGCGCGCTGCATCCGTTGCAGGAAGGCTTTCGCCAGATGCACGGCCTGCAATGCGGCTATTGCACGCCTGGCATGATCATGCGGGCGCATCGCTTGCTGAAGGAAAACCCAAACCCCACGGAGGACGAAATTCGATCAGGCATTTCCGGCAATCTATGCCGCTGCACCGGGTATCAGAATATCGTCAAATCCATCCAATACGCCGCCGCGACGATCAATGGCGCGCCCTACCAGGAGGCTGCGGAATGAACGAGATGATTCGCACTCAAGCCGAGCGCGCCGAAGTCCTTCAGGGCATGGGGTGCAAGCGGAAGCGCACCGAGGACATTCGCTTCACGCAAGGCCGCGGCAATTATGTCGACGACGTCAAGCTGCCAGGCATGTTGTTCGGCGATTTCGTTCGATCATCGCATGCGCATGCGCGAATCAAGAGCATCGACGCATCGAAAGCTTTGGCGCTTCCCGGCGTCAAGGCGGTCTTGACCGCCGCCGATCTCAAGCCGCTGAATCTCCATTACATGCCGACCCTCGCCGGCGATGTCGCGGCCGTGCTGGCGGACGAAAAGGTTCTCTTCCAGAATCAGGAGATCGCCTTTGTGGTCGCCGAGGACCGCTATATCGCGGCGGATGCGATCGAGCTAGTGGATGTCGAATACGAGGCGCTGCCGGTTGTGGTCGATCCATTTCAGGCCATGGCGCCGGACGCGCCGCTGCTGCGCGAGGACCTCAAGGAAAAGCGGGTAGGCCCGCACGGCGAACGCAAGCACTACAACCATATTTTCAATTGGCAGGTGGGCGATAAGCCGGCGACCGATGCGGTGTTCGCTAATGCCGAGGTCGTCACAAAGGATCTGTTCACCTATCATCGCACGCATCCGTCCCCGCTTGAGACCTGCCAATGCGTCGCTTCGATGGATAAGGTCAAGGGCGAGCTGACCATTTGGGGAACGTTCCAGGCCCCGCATGTGGTGCGCACCGTCGTATCCTTGTTGTCGGGGATAGCGGAGCATAAAATCCATGTGATCGCGCCCGACATCGGCGGCGGCTTCGGCAATAAGGTCGGAGTCTATCCAGGCTATGTCTGCTCGGTCGTCGCGTCGATCGTCCTCGGCGTTCCGGTAAAATGGGTCGAAGACCGGATGGAGAATCTATCGACAACCTCTTTCGCCCGCGACTATCACATGACGACGGAGCTGGCGGCGACGAAGGACGGCAAGATCCTGGCGATGCGCATCCACGTGCTTGCGGATCATGGCGCCTTCGACGCCTGCGCCGACCCTTCGAAATGGCCCGCCGGGTTCATGAACATCTGCACGGGCTCCTATGACATACCTGTCGCGCATCTGGAGGTCGACGGCGTCTACACCAACAAGGCGTCGGGCGGCGTCGCTTATCGTTGCTCCTTCCGGGTGACGGAAGCCGTTTACGCCATTGAGCGCGCGATCGAAGTCCTGGCCCATAGACTCGGGATGGATTCCGTAGAATTGCGAATGAAGAACTTCATCAGGGCCGAGCAATTTCCTTATCATTCGGCGCTCGGCTGGGAATATGACAGCGGCAACTACCATTTCGCCATGCAAAAGGTGATGGACGCCGTGGGCTATTCGGCGTTGCGCGCCGAGCAGAAGGCGATACAGGAAGCCTTCAGCCGCGGCGAGACGCGCCAATTAATGGGCGTCGGCGTCGCCTTCTTCACCGAAATCGTCGGCGCCGGCCCGTCGCGCAATTGCGACATTCTTGGCGTCGGCATGTTCGATTCCGCCGAGATTCGCATCCATCCGACCGGCTCGATCGTGGCCCGAATGGGCACCAAGAGCCAGGGCCAAGGCCACGAGACGACTTACGCCCAGATCATCGCCACGGAACTCGGCATTCCAGCTGACGACATCACCATCGAGGAAGGGAACACCGACACCGCCCCCTATGGTCTCGGCACCTATGGTTCGCGCTCCACTCCTGTAGCCGGGGCGGCGACTGCGGTGGCCGCGCGGAAGATAAGGGCGAAGGCGCAGATGATCGCCGCGCATCTGCTCGAAGTGTCAGAATATGACGTCGAATGGGACATCGATCGTTTCCGGGTGAAGGGCCTGCCGGAAAAGTTCAAGACCATGAAAGAAATCGCATGGGCGGCCTACAATAACCTGCCGCCCGGGATGGAGCCTGGCCTCGAGGCGGTGAACTATTACGATCCGCCCAACATGACCTATCCGTTCGGCGCCTATGTCTGCGTCATGGATATCGATGTGGACACTGGCGTCGCCAAGACGCGGCGGTTTTACGCTCTCGATGATTGCGGCACGCGCATCAACCCGATGATCATCGAGGGCCAGGTTCACGGCGGCCTTACCGAAGCCTTCGCGGTCTCGATGGGCCAGGAGATCAGCTATGACGCGCAAGGAAATGTGATGGGCGCCTCGTTCATGGATTTCTTCCTGCCGACTGCCGTCGAGACGCCGAAGTGGGAAACCGATTTCACTGTCACGCCTTCGCCGCATCATCCGATTGGCGCCAAGGGCGTCGGAGAAAGCCCGCATGTAGGAGGGGTTCCATGCTTCTCCAATGCGGTCAATGACGCTTTCGCATTCCTGGAGGCCGGACATATTCAAATGCCGCATGACGCATGGCGGCTCTGGTCGGTGGCGGATCGGCTTGGGCTGCATGCGTGATCCGCGGGCGGGCGAAGCGCCTCCCCTTCGCCCGCCCGCTGCTGGAAGACCGTGATTTCATCGCCATATGAGTCTTCTCGCGCCGTCAACGCTCTCCTTCAGGTGAAGGCCGATGCCGAACGCCACGTCTCGCGAAAAAATCGCCCAGGGCCTCGCCGCCTGCGGCTATATCGCCGACCGTGATCTCGCGACTGCGCTCTGGCTGATGGATATGCTCCGCCGCCCGCTCTTGCTGGAGGGCGAGGCGGGCGTGGGCAAGACCGAAGTCGCGCGCGCGTTGGCCAGTCTGCACAATACGAAACTGATCCGTCTACAATGCTATGAAGGCCTGGATCAGAACGCCGCCCTTTTCGAATGGAACTATCAGCGTCAGTTGCTCGCGATCAAGGCGCGCGAGGGAGACGATCCAGACAATATCGAGGAGCACATCTTTTCTGAACGCTATCTGCTCGAGCGGCCGCTCCTGGCGGCGATCCGGCAAGAACGCTCGCCGGTCCTGCTGATTGATGAAATCGACCGCGCGGATGAGGAGTTCGAAGCCTTTCTCTTCGAACTTCTTTCTGATTTCCAAATCTCGATCCCGGAGCTTGGAACTGTGGCCGCCATCTCGATTCCACGCGTGATTTTGACGTCGAACGGCACGCGTGAACTGTCGGACGCTCTGCGCCGCCGTTGTCTGTACCACTATGTCGACTTCCCCGATATTGACCGTGAGGCGCGCATTCTTCTCGCGCGACTCCCTGGCGTGGACGCGTCGCTGGCGCTGCAGATCGCGACCATGGTCGACGCCGTCCGCAAGGAAGATTTGCGCAAGACTCCGGGCGTCGCTGAGACGCTCGATTGGGCCGCGGCGCTTGTCGGCCTCGGGGTGCAGAGGCTGCACGACAATCCCGAAGTTGTTTACGAAACCTTGATGTGCCTCGTGAAAACCGCCGAGGACAAAGCCAGACTGTCGCGCGAGGTGAGCGACCGGCTTCTTGGGAGGGTGGCTTAGACTCATGGCTGCGCTGGCGTCCGAAATTTCCGATGAAGGAGGCGCGGGCGAAGCGATGCGCCATCGCCTTGTCGCCTTCGTCCGGACCTTGCGCGACAATGGCTTCGCGACGGGCTTCGCGGAGACCGAGGACGCCCTTGCGCTTCTCGCGGATCCTGTCGCGACGCGGCCCTCGCTGCTGCGTCAAGCCTTCAAGGCGCTATTCTGCGGCTCTCGCTCCGATTGGGAAAGGTTCGATGAAATCTTCGCCGCCTTTTGGCTTGCGCGCGGCGTCAAGTCGGCGCTGCGCAGCAGCGGTTCGACAAAAGACAGTCGGGCCGCGCCGAGCGCCCCCTTCGCGGCGAGCGAGTCCCTTGAGACATCCGGCGAACCCGACAGGGTTGAGCGCACGCCCGATGAGACGGAGTCAGCCAACGGGCGGGGCCGTCGCGAAGGCGCCTCCATCGCGGAAAGCCTGGCCAAGACCGACTTTCGCCACATCATCGATCCCTTGGAGCTTGAGGCCGCCTATGCTTTGGCTGAACGGCTCGCCCGTTCGATGCGCGCGCGCCTTACCCGCCGTCACCGCGTTCGTCGATCCGGCCAGCGCCTCGATTTTCGCCGCACCATCCATCACAGCATTTCCTATGGCGGCGCGCCGATCGAGCTCTTCCACCGGCGCCGGAAGGAGAAGCCGCTGCGGCTTGTCATTCTTCTCGACGCCTCCGGCTCCATGAGCCTTTACGCGCCTATGTTCTTGCGCTTCATGCACGGCGCCCTCGATGCGTTCTACGAAGCGGAGGCTTTCGTGTTTCACACGCGGCTTACTCATGTTTCGTCGGCGCTACGAGACAGGGATGCGGCGCGCGCGGTTGACCGTCTCTCCCTTATATCGACGGGCATGGGCGGCGGCACGCGGATCGGCGACAGCCTCGCGACATTCAATCGCTGGCACGCGCGTCGCGTGATCCATTCGCGAACCGCCGTCATGATCGTCTCGGACGGCTATGACACCGGCGACCCGATCAAGCTCGGCGCCGAGATGCGCGCCCTGCGCCAGCGCTGTCGTCGCATCGCCTGGCTCAATCCGATGCTCGGCTGGCGGGATTATTCGCCGGAAGCGCGCGGCATGAAGGCGGCCTTGCCTTTCGTCGATCTCTTCGCGCCAGCGCATAACCTCGAAAGCCTCATCGCGCTCGAACCCTACCTCGCGAGATTGTGACCATGATAAGGACCGACCTCCTGGAGCTTGTCAGCAATCTGAGGGCGAAGGGCGAACCCTTCGCCCTTGCGACCGTGGTCCGCACCGTCGCGGCGACTGCGGCGAAGGCTGGCGCCAAGGCTATCATTCGGGACGACGGCGTCATATCCGCCGGCTGGATCGGCGGCGGCTGCGCCCGCGGCGCCGTGCTGCGCGCCGCCCGCGATGCGATCAAGGACGGCGAGCCGCGCCTCATCAGCGTGCAGCCGAAGGATCTCCTCGACCAGCTTGGCGTTGCGGCGGGCGAGGCGCGCGAGGGAATAGAATTCGCCAAGAACATGTGTCCGAGCCGAGGCACGATGGATATTTTCGTCGAGCCTGTTTTGCCGCATCCGCAAATCGTGATCCTCGGCAGCTCGCCGGTCGGGGTCGCGCTGGCCGATCTCGCCCAGCGGTTCGGCTTTTTCGTGATTGTCTGCGCTCCGGCGAGCGATCACGCGGATTATGGCGAAGTCGATGTTCTCGCCGATGGTTTCGAGCCGCCAGGCCAATATGGCGGCGCCGGTTTCATTGTGGTCGCAACGCAAGGCAAAGGGGATAGCGCGGCGCTTAAAGCGGCGCTCAAAGCCTCCTCCGCCTATGTCGCCTTTGTCGGCTCGCGCAAGAAGGCGGAGGCGTTGCGCCAAGAGCTGGCGCAGATCGGCTTCGACGCCGAGCGGCTCAAGGCCTTCAAGGCGCCCGCCGGGCTCGATATCGGGGCGATCACGCCTGACGAAATCGCGTTTTCTATCCTGGCTGAAATCATCGAGGCGAGACGGCGCGGACATCGATCCGAGCTGCAAGTCGCCGTCAAGGAATAGGAGCTGCTACATGGATATGACCGGGACTCAAAGAATCGAGGCGCCGCGTGAAAAGGTCTACGCCGCGCTAAATAACGTCGACGTGCTGAAGCAATGCATCCCTGGCTGCGAAACGATCGAGAAGCTTTCCGACACGCAGATGCGCGCCACAGTGACGTTGAGGGTCGGGCCGGTGAAAGCTTCCTTCATCGGCATGGTTACGCTTTCCGACCTCGATCCGCCGAACGGCTATACGATCACCGGCGAAGGCTCGGGCGGCGCCGCCGGGTTCGCGAAAGGCGGCGCCCAGGTCAGGCTCGAGGCGGATGGCAAGGCGACTATTCTGAATTATACGGCGAAGGCGGATATTGGCGGTAAATTGGCTCAGCTCGGCGGACGCCTGATCGACAGCACCGCGAAAAAGCTCGCGGGAGATTTTTTCGAGAAATTCGGCTCCGTCGTCGGCAAGCCGGCGGAGGCGCAAGCCCCCGCCGATACGGCAAGCAAGGAAGGCTGGCTCGCGAAGATTTTAGCTTCGATCGGCGGCTTCCTGCAAGGCTGGCTTGGTAAGATCCTCGGTTCGACAGGGGCGCTTTTGCTGGGCCTCGGCCTCTATGGCCACGCATGTTGCCTTGTGGGCCACGTCCACGCCGCCGGCGCTTTCCAGCCGCCGATCTGCGCGGCCTTGTCGCAGACGAGTCCCGGAATATGAGACGTGAACGGGAGTTTCTCCTATGCTGATGTCGTCCGTGTTTGGAATGAGCGAGGCTCTGCATGCTTGCGTCCGATGAAGACATTCTTCGCAAAGCGCAAGAATGGAAGGAGGCGGGTCGCGGGGTCGCTCTTGCGACCGTCGTCGAGACCTGGGGGTCGGCGCCCCGGCCCGTCGGCAGCCATCTCGTCATCGATGGCGAGGGCAATTTCCTTGGCTCCGTTTCCGGCGGCTGCGTCGAGGGCGACGTGATCGCCGAAGCGCTGGATGTGATCGGGGACGGCGGCCGTCGAATGCTGGAATTCGGCGTCGCCGACGAGACGGCTTGGCGCGTCGGCCTTTCCTGCGGCGGGCGGATCAAGGTGTATGTCGAAAGCGTTGACGCGAACCGGGCGGATCTCCTTGCAGCCTTCAACGGTGAGCGCGCCGCAAGGCGTCCTTGCGTGCTTGTGACCGACATTGCGTCTGGCGAGCAGCGCCTTGTCCGCGCTACGGATCTCGCCGCTGATCCCATGGCCGATATTCTGGGCGAGCGGCTGCGGCTCGGAAAAAGCGGTATGGCGGCCTGGGGCGGCAAAGCGTTCTTTCTCGCGGCTCAGACTCCAGCGACGCGGCTTGTCGCGATCGGCGCCGTCCATATTGCGCAGGCGCTTGCGCCGATCGCCAGCCTCGTGGGCTTCGACATGGTCGTCGTCGATCCGCGCACGGCCTTCGCGACGCCGGAGCGCTTTCCCGATGCGCGGCTTATCGCCGAATGGCCCGAAGCGGCGCTGCCGCTCTTGCAGCTCGATCGCTATACCGCCATGGCGCTGCTGACTCATGACCCGCGCATCGACGATCAAGGCCTCATCCGCGCCCTGCGCGCCGATTGCTTCTATATAGGCGCGCTTGGGTCGTCGAAGACGCATGCGAAGAGGCTGGATCGGATGCGCGCGGAAGGCTTCGGTGAAAGGGAGCTCGGGCGCATTCACGCCCCCATCGGGCTCGACATTGGCGCGGTGAGCCCCGCTGAAATCGCGGTCGCGATCCTCGGTGAGATCGTCGCCGCCCTACGCCGCAAGTCCTTGCGCGCCGAAACGGAGAAGGCCGCGTGAAATTCGGACCAGTTCCCGTCGCTGAAAGCGACGGCGTCGTTCTCGCCCGCGCGATCAGGCATTCGGGGCTCACCTTGAAAAAGGGCGAATGGATCGGCGCCGGCCAGATCGCCGGCCTGCAGGCCGCCGGCGTCGATGAAATTCTCGGCGCGCGCCTCGAGGCCGGAGAGGTGGACGAGAACGAGGCGGCGCGCCGTCTCGCGGAAGCGCTCGCGGGCGCTCATCTGAATGTCGACATGGCCTTCACGGGCCGCTGCAATCTCCGCTCGAACTGCAGCGGGCTCTTCATCGTCGACGCAGCGGTCATCGATAGGGTCAACATGATCGATGAAACCATCACGATCGCCACCTTGAAGCCGTTCCGCCGAGTCGTCGAAGGGGAAATGGTCGCAACAGCGAAAATCATCCCCTTCGCGGTCGCCGCCGTCCTGCTCGACCGCGCGATTGCTGCAGCCACAGAAGCGCCCTTGCGCGTGGCGCCGTTCCGTCCGCTTCGCATCGGCGTCGTCTCGACCCTGCGGCCGGATTTGAAATCTTCGACCGTTGAGAAAGCGCTCCGCGCGCTAGACGAAAGGCTTGCGCCCGCGGGCGGCAAAATCATGATCGAGGAACGCACGCCGCATGAGGCGGGTCCGCTCACAGCGGCGCTTCGCCGGATCGAAGGCGCGAGCGACCTGATCGTGATTTTCGGCGCCTCCGCCATCACCGATCGGCGCGATGTGGTCCCGAGCGCCATCGAGAAAGCCGGCGGGCGGGTGGAGCATTTTGGCATGCCCGTCGATCCCGGCAATCTCCTTCTCCTCGGATCGCTTCCAGGCGAAGGCGACGGAAAGCCTGTCATTGGGGCTCCAGGCTGCGCCCGCTCGCCAAAAGAGAATGGATTCGACTTCGTGCTGGACCGGCTCCTTGCAGGGATTCCCGTGCGCAGCGAAGACATCAAGCGGATGGGCGTCGGTGGCCTCCTGGTGGAGACTGTCGCCCACCCGGCGCGAGGGACGTCCGCCGATGGCTGAGATCGCGGCGATCATCCTGGCGGCCGGCCGGTCGTCGCGCTTCCATGCCGGTCCGCAGGATACGAAGCTCATCGCTCCTCTCTTCGGCAAGCCTTTGGTTCGCTATGTCGCCGAGGCCGCGCTCGCCTCGCGGGCAAGGCCCATCCTCGTCGTCACCGGCCATGCCGCCGGGAAAGTCGAGACGGCGCTCGACGGCCTCGACCTGTTTCTAATCGCCAATCCGCACTACCAAACAGGCCTTTCGAGCTCCTTGAAGGCGGGGATCGCGGCATTGCCGAAAACAGCGGCGGGCGCAGTTATCCTTCTTGCCGACATGCCGCGCATTTCAGGCGAGCTCATCGATCGGCTGATCCGGGTCTTCGAGGCTTCGGTCGAGGCGCCGCGCGCGGTGGCGCCTGTGCGCGGCGGTTCGCGCGGCAATCCGGTCCTGATTGGAAGGGGCCTTTTCGTCGCTGTCGCGCATCTTGAAGGCGACCGTGGCGCGCGCCGTCTCGTCGAGGCCGGAGGAGAGGGCGTGATCGAATGTTCGGTCGACGATGATGCGATCGAAATCGATATAGACACGAGGGATGCGCTCCGCCGCCTTGAAACCGAGGCGACGACCTCTGGGCGTTAGATCCCGGCGCAAGCTTGTGGCCGATGCGCCAAAGCGCTCAAGAACTCTACGTCGATTACGCGGCGAGACGAGCGAAACTGCTACGCCGCCCATCGAATTATGGCCCGCCGCACGCGCTCTAACGATGACTGTCGCATAGGCCAAGCCAATCCCGCCGCGGTCGGCCAGAGCTATGCATCTTCAGGGCCACAGTTATGGAGGCGTAGCGTCAGCGGTTTTGCTGGTGTGTGCGAGATACGCCCGTAATTTGCTGCGCCTTCCATTCAAGAGAGATGGCGCCTACAAACAGGGCCGGTTGCACGGATATTCGTCATGCCGAACGTTGGCTGTGCAAACTGTCAACATTGACTCATCGCCAGTCGCGGCTGAAGCGGTCGTGTGGCGGATCCCGTCATTCAACAGAGCCGGCATCCGCGCCAACTGCTCGATCAACATGATGTGATTGATCCGGAGGGCTACGAATTCGCAACTGAGTTCACCGTCTTGGGTTGCGAATCTTGCGACATTCCAGCGCATCACAGGCATCTACACTGCATGTCGAACTGCGCTGGTCATCTGTCAAATCGTTCGATGACAAGCCCTTATTGCTTGAATAGATTTAGCTTTTAGACTTCTTCTAATGCGAATTCGGAGAAGTCGCCACAACGAGTCACGGGGTCATCCGCGACAATCTGCACTATCTGATCTGATCCATGACTCCGCTACAGCGCTGCACGAAGAAATGTGAAAGCGCCAACACGGTCTGAAGATCCGGCGCTGGCCCTGCGTCAATTGGGTGCGCCATGCACAAGCCAGAATGCAACATCATTCAGGATTCGCCTCGCAAATTGCGCTATGGCGACTCGATCGGAGGCCTATTGTCGGAGGCGGCCGCTGTTCGATCTTTGGACAATCTATCGCAGGAGAGGTCGATCGATCCCTGCGACATTACGCGCTCCGACACATATAATGTGGATTATGCATGCGACGCCGCTCACGCCGCCAAGGACGATCGGACGAAAACAAGAGAAGCCTTGTCTTTGTTCTTTCGCGTATGGAGCAATAAAATTGGCGCATTGCCGGTTGGCGTAATCGTATTAAGCCTCGCATGCGTCTGCCCTTCGTATGCGGATACGACAGATCAGTTGCTCGAACAGCTCAGGGCGAAGGGGATTCTGACGAGGGCTGAATACAAGAAGTTGGCGTCGCGCCATGCCGCTGAGGTCGAACAGCGCGCCGCGCAGGCCGCCAAACCGCCGGCTAAAACGGAAAAAGTCGTCGTCATCAATCCGGACGATCGATATCTCACCCGCCTCGACAAAGGCATTGGCGCGCGCATCGGGCAGGTCGACGTCGGGCTTTCTGGCGAGTTGGTCTTCTTCGGAGCGGAGCAATTCAAGCAACATGGGACCGGCGTCGTTGCGGGCGGCCTTGGCGGCGGAAGCGCCGTCAACAACTCCATGGCCATTCGCTCGGGCCTGCTTCCGAGCGCCTTGGCGCTAAACCTTTCCACCAATCAGATGGGCTATGATATTGGCGTCACCTTCGGGCTCTTCACGGGCGGCAATAACGTCCACGTAGGCCTTTTGAACGGCAATAGCGGCGGCGCTGCGGTGGCGCTCGGCACGCCCGGCGTCGACGTTCGCCAGGTCTTCGGCACGATTGGTACGCCCACCTTGGGCACGCTCAAGATCGGCCGCGACATCGGCTTGTTCGGCCAGGACGCCATTCTCAATGATTTCACCATTTTCGGAGCCGGCACGATTGCAGGCAACGCAAGTCCCTCCAATACGAGCCTCGGCCGAATTGGCTTCGGTTACGTCTATGCCGATTGGATTCCGCAGGTCACCTATACGACGCCGGATTTCTACGGATTGACGGCTTCAATCGGCGCCTTCACGCCTTATCAGGAGTATGACAATGCAGGCTATTTTAATTCGGTCACGCCCTACTCTGGCACTCTGACTGCGCATGACCAGCCGGGCATTCAGGGGCACCTGAAATATGTCGGCAATATCGCGCCGGATATAAAATTGACCGCCTGGACTGATGGACTTACCCAGCAGCATCGGGCCGAAGAAGGGGATGCTGTCTTTCTTACGCCCGGCACGAATGTACGCGCCCTTGCGGTCGATGGCGGCGCTAGATTGGATTGGGGTCCGGTGACCCTTGTAGGCTACGGTTATTACGGAGTTGGCCTCGGGACGACGGCCCTTTATTTCGATGGCGCCAGCATCGACGGCGAGAAGCGCAAGTCATCTGGCTTTTACGCGCAGGGCAGTTATACGTTCTTTGAACGTTTGACAATCGGGGGCAGCTACGGCGTCAGCTACCTGAAGGGCAATGCGATCGATTACTCGCCTTATTACGGTGACGCCACGCTCGTCGCCTCGAATGCATCTACAATTGCCTTCGCCCGCTACAAATTCACCGACTGGGTCAGCTTCCAGGGCGAGTGGATCCACTCCCTCTCGCGCAATCTGGCCGGAGACGGCGTCAGCACGGACGCTGTCGTCTTGGGCACGACCTTCTTCTTCTGAGTCGGCCTGAATTTCCGCATCAGGCGTGGCGCCCGGCATATCGCGAACAAGGCCTCGGCCCCGGCTCGAGGGGTCTCGGCGTTTGAGGCCCCACAGGAAGTTTTGATTGTTGCTGCGATCCTTGTCGCCGAAGCCATGCAGATGTATCCGCGGATGAAGGCATAGGCGATCTGCCGAGTTCCTACGCACAACTCTCGCCGTAAGCTCACGAGATCGCTTCAGCGCGATCAACAATGCGTGATCAGGGAGCGGCGTCCATCGCGAGCCACAGCGGGATAAATCTCACGCGCGCGCCGCCTTCCGGCGCTGCTTGATCCCGGTCAATGCGCCAGCGATATTGGGCTGGTCTTATTTCGCGAACAGCGTCTTTCCCGGCGTTAAGATGGGCAACCGCCGATGGCGCGTGCCTTTCGCCTGCATCTTCGAACCAATCGGATGACCTTATGAAAGCGCTCGTATACAGCGGACCTGGCCTCAAGGCGCTCAAGGAGCGCCCCAAACCTGAAATCCAGGCGCCGGGGGACGCAATCGTAAGAATGGTCAAGACGACCATTTGCGGCACTGACCTCCATATTCTCAAGGGCGACGTGGCGACCTGCGCGCCCGGCCGCATCCTTGGTCACGAGGGCGTCGGAGTCATTGCGTCTGTGGGGCAGGGGGTGACGGCCTTCCGGCCAGGAGACCGCGTTTTGATCTCCTGCATCTCCGCATGTGGCAAGTGCGATTATTGCCGCCGAGGCATGTACTCTCACTGCACGACAGGCGGCTGGATTCTCGGCAATGAGATTGACGGGACACAGGCCGAATATGTCCGCATTCCCCACGCCGACACCAGCCTCTATCCGGTCCCTGACGGCGCCGATGAGGAGGCGCTGGTCATGCTCAGCGATATTCTGCCGACCGGCTTCGAATGCGGCGTGCTGAACGGAAAGGTCGCGCCCGGATCGACCGTGGCGATTATTGGCTCCGGGCCGATCGGCCTCGCGGCTCTGCTGACCGCACAATTTTACTCTCCCGCCGAGATCGTCATGATCGATCTCGACGATAATCGTCTCGATGTCGCGCGCCGGTTCGGGGCCACCCAGACGATCAATAGCGCCGACGGCAAGGTGTCCGGGAAAGTGAAGGCGCTCACCGGAGGCCAAGGCGTCGATACGGCGATTGAGGCGGTCGGCATCCCAGCCACCTTCTTGATCTGCCAGGAAATTGTCGCTCCCGGCGGCGTCATCGCCAATGTCGGCGTGCACGGCGCCAAGGTCGATCTGCATCTGGAGCGGCTGTGGTCCCAGAATATTACGATCACAACCAGATTGGTCGATACCGTAACGACGCCCATGCTTCTCAGGACGGTGCAGTCGAAGAAGATCGACCCAACCCGGTTGATCACTCACAGGTTTACGCTCGACGAAATCATCGACGCCTATGACACATTCGGCCGCGCCGCCGACACGCGCGCGCTGAAAGTGATCATCGCCACCTAGCCGCGGGGCGCTTTGTCTGGATCGCTCGTCCCGACGCCTTTCGAATGATCTTTCGATGTCAACGTCAACCCTGGCGGCAGGCGATTGAGCCACTCTCGCCGCGCCTTGGAGCCGCAGGCGTTAATTCGCAATCGACTCGCCAATGAAGCGGATGCTAAGGCCTGTCGGCTGCAGGGCGCATGCAAAGGCGCTGCGGTCGAAATACCGTGTTTTGAGGCAATGAGTTGAAAATCGGCTCAAAATGATCGACGTCAAAGTCGGTTGCCCCACGTTCTGCAAATTGACGCGGACTGATTTAGAAGAAGAGGACCTTTATGACTAGGATTGCGTTGGTTACTGGCGGCGTCAGCGGCATTGGCGCGGCGACGGCGAAAAGTCTGAAGGCCGCCGGCTATTCCGTCGCGGCGACCTATTTCGGCAATGGGGCGGAAGCCGACGCCTTCAGTCGGCAAAGTTCCATTCCGACCTATGAGTGGAACGTGGCGGATTTCGCGGCGACGCAGAAAGGAATCGCCGCAGTGACGCGCGATATCGGGCCGGTCGACATCCTGGTGAACAACGCCGGCATCACGCGCGACAGCTCGCTTCACAAGATGACGCTGGACCAATGGCGCGCTGTGATCGACGTGGACCTCGGCGGCTGCTTCAATACGTGTAGAGCGGTGATAGAAGGAATGCGTGAGCGCCAGTTCGGAAGGATCGTCAACATCAGTTCGATCAACGCCTTGTCAGGGCAATTCGGACAGACCAATTACGCCGCCGCGAAGGCGGGGGTCATCGGCTTCACCAAGGCGCTCGCCCTTGAAGGAGCGTCGAGGGGAATCACCGCCAACGCGATAGCTCCAGGCTATACAGATACGGAGATGGTCCGGGCGGTCCCGGAGGCGATCCTCAAAGAGATTGTGGCGAGCATTCCCGTCGGCAGGCTTGCGACTCCCGACGAAATTGCGCGCTGCGTTCTTTTCTTGGTTGGCGAGGACGCAGGGTTCATCACCGGAGCGACATTGTCCATCAATGGCGGTAAATATATGATTTGACAGCGTCGGGACGCGGCGCCACGAGCGAGGCTCGGCGTCGCTCCGGCCCGGCTCCGCCTTGTCTTCTGCGGTCCGGGACTGCGGCGGCGACGACAGAGGCGCGCCTTGACGAAGAGATAGCCAGCCTCTCACGGCGCGGCGCAGGCTCCAAATCCGACGCCTATTGTAAGGGGCGTCGACCTGCCTTGTCAGGAGACCGAAACGCGAACCAATCTTTTTTAGGACTCATCGGCAGGAAATCGACGGCTGAAAGGAAAAGCGGGATGAGGCCTCCAATTAGAATCGTCGTCGCAGCGATAGCCTTGGCCTCAGCATCGGGCGCATTGCTTGCGCAGACTAATCCGCCGTCAGGTTATTACGGGTCTCGGCCTCCGCCGAATCCGCCGCCAAGCTGGTTTAGCGGCGGCCGATCGACGGACGGCTGGGACCGGTACCGTTACGATTATTCGGGAACCCGCGGCCGTATGGGCCTTGGCGCCGATCCGATGCACCCTGAGGGCCCGGGGAATTTCTCGACTCCTGGCTGGTGAGGCAGGGCTGCGCCGCGATAGTCGCGGCGAGGAATACGGGAGGCAAAGGGTTGGCCGTCCGGGCCATAGCGCGTGGATGCGCCGCAATGCTTAGTCACGTCCTCGTGACCTCATCGAGTCAGCACGTGATTCAAATAGCGATTAAGCAAATATCTAATTGAATAAAATGGTATTTTCTCTTTGAGGTCATACCGCCGTAACGCTTGGACGTCCCGCCGACGCCAAACTCTAGGGGGCCCAAAAGGGCCAATTGGACCTCGACAAAATTTCCCTTCTCACTTATTCGATTAAGCCCATCGGAATTGCCGTAATATGGCGAGTTTGGTGCTCTTAGTCGAAGGGATTATGGCGAAAGCCGCGGCGCGATTGACGCTGTCGACGCTTCCATGACCTCTGAATGGATAACTGAGTTGCGAAAATCTCACCTTGCCTTTTTGTTGATTCTGGCAGTCGGCTCCGCCACCGGTTTGTGGTTCGGCGCCCGCTCCTCGCCCGTCGAAGGCCCAGCGCGCGTCGTCCCCGTGCCTGTTGGCGCGAGCGCCGCTGCGCGCCGCGATGTCCCAGTCTATCTCTTGGGCCTTGGCAATGTGCAGGCCTACAACTCGGTGACGGTCCGCGCTCAGATCGATGGCCAGATCACAGAGGTGGCGTTCAAGGAAGGTCAAGACGTGAATGTCGGGGACGTTCTCGTCAAGATAGATCGGCGCAGCTATCAGGCGACTCTCGATCAGGCGGTGGCCAAAAGGGCTCAGGATCAGGCCCAGCTCGACAACGCCCGCCGCGATCTCAAGCGCTATAACGAGCTGATCCAAAGCAATTCGATCGCGCGTCAGCAGTTCGACACCACCCAAGCGCAGGTGGAGCAGCTGCAGGCTGCGGTCAAGGGCGACGATGCTTCCATCGAATATGCGCAGGTAAATCTCGGCTATGCGACGATCAGGTCGCCGATCAAGGGGCGGGTCGGGATTCGTAAGATCGATGGCGGCAATGTCGTGCATGTGAACGACCCCAACGGCATCGTCACGATCACCGAGACGCGCCCGATTAGCGTGCTGTTCACCTTGCCGGAGGATGCGCTGCAAGACATTGTCAAGGCGATGGCCGCGGGACCTTTGCCGGTGGCGGCGTTGAGCCGCGACGGCAAGCAGCAATTCGACGTCGGTGAGCTTACTCTGATCGACAACGCGGTCGATCAGACGACGGGAACCATCCAGCTCAAGGCGACTTTGCCAAACGCAGCCGGGCTGCTCTGGCCTGGACAATTCGTCACGACTAGGCTGCATCTGTCGACCCGACGCGGCGTTTTGACGGTTCCGTTCAGCGCGATTCAAAACGGGCCGGAAGGCAGTTTCGCCTTCATCATCAAGAGCGACAGCGCCGTCGAAATCCGCAAGCTAAAGCTTGGGCTAGTCAATGACGAAACCGCAGTGGTCGAGGCTGGTCTGGAAGAAGGCGATCTCGTCGTGACGAGCGGGCAATACCGTCTTCAACCTGGCTCGAAAGTTCACGTCGAGGGAAGCCCGCCCGCAACCCCAGTTGTCGCCAGCCGGCGTGATGATTAGGCGCTAATGAGCTTTTCGACCCCTTTCATCGAACGGCCCGTCGCCACGACCTTGCTGATGATCGCGGTCACGCTTCTTGGCCTGGTCTGCATTCCGCAATTGCCAATCGCGCCGCTGCCGCAAATCGATTTCCCGACCCTTTCGGTCTCGGCCACTTTGCCGGGCGCCGATCCCGTGACCGTCGCGTCCTCGGTGACGAGCCCGCTTGAGAGGCAGTTTTCACAAATTTCGGGGCTGACCCAGCTGACTTCGACGAGCGCGCTCGGCTCGTCGTCGATCACTTTGCAGTTCGACCTCGACCGCAGTTTCGACAGCGCCGCCCAGGATGTGCAGGCGGCGATCAATGCAGCTGCCGGAACCCTCCCGAAGAATTTGCCGACCCCGCCGACCTACCGCAAGTCCAATCCAGCTGATTTCCCAATTCTGGTTCTTAGCGTTTCATCAGAAACGTTGCCGCTCGCGATAGTCGATGATTATGCCGACAACGTCCTCGCGCAGCAGCTCAGCCGCATCCTCGGCGTCGGCCAGGTCCCGATCCAGGGCGAGCGCAAACCGGCGGTGCGCGTACAGGTCGATCCCTTGAAGCTTGCGGCAATGGGACTGAGCCTCGAGGACATTCGCGCGACGATCGTCAACGCCACCGTCGATGCGCCAAAGGGAAGCATCGAGACCGACCGCCGCAGCTTCACAATCTACGCCAATGATCAACTGACAACCGCTAAGCCGTGGAACGACGTCGTCATCGCTTATCGCAACGGCGCGCCGGTTCGCATCCGCGATATCGGCGAGGCTGTCGACGGCGTCGAAAATGTGCGCAGCATGGCTTGGGCGAGCGGCCATGCCGCCATTGTCCTCCCGATCTTCAGACTGCCGGGCGCGAATGTCATTGATACGGTCGCCCGGGTCAAAGCGGCCTTGCCCTTGCTACAGGCCTCGATGCCTCCAGCTTTGAAGATTGCGATCGACGTCGACCGGACGATCACCATTCACGCCGCCGTCGCGGATGTGGAATGGACGCTGCTGCTCACGATTGTTCTGGTGGTCATCGTTATTTTTCTCTTTCTTGGCAACATCCGCGCGACGCTGATCCCGAGCGTCGCCGTGCCGCTGTCGCTCCTGGGCGCTTGCGCGCTTATGTATGTGGCCGGCTTCAGTCTCGACAATCTTTCATTGATGGCCCTGACGATCTCGGTCGGCTTTGTCGTCGATGACGCAATCGTCATGTTGGAGAATATCTACCGCCATATCGAAGCTGGCCTGAGCCCGAAGGAGGCGGCGGTGAAGGGGGCCGCGGAAATCAGCTTCACGATCATTTCGATCAGCCTGTCTTTGGTTGCGATTTTCATCCCGATCCTGATGATGTCGGGGATCGTCGGCCGTCTTCTGCGCGAATTCTCTTTGACTGTCACCTTGGCGATCTTCGTCTCGGCGGTCGTTTCGCTGACCCTGACGCCCATGATGTGCGCGCGCATCCTCACTCATGACAGTCTGACGAATTCCGGCCGCATATCACGGATCTTCGAGGCCGCCTTCGGCGCTCTGCTGGCGGCATATGCCAAGGGTCTCGACGTCGTGCTGCGGCATCAGCGCGCAACTCTTTTCGTTTTCTTCGCCACCGTCGCCGTCACCGGCTTTTTATATGTGATCATTCCAAAAGGTTTTTTTCCGCAACAGGACACCGGGGTCATCTACGGGACCACGGAAGCTGCGCAGGACATCTCCTTCGCCGACATGACCAAGCGCCAATTAGCCGTCACTGACACTTTTGTCGGCGATCCAGACATCACGGGCTGGACCTCGTCGATCGGCAGCATTGGCTCGAGCGCGTCAAACAACGGCTTCGTACGAATTGGCCTCAAGCCTTTTGGCGAGCGCCGCGCGACGGCGGATGAGATCATCGCGCGATTGCGCAAAAAGACTGCGTCTCTGCAAGGTGTGGCGTTTTTTATGCAATCGCCGCAGGAGCTCAATGTTGGCGGAAGGCCTAGCCGCACCCAATATCAATATACCCTGCAAGACGCTGACATCGGCGAACTAAATCATTGGGCGCCGCTGATCCTGGCGAAGCTGAAGACCTTGCCCGAATTGCGGGACGTTGCGACTGACCAGCAGTCGCTCGGCGCAACGATCGCCGTCGTCATCGATCGCGATCAGGCCGCACGCTTCGGCATTCAGCCACAGGTCATCGACGATACGCTGTATGACGCCTTTGGGCAGCGCCAGGTGACGCAATATTTCACTCAGCTCAACAGCTATCATGTGGTGATGGAAGTGCTGCCCGAGCTGCAGGGCAGGCTTGATACGCTCGAAAAAATCTACATAACTTCGCCAACGACCGGTCGGCAGGTGCCGCTCTCGACTTTCGTGCATTATGCGTCGGATCAGATCGGCTTGCTATCCGTCAACCATCAGGGGCAATTCCCGGCGGTGACGCTGTCCTTTAATCTGGCGCCTGGCGTTTCGCTCGGTCAGGCGGTGGATGCGGTTGAAGCGGCGGAAGCCGAAATTGGCGCGCCCGCGGCCCTCATCGGCGGCTTCCAGGGCTCCGCCCAGGCGTTTCAAAAGGCCTTGGCCTCCCAGCCCTTTTTGATTCTCGCGGCTCTGATTGCGGCCTATATCATTCTCGGCGTGCTTTATGAGAGCTTTATCCACCCGCTCACGATCCTTTCGACGCTACCCTCGGCAGGCGCAGGGGCTCTCCTGTTCCTGATGTTATTCCACGAGGACATGTCGCTGATCGCGCTGATCGGCATTCTTCTCTTGATAGGCATCGTCAAGAAGAACGGGATCATGATGGTTGATTTCGCCATCAGCGCCCGACGCGATCGGGGCTTGGCGCCGATCGACGCGATTCGCGAAGCCTGTCTGCTTCGCTTCCGGCCGATCATGATGACGACGATGGCCGCCATTCTGGGCGGCGTTCCGCTCATGCTCGGTTCCGGCGCCGGGTCTGAACTCCGTCAACCCCTCGGAGCGTCAATGGTCGGCGGCCTGCTTGTCAGCCAGCTGCTGACCTTGTTCACCACTCCAGTGATCTATCTCGCTTTCGAATATCTGCGGAGCGGCCGCCCGGCGCCTGCAAAGCAGTGCGTCGACCAGCCCGAGATCAGCGCCGCCGCTGCCGAATAGATCACATTCGACTTTAGACGTAAAAGCCGAGACCGACCCGATGCATATCGAAACAGTCTCGGCTTAATGCTCTCCACATATCGCGTAAGAGCCAGAAGCTCCTCACGCAGACTCAATATTTGGCGACGACCGCAGCGGGAGGCGCCGGGGTGAACTTGTAGCTGAAGCCCACCTGGACCTGATTTTGTGTCCACCGATGGCTTTGGAATACATTCGGGAACACGATTGTGCCATCATAGGTATAGCCGAGCTTGGTGTAGCGATACTCCGCTCGCAGCGACCAATTGTTGTCCACGCCATATTCGACGCCGCCGCCTACGGTCCAGCCGCTGCGACTGGTCGAAAAGCTGTTATTTATGCCGAGGACGTTGTAGGTATTCTGAATCCAGCTGTAGACGCCGCCGCCGGTCGCGTAAACCAGGGTGCGATCAAAGGCGTAGCCGACGCGGCCGAGAATCGCGCCTTGAACCGGAGCAGCCGTCGTCACGTTATATTGAAGATGATATACCGGCTGGGTGCTTTTGCTCAGGCTCGTTCCGTCGACCCGCCCCTCTAGGCCGAGCACGAATTGATTGATCTGCCAATTATAACCGATGTGGGCGCCGCCGATGACGCCTTCCGTCTGGGTAGAGCCTGACGTGTAGGTCGCCGGGAAAGCCACACTCCCAAGAGGCCCGCTGAGCCATATGTTGCTGGAATCCTCGCCCCACCCGTAACCGATCTGGCCGCCGAGGTAAACGCCAGTCCAGGTAAAGGTGGGCGGCGGGGGCGGAGCAGCCGCTGGAAGGTCGGCCGCGAGGGCCGAGACAACAAAGGGGACAGCGCCTACGGACGCCAAAAGAGATCTCTTTAACATGGGGAACGCTCCTAGGATTGAGATGTTTGAAGATGTCGAATGCTTTAGATCGGGGCGCGCGGCCTCAGAATTTCGCGCGTAGGGTAACGCCGGCGTTAAGCGGATCGCCGACGTTGCCGCTGATCAGCCCCTGAGCGCTGGCTACAACGTTGATCCAATAGTGCAAATTGGTTGCATTATGGATCCAGGCGGACAAATCCCAGCTGCTATCCTCAAACTTGACGCCTGCATGCAGATTAAGCAGAGCGTATGCAGGGATGATGCTGTAAACCGAATCCGTGGTGTCTGAGTAGGTCTTGGTCTGAAAGGTGACGTCGGCGCCAATATAGCCAACCAATGGCTTCGGATTGAAGTCAAACACATTGCCTATACTATGGCTGTATTCGACTCCGCCGGCCATCGCCCATCTTGGCGTGAGCGACAGACGTTTGCCAGTGAAGTTGCAAGTCGTTTGATAGTTAAGTTCGAATGGACACGGCGCGCTGTTGAAAGAACCGTAGAAGGCGTCATCGTAAGTCGCCGACGCATAGGTGTTGAGGCCGTCGATCGGCTGATAGCGGATGTCCGCTTCGACGCCGCGCGAGATTGCGCTCTGCGCATTAGCTAGGTAGCTCACCGCTGTGCCAGAGACAATCGATGTTGCTGTTGTGATGTAGTTATGGTCGATCATCGCGAAAACAGCGATGTTGGTCAGCAGGCGGTTATCCAGAAACTGCCCCTTAAAGCCCATTTCATAACTGTCGAGGGTCTCTGGAAACACGGTGGTCGGAGCGGTGAGGGGAAGATTTGCCGTGGGGTTAGGACCGCCGTCGCGGCCGCCTCTCGCATAGGTGACATAGCCAAGCACGTCGGGCGTGAATTTATAGCTCGCCGAGGCGAGAGCCGAGAAGAATCCGTCGTTGGTGTCAGCTGTATACTGCCGGTTGGCGCCAATGAAGGATGCTATCGCTTTGGCCGCCGTAAGCTGGTCGGCGGCTGAGAAGCCAGAGAGGGGCTGAGTGCTGAATTGATATTGCCTGAAAATGCTTGTTTTCGCGTAGTAGGAATAGCGCGCGCCGCCAGTCAGATCCACGTCCGGCGTCACATGCCAGACTGCCTGGATGTAGGGCGCAATATTATTGGTTGCGGGATTGTCGTAGCTTTGACGGCCGAGATAGTTGTATATAGCGTTGTTCAGCGCGGCGGAGTTGGCGGTGGCGCCATAGAACGCCCCGGCGTTGTTGCCATAGGTCGTCAGGCCCCAATCATACAATTGCTCCCAGAGATACCAAACGCCGGCGGACGCCTCGAACTTCTCGCCCTTCGGCGTTGAGATCTTGAAGTCCTGCGTGAAGGAGTTTTCGTACACGTGGCCGTTAGAGTTCGTATTGAGCTGTACCCATCCGTAGTTGCTTCGGTTATTTGGGTGAAAGTCCCAACCGCGGAAGGATGAGACGGAGCTGAAATTAAATCCGTTGAACGCATAGTTGATATTTGCGGCGGCGCCGTAGCTTTCCTGCGACGTTTGCTGATAGCCGATAATAGCCGCTTCGTAGCTCTGTGGGGCGTTGAAGGCAATTGGCGAGGTAAACCCGATTCGGGCCATGCGCTGGAGCCAATTATTCGGGACGGGGGCTCCATTGGCATATTGCGTGGCCACGCCTGAATTGAGGTTGACGCAGCAGGCCTGATTGACCTGGGACCAGTCAAAAATCAGACGGGCTGTCAGATCGTTGGTCGGCGTGTAGAGGATTTGAAAGCGACCGCCCTTGTCGTGCCAGTCATTGAAGCTCTGGCCGCCGTAATAATTGGGAAGGTAGCCTTGGTGGTCGCTGCTGAAGGCCGCAATCCGGAAGGCGACCTTATCGCTATCCGCGATGGCGCCTGTAGCGCTGCCCTTGAACTGAACAAAACCATAATTGCCATAGGAGGCCTCAACCATTTCTTGCGTCACGAAGCTTGGCAGCGCGGTCGTCATGTTCACCACGCCGCCGGTGCTGTCCTGCCCGCCCGAGGTTCCGCGCGGGCCTTTCAGGACCTCGATGCCGACGAGATCGGGGACATCGAAGACGGCCTGGCCCGGACGAGGTTGATAAACTCCGTCTATGTAGATCGGAACGCCGCCCAGAATGCCGTCCGTTGCGCTGGACGAGGCGGCGCCGAAGCCCCGGATGTTGATCGTCAGGTTGCGGACGTTGCTAAATTTGTAATTCAGACTTGGTTCGAGCTTTTGCGCCTCCTGCAGATTGGTGATCTGCAAGTTCTGGAGCTGTTGTTCGGTGATGACCGTCGCGGACTGGGACGTCTCTTGATATTTCGTCGCCTGCTTCTCCGAAAATGCCCGGACGTCCGACGATTCCGGCTCCGCCGGAGCTGTGACGACCACGTCCTCCACTTGACCTTCCACGGCGCCTTGCGCCAGAGCGCCGGTAGACACGGAGAGGCTGAGGCAAATGGGCAGGCCGATGCGCCGCGCTAGCCGGGGTCGTTTTTGTTCTTCCATAGTGCATTCCTCTTATCGGCTCAGCCGCCGTTGACGCTCTACTCAAACTTCCGGGGAGTTTTGTTGCCCAAAACCCGATCGGAAATAGCGATAATAATTCTTAATTGACTCGATAGATTTGGTCGAAATTGGACTCAGGCTGGCGTGACGAGCAAAAACGCAAATGTGCTTGCAAAAATGTCACAGTCGCCCAGCAGGCGAGATGAAAGACTTACGGCGACGCACGGGGACATGGCCGCCGGGAATCATCAGATCGAGGGCGCTTCGGATGTTCTGGTCATCGGTGACGTGCGGACTTGGCGGCGCGTGTCGAAACTTCCGCATGGCGCCGTCGGGCGGGGCTATGTCCGATCCCTCGACGCCTATGGCTAGATTTTGGTCCGATCGCCTGGATCATCGGACCCGGAACGCAGTCGCACGGATCGGTCAGCATAACGACGCTCAAAGGAACCGGCGGCTCGGGTTCCGCGCGCGGGAGGGTCGCGATATGCGCTATTGCGGAGCGCTGATTGGCCCAAGAAAGCTCTTGACCACGGCTTCTTGGCAATTGATCCGCTCGAGACGCTCACGCCTCGATTAAATTTATGTAGGACATGACGAGATAGAGCAGGGCTTCGGACGATCCTAGATTGCAGTACGTGTGGGGGACGTCGCCTTCGAAGACGATGGCGTCGCCCGCTTCGAGACGCTGCGTCGGCTCCTTACCGGCGGTAATTTCAATATCTCCACGGACGACGACGAGGCTTTCGAGCGTGCCCGGCGTGTGCGCCTCGGAGTGCGCTGTGTGGCGCGGCGCGATGGTCAGCTCGTAAAATTCAATGAGCCGCTTGCTGTCATGCGGAAACAGGGACCGGGAGGTGAAGCGTCCATCGCTTGAAGCAATTATGTCTTTTTTGGCTTTCCTCATTACAAACATGCCGCCCCGCTGACGCGCCGAAATCAGGCTGCCAAAGGGAACGCCAAGCGCATTGGCTATCTTCCATAGAAGATTGATCGTCGGGACAATTTCCCCCGTAGCGACCGCGCCAAGCTCTTTTTTTCCAAGCCCGGAAAGCGCGGCCAGTTTCTCCAAAGAGCCGCCTTGGCGCAGGACCAGCGCGCGCAAGCGATCTCCAATGCTCGAGCCGAAATCGCTCGAAGGAGTGGCAGTTTGCGCCGCATCGTTTGAGTGAATTGTCTTCCCGGAGCCAGAGAGCGGTAGGTTCACCTAGTTATTCCATAAAATGTCTATACTTTGAATAAAAGCTAATTGGGGATCTGCGTCAAGCGGATCGCGCGCTGGCTTTACAAATTTCCCAATGTGCTGGACCGGGCGTGATTTTCAGCGCCGAATCGATCAAGGCGCACGCCGTTTAGCGAAGCGCGAGCTTTTCCCGGTTTCCCCGCGTGCTCAAAGCAGCAATGCTGGTGCGATCCAGAATGAGAGCCATGGAATCGCGCACGTCGAGCATCAGATCGCGCACGGCGCAGGCGTCTTCATCCGGACAGTCGGCGCATTTGCGGTAGGCGGTGCGGCTGGCGCAGGCGATAGGCGCGAGCGATCCATCCAGGATGCGGATGATTTGGCCGGCGGTGATCCTGTCGGCCGGGCGCGCCAAATGATAGCCGCCGCCCTTGCCCTTTTTGCTGCTCAATATGCCGGCGTTCTTCAGTTCGAGCAGGATGGCGTCGAGAAATTTGCGCGGGATCTGATTTTGAGCGGCGATGTCGGCGGCGAGACACGGGCCCTCGAACCTCGCCAAATGCATCAGAGCCTTGAGGCCGTATTTTCCCTTGTTTGAAAGCATGCCGTTCCACATAGGGCCCGGGCATTGGCGCATGCCCGGCGCGAGACCTATCACGCCCGAGCCTTATTCCGTCGCCGCGGACCCGATCATATGAGCCATACATAGTGGAGATTATCGGCGCCGGCAATTTTCCAAGGGAACCCTCGGCCTGGCCGAGAAGCGTCCATGCGAGGTTCGACGATCGCTTTTCAGGATCTGAGGCTCTTCCTGCTTTTGCGTGCGGCGCCGAAAAAAGAGGTTGACCACTATAATAGTATATTTATAGACTTCATGCTGAAAAAAGCCCGATGGGGCGATCTACGATAAAGAGGCGTCGAAATGAGCTCAGCTCTCGCATCCGCAGGCCTAGGACTCGACGAGTATGAACCGCCGCCTCTCATTTCGGCGGCGGGAGCGCAGTCGCTTCTGGCTCCGCAACGCGCGAGGCCTTCTTATTGGACGCAGGCCGCAGCTATCGCCTTCTACGTTTTGGCGCTCGCCGCAGTGGTGACCTACACGGCGCGTCCGGCCCCGCCGGTCGAGGAAGAGGCTCTAGAGCTGGTGATGTTGCCGCCAGCGGTTCCAGACGAACAGCCGCCGGTCGAGGAGCCGCCGCCGCCCGTCGAGGAGGCCCCGCCCGAAACGCCGGAAGAGCCGCCGCCGCCCGTCGCGGAAGAGCCTGCGGTTGCGCCAGTTGAGCCGAAACCGGCGCCGAAGCCAAAACCAAAGGTCGTGGAACACAAGCCGCCGGTCGCGCAGCCCAGCCATGCGCCCCAAACCGCCGCTCCGCCGCGTGCAGGGCCTGCTGTCGTTCCGCCGAATGCGATCGCCTCGGGCTACGCCAATCAGGTCCATGCTCGCATCGCCCGCGCTGCGGCAAGCACGGTTCCGCGCGCGGCCCTGGCCCGTCATGAAACCGGCCGCGTTGGATATCGTCTCGTAATCTCGCCTACGGGCTCGGTGATCTCGCAGAGCATTTCGCCGTCGGGCAATGCCGCCTTCGACGCGGCGGCGACGCAGGCATTGGCGCGGGCCGCGCCGTTCCCGGCAACTGGAATGACGCGCCCCGCCTCCCTATCTGGGGCCATCGTTTTCCGATGAGTCGGCTAGTCCACCAATCAACCCAATCTCACTAACCTAAGGAGAGTTTCGCGATGGCGGATTCCATTGACGCCGTAGCAGCGACGGCAGCTGCTCATGGCTTGTCCCCGATTGATTTGTTCCTGCAAGCCGACACCGTCGTTAAAGCGGTGATGGTCCTCCTCATCCTCGCGTCAGCTTGGAGTTGGGCGGTCATTTTGGAGAAGCTTGTCCGGCTGCATCTTTTGCAGAAGCGGGCTGGCAAGCTGATAACCAGCATTCAAGAGGGTCTGCCTGTCGCGTCGGTCGCCGAGAGCTTCGAAAAAGCCTCTGCGACAGACCCTTTCGTCACGGTCTACAAGGCCATGGTCGAAGAGCATAGCCGCTCCGCCGATCTCGTCTTTTCCGAATCCCAGAGGGATAGTCTCCAGGAGCGCGTGCATCGGGTCGGTCAATTGGCCAGCGCCGACGCGCTCGACCATTTGCAGAGCCGGTTGCCCGCCTTGGCGACAATCGGCGCCGTGGCTCCCTTCGTTGGTCTGTTTGGAACGGTCTGGGGCATTATGACCTCATTCCAGGGCATTGCCGCCTCCAATAATACAAGCCTCGGCGTGGTCGCTCCGGGCATCGCCGAAGCCTTGTTCGCCACTGCGCTTGGCCTGGTCGCGGCGATACCCGCTGTGGTCTTCTACAATCGCATTGGCTCCGACATCGGCCGATACGGCAAGCGCCTCAACGCTTTCATCGGCGTGTTCGAAATCGAATTGTCCCGCCAGCTTTCCAAGAAGGGAGACCGCAATGGCCTTCGCGCTGCGTAAACATGATAGTGAATTCGATGCGCCACCAATGAGCGACATGAACGTCACGCCGCTTGTTGACGTGATGTTGGTGCTGCTGATCGTCTTCATGGTGGCCGCGCCTTTGATGGCGGCTGGCGTTCCTGTTGATTTGCCTAAGACCCAGGCGAAGCCTCTCGTCGATCAAAAGCAGCCGATCGCCGTCAGCATCACTGGCGAGGGCAAACTATTCGTAGATCAGCGAGAAGTGGCGGCGGATGAGCTCATTCTGGTTCTCGGCGAGAATGCCGACAGCAAGGAGCGCCGCATCCATGTCCGTGGCGATAAGACCATCGCCTATGGCAAAGTGATCGAAGTCATGGGCCTAATCAATTCGGCCGGATACACTAAAGTTGCGCTCGTGTCGGAATCGGCCAGCTCTTCCGCTCAAGGAGCGCCTCCGACAGCAACGCGGTAGGTTGGCCTTCCGGTCGATTCCCCTTTGGCCGGCGCTCGCGAGAGGTCGCCGCAGCGGCGACCGCTTGCTTCTACACCTTCGGAATCGCCGGGCGACGCATCAAATTGCAAGCCCCAAGACGATAAACAATCAGGAGAATTGAGATTATGAGTCGGACCTTGATGACCGCTCGCCGGATGATGCTCGCGGGCGGCGCCTTGATCTTGGGCGCGAGCTTTGCTCTGTCGGCCTATTCCCAAACGCCGCCTGCGGGGGGAGCCGCAGGGCCCTCGCCCGCGAGGCAGGCGGTCGAAACGCGAAAGGCCGTATTCACGTTGATCGGGAGCAACTTTCGGGTGATCGGCAATGTGTTGAAAGGCAGCGTCCCATATGATGCCGCCGCAGTGCAAAAAAGCATCGCCCGCGTCGTCTTTCTTTCTGACCTCGTGAGCGAGGGATTCCCCGAGATTTCCAACATCGGTGAGCCGGACACAAAGGCCAAGGCTGACATTTGGACCAATCGCGCCGATTTCGACAAGAAAGTGAAAGACTTTCAAGCGCACCTCGTCGCCTTGCAACAAGTGAACGACACCGAGAAGGATGCCAGCGAAGCGTTCAAGACGGCCGCGAATGCGGTCGCGCAAGACTGCAAGGCGTGTCACGACGAGTACAAGGTCAAGTAAAACCTGGCCTGGCGCCCGAAACGAGCTTGTGGGCAGCGCACTCCCCTTCGCCGCCTGGCGAAGGGGTCTTCTTGAGACAGGCACGCGCAGCACACACCCGGGTGCGGCGCGTGGTGGTTGTTGGGCCCTACTTTCCGGAAAGACCCGTTCATGACGACTATCGAAGACGTTAACGAAGCGCCAGCGGTTGAGCATCGCCAAGTATGGGATTTGCCGGTCCGAGTGTTTCACTGGACGCTGGTTTTGTCCATTATTGGCGCTTTTGTCACCAACCGCCTGGGCGTAAGCTATTTTAAGTATCACGTCTGGTTTGGTTACACCGTCATCGTGTTAGTGCTGTTTCGTGTTGTCTGGGGCGTCGTTGGCACTCGTCACGCGCAGTTTTGGAATTTTGTGTGCAGCCCGGCTGAGACGCTTCGTTATGCAATTGGATTGCTGCGTGGCCACCGTCTACATTACGCAGGCCACAATCCTTTGGGCGCCTGGATGGTTCTGGCGCTGTTGATTGCCCTGGGCGCACAAGCGTCCTTTGGCCTATTCGCCAACGATGAGATTTTCAATGTTGGGCCGCTTTACGGATATGTAAGCAAGGAACTGAGCCTCCAGCTGACGTCGTTGCATCGCCACCTGTTTTATTGGATCATGGGAGCGGTCGCGGTACATGTTCTTGCGGTGATTGCTCATCATGTGTTCGAGCAGGCAAATTTGGTGCATGCGATGATCACTGGCCGCAAACCGCGCCACATTGTAGCGGAAACCGACGGTATTGGTTCGTCGCGCACATGGCTTGCGGTCCTGCTGATCGTCGCGCTCGCTTGGGCTTTGGCATGGGTCGTGAACCATGCGTCGGCGCCCGTCGATGACGGTCTATACTAAAGTTGGCTATGAAATGACATTGGCCGGCGGCGTAGCTGCCGGCCGCATAAGCTTTCCTTAGCGGCAATTGCCGGGGGAGCTGGCGACAAACCAAGCTAATCGCACGCTGGCGCGCGTCCCATGAGGGACGAGGACCTGTCCGTTGCGCCGTGTGTGTATCGACGGGGGTCACGAAACCTTTCGTTTCGGATCAGAACTTCTTCAAAAGTCTCTATAACTTGTATGCGATGTTGCGCTCCACGTGATCTGCGATAGACGACATTGGAGCCTACGGCGCGCTCCGAAAGGGCGAGCCGTTGAAAGTTTCGTCAACAATGATTCGCTGATGTTCGACGAAGCCCCGCCACCCACGGTCGGATCGCTTTTTTCGTCCAGGAGCATTAGTAAATATTATCAAGTAAGCCAAATGGTTTGCAAAGCGCCGGCGCTTATCTCGGCGCCGGCGCTTCTACATATGACATGTCACTTCTTATTTAGGGGCTTATACGTATCGTGACAAGCGCGGCATGTGCGCGCTACGCCCCTGGCCGCCTCGGCCGCTGCGTCGAAATTATTCTCGGAGACGGATTTGATTGCCGCCGCGATTAATTCAAGGCCGTCCTTGGAAATTTGCACGGCGTCTTCGGCATCGCCCTTCTTTGCAAAATAGCCTTGGGTATACTTGAAGCCGTCCTCGAGCACAGCGGCGTCATCCTTGGCGCCATCCGCATTTCCGGCGGTGATGTCGGGCTCGAAATATTTGATCGTCTTGTCCAGATCCCGCATCAAGTCGTCGTCGTAATCGTGCAAATCAAGATCGCGATGATCGGCATAGGCGGGAGCGCCCAATACCGCCGCGCATGTCGCAATAAGAATGATAGCTTTACGAACCATGGATTCCTTCCGTCAGGCGGGCGCTATTGCTCCGCCATGTCCTGATTCTTTGATCAGCGATGATCAGCCTGGGCTGCGCATTGGATGTGGCCGAAGAAAAAGGCCTCGAATGTTCTGCGTCCGGAAGGAATGCCTTCCGGACGCGAGCCATCCGCCCCTGATGGTTGGTTGCGAAGCGTCGATTATGCGAGAAGCTCTTTCACGACCTCGCCATAAACGACGGTTGGACGCTCCGAGCGGCCAGCTCTCAGGTACACGGTCTTCAGGTGATCCAGGCCCAAGAGTTGGAGCACGGTCGCGTGCAGGTCGTAGGTGTCGACTTTCTTCCCGACCGATTGCAGACCGATTTCATCGGTCTCGCCAAAAGTGGTGCCGGCCTTAACGCCGCCGCCTGCAAGCCATTGGGTATAGCCCCACGGGTTGTGATCGCGTCCGTTGCCGCTCTGACCGTAAGACGTCCGGCCGAACTCCGAGGTCCAAACGACGAGGGTCGTATCCAGGAGCCCACGTGACTTGAGATCGGCAAGCAGCCCGGCGATCGGCTTATCGACCGCTCTGGTGTGCGCTCCGTGGTTCTTTTCGAGGTCTCGGTGAGCGTCCCAGTTTCTGACGTCGTCGCCGGCCCCTTCCACCGGCCCTGAGACGACCTGTATGAAGCGCACATTGCGCTCCACAAGCCGGCGCGCGCGCAGCAGGTTTGTGCCGTAATCCTTGGTCGCCGCATCGTCCAGGCCATAAAGCGCCTTGGTGGCCTCCGTTTCCTTGCTCAGGTCGACGGCTTCCGGCGCGGTGGCCTCCATGCGGTATGCCAGTTCGTAGGACCGAAGGCGCGCCTGGAGTTCCGTGTCCTCGGGATGCAGCGCCGCGCGATGTTCATTGAGGGTCTTCAGAAGATCGAGGTCGTCTCGCTGTTCGGACAGCCCAACCAATTCGGGGCGATCGAGGTGAAGGATAGGCGAGTTGCCGGGCCGGAAAGCGGTGCCCTGGTACACTGCCGGCAGGAAGCCGGAACTCCAATTCACCGCCCCGCCGGTCGGCTCCTTCTTGCCGCCGTAGAGCACGACATAGGCCGGCAAATCAGGATTGGCGGAGCCGAGGGCGTAAGTGATCCATGCGCCGAGCGAAGGACGCCCTGGAGACGTGTCGCCGGTGTTCAGCTTGAGAATCGAAATATCGTGGGTGGCCCCTATGGTCGTGCTGGACTTGATGAAGGTGATCTTGTCGGCATGCTGCGCCAGGTTCGGCAGTAGATCAGAGAACCATGCGCCGCTCTCGCCATATTGTTTCCAGGTCCGATTCGAGGCGAAAAGCTTGCCGACGCCGCCTTGCGTGCTCGTCTTGATGCCATTGAGGAAAGACGCTGGCGGCTCCTGGCCGGCCAACTTGATCAGCTCGGGCTTGTGATCATAGAGGTCGATCGTGCTGGGAGCCCCGTCCATGTGGAGCCAGATCACCGATTTAACCTTCGGCGGAAAATGCGGCTGCTTAGGAGTCAGGGGGTCGACGAGACTATCCGCCAAAGCTGGCGTGGCGAATATCCCTCCTCCGGGCATGTGGGCGGCCAGCGTGAGCCCGCCCAGGCCGTATACCGTATTGAACAGCCATTCACGGCGTGAGTGCATTTTCATGATGATGGTCCTTCCTTAGAAGTAGCTGTAGAGATTAGAACCGGTAGCTGAAGTCATTCGAGTTTACGACCACGTGAACCAGATCGACAAAGGCCGCGGCCCGGATCGGATTCAGAGTTTGGGTATCTTTCAAGCCGATCGGGACGGCGATCGAGAACTTGCCGTCTTCCGCTTTCGACTTGAGAACCTCCTCATGGCTCACCAGGAACGCGAGCAAGGCAGTTTTCTCGGACTCATCGGGGTTGCGCGCGAACAGGATCTGGTAGAGCCGATTGAGTTGCGCCGCCTCATCATTGCCCGCCTCGCGGATAACCCTGCCGGCCAAGGCTTGCGACCATCCGAACACGATCTCGCTGTTGAAGAGCGTGAGCGCCTGCAGCGGCGTTGTGGTCACGTCGCGTTTGCTGTGTATTTGTTGCGCGGAGGCCATGTCGAATGTCTCGAGCAGCGGATAGGGGACGCTGCGCCGGGTGAAGATATAGAGGCTGCGACGATTGTGATCTTTGGGATCCTTCGACACTTCCCAAAGGGGTCCGGCGTTCAAGTTTGACGGCACCGGAGGGAAGACGCTCGGGCCGCCAATCTTGTCTTCAAGCTTTCCCGAGGCGACCAGCAGCGAATCGCGAATTTCCTCGGCGTCGAGACGCTTGCGCGGGAACACCGCCAGCAGCTTGTTTTCAGGATCGGCGCTGTGCGCGTCCTCGCGATAGTCCGACGACTGGCGATAGACGCTCGATAGCAGGATCTGACGGTGCAGATTCTTCACGCTCCAGCCATTTTTAATGAAGTCGCCAGCCAGATAATCCAGCACTTCGGGATTCGTCGGCTTGTCGCCGGCCTTCCCGAAGTCGCTGACTGTGCTCACGACGCCTTTGCCGAAATATTCGTTCCAAACCCGATTGACGAAGACCCGCGCCGTCAGAGGATTCTGCGGGCTGACGAGCCAATTCGCCAAAGCCGTCCGGCGTCCCGACGAAGTGGCCGTCGGCGTAATGACCGGTTTCTCGCTGGTCAGGGCCTCGGGGAAGGCGGGCTGGACTTCTTCGAGTGGTCTTTCGTGATTGCCGCCAAAATAAATATAGGTGGGCGGCGCGTCAGGATGGCCGAGTTCGGTCACGGTTGTATAGGTATCCGAACCCTTGGCGGGCTTCAGATTGTCGAACTTCTTCAGATCTTCAGTCAGCTTCTTGTATTGCTCCCATCTTGCGGCATTTTCCGCGCTGTAATCTGGATTGTCCTTATTCTCGCCCGCGTCCCGAACATAGGCCGCTAAATCTACATCCGTCGTGACGTTCGTGAGACGGTGGTTGATCCAACGATCGTGCGACGTCCACTCGGCCTCGGGCTTGAAAATGGAGGCGCGGCTATCCGTCAGATAGCGCTCTTCATGATATTTGTGGGCCTTCGCTTTGACGGGCTCGATAATCGCCGCCTGCTTTTCACGAATCTCCTTAGTGGCTTCCTCCCACTTGGCTTGCTGCTTGTCATACTCGCGTTCAACCGCTGTTTTTATCGCGGGAAGCTTGAATTCTTCGCTCGTATTGGCGAAAAAGGCCTGGAGAGAGTAGTAGTCTTTCTGGGTAAACTTATCGGTTTTGTGGTTGTGGCAACGCGCGCAACCGACCGTAGTGCCCAGGATTGCTTGACCGACCGTATCGGTTATGTCCGTGGTGATCTGATACTTCCTCTGAACCAGATCACGAGAGTTGTAATTGTCGGGGTATCCCGTCAAAAAGCCAGTGGCGACCAAGACGTCCTGGTTGCCGGGAACCAATTCATCGCCTGCTATCTGCTCCTGGATGAAGCGGGAGTAGGGCTTGTCCTGGTTGAAGGCGTTGATCACGTAATCGCGATAGCGCCACATGTTGGCGCGCGTCTGGTCGGTTTGGAAGCCGGCGCTATCCGCGTAGCGCGCCAGGTCGAGCCAACGGCGAGCCTGACGCTCTCCGTAATGCGGCGACGCAAGCAGACGGTCCACGAGCTTTTCGTAAGCGTCCGGCGAAGTGTCCTTCACGAAGGCTGCGACTTCCTCCGGCGTGGGGATCAGGCCCCAGGCATCCAGCGTGGCGCGTCGTATGAAGGCGCCGCGATCGGCTTCGGCGGAGGGCTTCAATCCCTTGGCTTCCAATTTCGCCAGGATAAACGCGTCGATCGGCGTCCGCACCCACTCCTTTTGACTGACCGAAGGTTCGGCCGGCCTTTGAAGCGGCAGCCATCCATAGGGAAGTCGGGATGCGGCGCTCGGCGCTGACGGGCTTGCCGCCTTGGCCGCGTCGTCAGTCGGCTTGTCGTCCGCAACCGCGGCCGCAGCCGAAAGCCCTAGCACGATAGCCAGGGATGCTTTCTTCATTGTTTTCTTCATTGCGTAACCCCAACATTAAAAATGTCCGAGAACATCGTTAGCTCGCGTGTCAGCGCCGTCCCGAGGCCCAATTCGGGCTGATCGAAACGCCATTCGCCGCAACGCAACGGGCTGGTCAGAACAGCAGATTCGGCGAATTCTGCGCTGCCTACTGATGGGCGCCGGCAATCTCGAACAGCGTTGGCTTCAATCCGACCAGCCGAGCGCGCCTTTGAACCACAGCTCTATAATTCTACTTATTCGATCGAGTTATAGCAATGGCTTTTATGTGACGCGGTCGCCTAAAAGGCCCTCCGTAAAGAGTACTGATTGGGCAAAAATTCTATTAGATTTATGGACAAAGTCAATTGACTGGGAATATAGGGTGCTTTAAAAGCCAGCGTGGCTGGGCGGGGGGTTATGTCCCCATATTCATCCCAACGGCCGCCGCGTTTCTCCCGGGAGCGCGCGATGGGCTCAATCACAGCTTTCCACGTCTCAGACGTTTGGCGCCACGTCGCTGCGAAGGGAGTGTCGTTCCTTCGCCAGAACAAAATTCACAGGGAGACGATGCCGTGACACGCAAGACATCACATGATTTTGATCCGGAGGTTTTGAGGCTTTTCGACCTTTACGTTCATGGCTTGACCAGCCGTAGGGGGTTCCTGGATGGGGTTGCGAAATTTGTGGCCGCCGGCGTCACTGCGGCGGGACTGCTCGAGGCGCTTAGCCCCCGATTCGCCGAAGCCGAGCAAGTCGCAAAGGATGATCCGCGAATTTCCGCGAGCTATGTGGATTATCCGTCCCCGGATGGTTACGGAACCGTGCGCGCCTATGTGGCGAAGCCGGCGCATGTGGACGGAAAGCTTCCGACCGTGCTGGTCGTGCATGAGAATCGTGGCCTCAACCCTCATATCGAAGATATAAGCCGCCGACTTGCGCTCGATCATTTCATCGCGTTCGCCCCCGATGCGCTCACGCCGTTGGGCGGCTACCCCGGCGATGAGGACAAGGCCCGCGACCTTTTCCCAAAACTCGATCAAGCTAAAACGCACAACGATTTTATCGCGGCGAGCCGCGTGTTGAAGAGCCTGTCTGAGGGCAACGGCAAAGTGGGCGTAGTGGGGTTCTGCTATGGCGGTGGCATCGCCAATTTCCTGGCGACCAGGCTTCCCGATCTGGCCGCTGCGGTCCCTTTCTATGGAGCGCAGCCGACGGCCGAGGAAACGGCGAAAATCAAGGCTCCGCTGCTGATCCATTACGCCGGCGCGGACGATCGCATCAATGCCGGGTGGCCTGCCTTCGAAACGGCTTTGAAGGCTAATGGCGTGAAGTACGAGGCGTTCATCTATCCTGGCGTTCAGCACGGATTCAATAACGATACCACCCCGCGCTATGACGAGGCCGCCGCGAAGCTGGCTTGGCAGCGCACCATCGAATTCTTCAACGCTCATTTGTCGAGCTGATACGACGCTGGGAAAGGCCGAAGCCGACGCGGCTAGACCCTCTTCTATGCCCAATTCAAGGAAGGGTTTGAACGATAATGCGCAAACTTCTCACGAGTGTGGCGATCGCCATGGTTCTCGCGTCTCCGCTTGCCTGGGCCGCCGATGCCGCCGCCCAGGCCGCTGCGCCGCCGCCGGCGGCCGCTGAATACAAATATAAAACGCCGCAACTCAAGCGGGCGGAATTGGACGCGCTGCTTGCCAAGCCTGAAGGCTTGCTCGTCATTGACGTTCGTCGGCCCGACGAGTTGACGAATATCGGCGGATTGCCAGTCTATCTCAGCATCCAGGCCAAGGATCTCGAAAACAGTCTGGCCTATATCCCCAAGGATCGGGTGATCGTGACTGTCTCGAACCATGCCGGGCGCGCCGGCGCCGCGGGCGATTTGCTCACGAGCCGGGGCTTCAAGGTGGCAGGGGCCGTTGGGGTCCAGAATTACGAAAACGAAGGCGGCAAGCTGACCAAGATTGCGCCGCCGCCGGCGCCGAACCCCGCCGAAGCGGAGAAGCGCTGACTCCTTGCGGGGCCCAAGGCGTTTATCTTCTGTGGCCGTCCGCGGGCCAGCCTATGAGGGCGCTCGAAGGCGGCGATGGCGAAGGCAGGTTAGGGCGTCCAAGTCGGATCGGCGGAATCCGGCCGACGCCAACACATCTGCATGAAACATGGTTTGGCGTCGCGCCAGATGTTGAGAAAAAAGGGGAAGCGATATGAAGCGCTTGACGATTGGGCTCCTTGTTGTTTTTGGGGGCCTTCTTATGACGCCCGCATGGGCGGGCTTGAAGCCGGGCGACGCCGCCCCTGATTTCACCGCACAGGCGGCGGTTGGCGGGAAGGACTTCACCTTTTCCTTGTCCGACGCCCTGAAACGGGGACCGGTGGTTCTCTACTTCTACCCAAAGTCATTCACCCGCGGCTGCACCATCGAGGCCCATGAGTTCGCCGAGGCGGCCGACAGTTTCGCGCAAGCGGGCGCAACGCTGATCGGCATGTCGAAAGACACGATCGAAACGCAGCGTAAATTCTCGACGGAGGAATGCCGAGACAAGTTCCCGGTCGCCGCTGACCCGGCGGCTTCCGTGATTCGCTCCTATGACGCGGTGCGGATTGCCCCTACCGCGAGCGGAGAGACTGTCTCCGAGCGGATATCCTACGTGATCGCGCCCGAGGGAAAGGTCATCTACTCCTATAGCGATCCGGCGCCTGATAAGCACATCGAGAACACGCTCGCGGTTGTGCGGAAATGGCGCGAAGAACATCAGAACTGAACGCCGGAAAACCGCGCCAACTTGAGAACGGATGAACATGCAATGAAGTCGATCCCATTTACATTCGTCGTCGCTGCGGGCCTTGTCTTCGCCAACGCCCTGCCCGCGAACGCAGAGCTGCTAACCCAAAAAAGCCTTTCGGCGGAACTCGCGCTGACGATCGCGCAGACCGCATACGACGCCTGCGTTAAGCAAGGCTATCACGTCTCGGTTCATGTCGTCGGCAGGGAAGGCCAGCCGCTTGTTTCAATTCGCGGCGATGGCTCGTCGCCGCACACGTTGGAGAATAGCTTGCGCAAGGCCTATACGGCCCGCACCTTCCGCGCGCCTTCCGGCGAATTTGCGCAGCGCGTCAAGGACAATCCCACCACCAGCGCAGTTTTTCTTAATGGCGTGATCGCCGCGCAAGGCGCTTTGCCCATCAAGGTCGGCGACGACGTCATCGGCGCGGTCGGCGTTTCGGGCGCTCCCGGCGGCGACAAGGACGAGGCTTGCTCAAAGGCGGGCATCGATAAGGTCGCGGCCCAACTCCAATGACATTTTGCGGGGGCCATGCGCCGCGCGGCCCCCGCACTAGCCTCTTGGCTCGCGCAGCCATGCTCGACCGTCGACAAAAGCGGGATGGGACGCGAAAATCGGTTAGTCCCTCCCCGCTCCAGGCTCTCGGAAGCGTTCAAATGTCATGGCCTTGGATGAAATCAATCCAAGGCCATTGTTATCTAAGGCGGCAAAGTAGAGCGCGCGCGGTCCGCAAGCGGTAGGAGGACCTAAGGATGCGTGGCTCCGGCATGTCCTCGTAAAGGCGGCTTTGGCCGCGCAGTAACGTGAATTTGATCATCTGGGACGTGGCGCCTCGGAAGCGGCCTTTTGGCGTTGACGGCCAACGCGATCATTTCTCCGCAACGCTGGAGGCGTCGAGAGACGCACAGCCAAGTCGCGCGATCGCGCAACGATCTCTCTGGCCATCGACGAGTCGAGCCGTCAACACTTTCCAGCGAGACGTTTCCGGGTCAATTGCCGCCATCTGCGCGGCGCATTCGCCTTGCTCGCCATCCGCGCGGTAGGCGTCACATAATCGCAAAGATAAAGCTGTAGACGCCACTTCGGTTGGCGTGTCCGTGTCGAGCGCGCGGCGGAACATGTTGGCCGATCAGCTCCCTTCTTTCATTGCCGATTCGAAAGACAAACGGTTTCCTATGAGGGAATCGACATCCGGCAAAGAGGCGCCCCTATGATGTGTTTTTCTTTTGGTGGTAGCGCGATCAGCATGCCAATGGACATGCGATGGCTCTGCTCCGTCCGGCGCTTCGCCATTATCGGATTTGTTGTTGTGGGCGCCGGGGCTGATCGCGCCCACGCGGCCGACTTCGATGAAGTGGTCGAGCGCTATCGAGCGCATATCGTTGAGGACATCGGCCAAGCCTTGGCAGGCGCGCGCGCCTTGCGTGATTGTCTCGCTACGAACGATGTCGAAGGCGCGAAAAAAGCGTGGATGGCGGCGCGCGGCGGCTGGGAGCGCTCTGAGGTCTTCACAAGCGGACTCGTTCCTGAGCTCGACGAGAAGATCGACGCTTGGCCGAAGGCGACGACGGGATTCCACGCAATCGAGGCGAAGCTCTTTGGCGCGGGGCGGACCGATGTCGCCAGCGAGACTGACGCATTGATCGCCGACCTTGCCGAGCTCGACTCGAAGATTCGGGATATGCCCTTGCCGCCGCAGGACCTTTTGAACGGCGCGGCGCGTCTTGCCTATGAAATCGGCGAAAGCAAATCTGACGGCGGGGAATCGCGCGTCAGCGGCACTTCGCTGGACGACATGCGAAACAATGTTTCGGGTATTAGACAAGCCTATCATACAATCTTCGCGGCGGCGCTCGCCGCCAGCGATCCGGCGCTCGCGGCGACCACGGAAAGCGAGATCGAAGCGCTGAATGCGCTGCTCGCGGGGCCGAGCCTGGATGCAATCAATTCCGATAGGCTTCGCAAATCGAGCGAGGAATTCGTGGTTACGCTGGCGAGCGCAGCGCCAAAGATCAATCTTCAAAAGCCCGTGTTGGAGGACCTCAGCAAGTGATTATGCGGCGGCAATCTGCCGGTGCGCGCGCACGGCGCGCAAGGGCGGCGGCGATGGGCGCGTCCTTGGTCCTGGAGCTTGCGCTCGCGACGTCAAATACGCGAGCTTTTCCCGTGAGTGGCGACCAAACGGTGCTGCCGGCCGGAACCGAGCTGAATGAGGACGCGCTCGATCGGCCGCGCGAGATCTTTCGTTCAGAGGCTACAGGCGGCGGCAAATCCTATTTGGTCAAACTCGGAGATCTGGCGTTCAGCTCGCCGACAATCCTAGGCGGCGTCGCGCGGCGGGCAGGGATCAGCTGCAACACCTGCCATGTCAATGGAGCCTCGAACCCGCGACTCTACGTCCCCGGCATGTCAACGCGGCACGGCAATTTCGATACGACCGGCGCGCTGTTCAATCCGAAGGCCGATGATGGCGTTCTAGATCCGGTCCGGACGCCGAGCTTACGCGGCGCGCGCATCCTGGCTCCCTATGGCAATGACGGACGGAGAGCTTCGCTACGCGACTTTGTTCACAATGTTATCGTCAACGAATTCGCCGGTCCTGAACCGTCGGCGGCTATCCTCGACGCCATGGTCGCCTATATTGAGGACATTAATTTTCTGCCCAATCCAAGTCTTGGTCCTGGAGGACGGCTTGTAGCGGAGAGGACTAGCGAGGCCGAACGCCGCGGCGAGGCGCTTTTCTTCAAGCCCTTTCCGCACAATCGCGAGCTCAGTTGCGCCGGATGCCACATGCCATCCGGGGCCTTTGTCGATCATCAGCAACATGACGTAGGCTCTGGGGGCTTATTCAAGACGCCAACATTGTTTAACGCGGATTTCAACGCGCCTTATTTTCACGATGGACGCTTCGATACTTACGATCAGGTGGTGGCCTATTTCGATCAGGCTTTTGACGTTGGCCTTTCAGCCCAGGATCAACGGGATCTGGTTGCGTATCTCAACGCAGTCGGCGATGGCGAGCGGCCCTATGAACGCGATGGAGCTGCCGCCAATATTAAAGAGGTGAACGATTTCGTAAGCGTGCTGGATGTAGCGATACCAGCGCATGACCGAGACATTATCGCGCTGGCCGTGGACACGGTGAGCGCTGAGCTGCGCGAGATGGTCGAGGCTTTTCCAGAGCGCAAGGACACTAGCGTCTCGGGCGGCCGGCAAGAGCGCGGTTTTGCGCGTCTTGCCCTTAAGGAGCTCGTGCTAACTTTGCGCCGAATAGATCTAGCGTCGGCCGCCGGCCGGTTTGACGACGCGGCGGTTGAGTACAGAAATTTTCGTTATCTGATGGTGTCGACCGTGCCGGGCATTCTGATGAAAGCCGAGCCCTGGTCGCTGTTCAACCCGGCTGTCCATGACGCGCATTACGCTGCCTTGCAGCAGACCTTTCAAATTGCTAAGCGCGCGTCGCATTAACCCATCCAACGCAGTTATAAAATTTCAAAGGGCTAGCGGCTAAGCGCGCAGCCGTCGCTCCTTCAATCACAATCGCTTTCCGTGTTGCAGCGTGCAATTGCTTTCGGGGTCTTCCAGGCGAGACGTCAAGCAACAACAGGCGCTCGCCGGGCTGGGGGGGCTGCCGCATTCGACCGCGCGATCTCCTCCGGCGACAGATTCAACAACGCGTCGCTTCGAATTCGCTCCCTCCTGCAATCGCTATAAGCCGTGTGTTGCTAAGGGAGGGCGGCGCGCTCAACGTTCGCCTCAAGTTCATCGCGGCGGGTGGTCGCGAAATTGTGATGTGGATAACCGCCGCTCCTCAATCGACCTTCCTTCAGCGTCGAGCCTCAAACACGCTCACGCTCACGCTCACGCTCTCAGCCATCAAAAGATGTCGGTGGTCCGAGGTTGATCTACCCAGCGTTTCTTCGAACTAAACTAAGGCGAGAAAAGATCAACTTTGAGATACAATTGTCACCTGACCCGCTTAAGTTCCAGCTGCCTTAAAGGAAGGCAAATCTAGACAAGCTGGGGGATAGTATGCATTCCAACATTCATGTGCGCAGAATGTGGCGGTTCACCGCCGCTGTATGCGCTTTTTCGACGTTCGCGTCGGCCACAACCGGCTTCGCCGCCGCCGCTGGCGCGGATGCGGCCGCGAACGTGAAAACCAAGAGCCCGATCAAGCACGTCATCATCCTGATCGGCGAAAATCGCGGTTTTGACCATACGTTCGGCGTCTACAAGCCAAAGGGCAAGGGCCAGACGATCTCGAACATACTTTCCAAAGGCATCGTCACGGCGTCGGGCGCGCCAGGACCGAATTACAGCTTGGCCCAGCAATACTCTGTTGCGGCTCAGACATCCTTCTATATCGGCGCGGATAAGAAGAATAAGACGCCGTACAATAGCTCTTCCAATCTGATGCCCCAGCCCAACACCAATGGGACCCCGTCGGCGCAATCGACGACCGGCGCGCCGTTCACCACCGTCGCCATAGCAAGCATTGAGACTGATGTTGAAAAGGACGACCTCGCTCTGTTGACGACCGGCGCCACGGGTTTGGCGACGGGCGTCTTGGACACGCGCGTGCCCGGCGCCGGGACTTTGGCGGGTCCCTTCCAGCTGCTTGGGCCGAACCTCAGCGACGATGACTACACCGGTGATATGACTCACCGCTTCTATCAGGCCTTCCAGCAGCAGGATTGCAATCTTTCCTATGCGACCAAGGCCAATCCCTCGGGCTGCCTCAACGATCTCTTCCCCTTCGTGATGGCGACCTATTCGGCGTCAAATAAAAGCCAAGGCAATGAAATGGGCTTTTATAACGCTGAGCTGGAACAGGCCTCGCTGCTGAAGACTCTCGCAGATCGGTTCACCATTAGCGATAACTATCATCAACCGGTCCTGGGCGGAACCGCGGTTCAACATGTCGTGATCGGCACGGCCGACGCGATCTACTGGACCGACGGCAATGGCAACGCGACCGTGCCTCCGTCATCGCAGATCGCAAACCCGAATCCGGTCTCTGGGACAGTCAATCGCTATATTGCGGACAATAACTTCAGCAATTGCTCGGACGTGTCCCAGCCTGGCGTCCTGCCGATCGTCACCTACATCAACTCGCTTCCTTACGACGCGGAGCCGAATTGTAAGGCCCGTCACTACTACATGCTCAACAATACGAATCCGGGCTATCTGCCGAACGGCGCGCTCTCCGGTGGAAGCAATCTTCCGCCTTCGTCGGTCAAGACGATTGGCGACGCGTTGATCGAAAAGAAAATCTCGTGGGCTTTTTTCGGCGGAGCCTATAATGACGCCGTCATCCTGTCGAACGCGGCTGTAGCCAAAAATCCGACAAGCCCCAACCTCAGCGCGGCCGCGCTCGCTGATCCGGCGCACGCCCTCGGCACAGCTTATTGCCAGATCTGCAATCCGTTCCAATACGCGACATCGATCATGGCCGATCCAGCGGTTAGAACCGCGCATATTAAAGATACCTCGGACCTGATCGCCGATATCAAGAATAATACACTCCCGTCGGTTTCGTATGGCAAGCCGGACGGTCTCCTCGACGGCCATCCGCAGAGCTCCAAGATCGATCTCTTCGAAGCCTATGTCCAGAACGTCCTCGATGCTCTGGAAGCCAATCCGAAGCTCAAGGCCACGACAGCCGTGTTCGTCACTGTTGACGAGGCTGGCGGGTATTGGGACTCCGGCTACGTTCAGCCGCTGGACTTTTTCGGCGACGGACCGCGCATTCCGCTTCTGATCCTCTCGCCCTATTCGGCGGGCGGCAAGGTCAACCACAGCTATGCGGACCATGCCTCTTTGGTTAAGTTCATCGAGCGTAACTGGGATCTCGATCCGCTCACCACTCGCAGCCGCGACAATCTGCCAAATCCGGTTGCCAAGGCGAGCAATCCCTACGTTCCGACGAATCCTCCGGCCATCGATGACTTGTTCGATGCGTTCGACTTCTCGGACGCGCCCAACAACCAGCCCTATACCGAGTAAGGGCTGACACGCTCGCGCGCCGCTAGCTGCGGCATCAGGCGTGCGAACTGATCAGAATAAGGCAGCGCGGATCATGCCCAAGGGTTTGGCCCGCGCCGCCAATTTGTTCGGACACCAATGCAAAGGTCCGCGCTTTGGCCAAGGATAGGATGATCGCCGCTCTCTTGACGCTCGGCGCGCTCGCATGGCTCTCCCTTTTTGCTCCTGTAGCAAAGGCGAGCCAGTTTTCGGCCGACATCATCAGCACCAAAGCAAATGGAGAGCCTCTGAGTTCGCCGGGTAGGCTATATGTGTCGGGCGACAAGGCGCGCATCGAGACCCCCGCTGTCGCCGGCGGATTCTTTGTCGTGGACGGAACCGTAAACGCCGCTTTTTTTGTGCGGCCCGCAAAAAAAATATTCATGGACGCCAAGCAGTCGAGTCCGCTGACCCAAATTCTCGTTCCTGTCGACCCAGAGGACCCTTGCCGGAAATGGCAGGCGATGGCGGTCAACGCGGGCGCAACCGAAACGGGCGGCGAATGGCGCTGCGATCGCGCCGACCAAGAGACCATTGAGGGACGCAAGGCCATTGCCTATTCCGCCGTTTCGCCGTCGCAAGAGCAGAGCATCGAATGGATCGATCCCGGCCTCAAATTCTTGATCAGAAGCCAAACCAACGGCGGCGTCACAGTCGATCTAAAGAATATTCAGGAGGGCCCACAGCCTGCGAGCCTGTTCGAGATCCCGGCAAATTTTGGCAAATTCGACCCGCGTCAGCTCATCGAAATCATCAAGCGAAGCGACGTGTGGGTCGAGCCAGTCAAGTGAGATTTTGGTGCCGCGTCTTGGCGGCGGTTTTGGGCATGATAGGCATGGATCGGGCCTTTACCCTGGCGGTTGCAGCTTTTGTCGTGGCCCAGACCCTTTGCGCCGAACCGGTCGATGCGCAAGCCGCGAGAGCTGATTCTCCAACTCGCTCCCAAACCGGATCGCTCGATCAGGCGAAAACAGGCGAAGCTGAGCCCAGCGCGGCGTCGCCCGCGGCTCCACCTCCGCCGAATCTGGCGCTATATGGGACCATCGTCTATGACGATGGGAGCCACGCGAGCGCCTTTCTCCGCATTGAGGGATCCAGCAAACTCATGAGCGTCGGCGTCGGCGACGACGTGCTTGGCTGGACAGTCGAGCAAATTGCGGAAAAGCAGATTGTGCTGTCGCGTGACGATCATTCGATCGCCGTCACCCTAAACTACGCGCTGGATACAGGCGAACATCCCGTCGTCGCGGTCGCCGCCCGGCCGAAAAAGGGCCCGCCGCTCGCTGTCCGCCGGCGGGCGCGCCGCGTGTTCGAGGTAAACGCATCGGGCGTTCTGCGCTTGCATATGGCCAAGAAGCCTCCCGGAGAAGACGATTGACAAGTCCGGGCGTGATTCGCTGAAGAGCGCTCCGGCGCTTCCTCTGCGCCGGCGAGCGTAGTCGGAGCCGAGGAGATCCGGATTTTTCCTGGCGCTGGGCTGTCAGCGGCACGCTGGACCATTCCCGCGTCTCCGCGGCGAGCGTCAAGACCGTCCTTGTCACATGTGCGGAGCCATGCCACTCCTTCGGCGATTTAACTTGCGGCAAGGCGATCGCTCGGGCGCCGCAAGCGATTCGAAGGATGGGCAATGGCGCGGAGAGCTGGAAGCGCTGATCTTCCGCTACACGGCGGGCGGGTGCCGAAGTGGCTCGCGGATCGAATGACTCGCCTCGGCGCGGCCATGAGCGAAGCCATTGTCCATCATTATGGACGTGACGAGCTTTTGCGGCGCCTCGCCCATCCCTTCTGGTTTCAGTCCTTTGGGGCCGTGATGGGCATGGACTGGCACTCCTCGGGCGTCACCACGAGCGTGGTCGGGGCGCTGAAGCGAGGCTTGGCGCCGCTCTCGGACGAGCTCGGGATCCATGTCTGCGGCGGCCGCGGGAAGCATTCGCGGCAAACGCCGCAGGAGCTCGTCGCAATCGGCGAGAGAGTGGGATTTGACGGGTCGGCCCTCGCAAATGTCAGCCGGCTTGTCGCCAAGGTGGACAGCGCGGCCGTGCAGGACGGCTTCGATCTTTATCTTCACGGCTTTGTCGTAACCAACGACGGCCAATGGGTCGTCATCCAACAGGGAATGAATGAAGACCGAAAGCAAGCGCGCCGATATCACTGGCTGTCGGAAGGCCTAAAAAGCTTTGTCGAAGAGCCGCACGCCGCCATTGACGGCGTTGGTCAGGGCGAGATCGTCAACCTCACCGATCGCCGCGCCGAAGCGTCCCGCGGCCGTCAGCTTGACCTTTTGCAATCATTGGGTCCGGACGGGATCGCGCGCGAATTGTCGGCGCTTGAGCGCCGAGCCGGAAAGCTCGCCGCGCCGACCGCGCCGGAGCAGCTCTTTCTGCCGCATTTGGTCATGCCGGCCCATCACGACGTCCGCCCAAGCGACGCGCTGTCGCCCCGTCTCCACGCCAACCTCGCCGCAGCGGCGGATCGAGGCCCCGCTGACTTCGCCGAACTGCTTCTCGTTCCCGGCGTGGGCGCGCGGACCGTGCGCGCGCTTGCGATGGTCGCCGAGGTCGTGCATAGCGCGCCCTATCGCTTCACCGACCCGGCGCGCTTCTCCTTTGCGCATGGCGGCAAGGACCGGCATCCCTTTCCTGTGCCGCTTCGGGTCTATGATCAGACCATTCAGGTTCTGAAGTCGGCGGTCCAAAACGCGAAGCTCGGACGTGAGGAGGAGCTGGCCGCGCTCAAGCGGCTAGACGACCGGGCCCGACTCGTCGAGCGCCATGCCTCGGGCGCTTCTGTCGACGACCTGATCGCACAAGAGCGAAAGCTCTCCCATTCTTTTGGCGGCCGGAGCGTTTTCGGATGGGAGGAGCCTCCCAAGGATTGCCCCGACGCCAGAGGCGCCATGCCAAGTCAAGCTCCGACCCGACTGCGATGACGCGCTGCGCGGCGCTACGGCGCCTCACGATCCCATGAGGATGCTCTCGCGATCGGCTCAGGGCGCGCGGCGCCGCCCAGTGGCGGTCAGCGGGAATTCCACCGTTGCGATCACGCCGCTCTCGTGCGGCCGATTGCGAATATCGAAGGCTCCCCCGATGCTCTGAACGAAGGAGTGGACCAAAGCGAGGCCGAGACTTCGCCCCGGACAGAAATCGGGCGGGAGTCCCTTGCCGTCATCTTCGACGATGACGGCCCCACGGTCGAACCCACGACTCTCCATGCGCACCGTCAACGTCATCGGCGCATCGGGCCGAGCGCCATGTTCGACCGCGTTTGAAACGAATTCCTGAACGACGAGCGCTATTGAGGAGATGGTTTGACTGTCTAAAGCTTGAAGGCGTTCGCCATGACATGCGATGGGGATGCCCAGGGCCTTTTCCAGATCGGCGCAAAAAATGTGCAAGAAGGCGTCGAGGTCAATGCGGGATTCAGGATCATGCAAGAGGCGCCGCTGGACGACGCCCATGGCCGTGATGCGATCTGACGCTTCCGTCAAGGCTCTTTGAGCAGCGCGATCTGTCATTTTCCGCCGAGCCAGGATGAGCATGCCGGAGACCAGTTGAAAATTGTTGCTCGTCCGGTGCGCTAACTCGTTGATCAATACTTGACGTTGTTCCGCAAGCGCCGTCGCCCGTTGTCTCTCTATCTGTAAATTGTCAATTGCTCGATCAAGCAGCCGCATGAATTCTATGGTTGCAATCCCAGCGGCGACAAAAAGCGCCAAGTCAGACATTTCGTTTTTCGCCGCATTTGCAAGGCTGAAAGCAGGTGAAATAATGAGATACCAGACCAAGGCTGCATTGAAGGCAAGCCCGCAATATCCCCATTTTGGGCCCGCCAGATAGGCGATGATGATGACAATCGGCAAAAAGCCGACGAATCCCGCTGAATCGATCCAGGGAGCAATAGCTATGCGTAAGGCAGCCGCAAACAGCGAAAGCGCAGCGACAAGTACCAATGAAGCCAAGTCATTTGAAGCGAACCAATTTCTGGTCCGCTCAAACGGTAAGCCGCTGCAGTCTCGACCAGCCATGCTCTAGTCCAAAGCGTCGTGGCTAAGCTCTTGCCCCTGGCAAGAAAGCCACGATTTCTTTGAGGCGTCATCCGCGCCTGGCTCTGAGTACATGGTTGACAATCGAAAGCTGTCGAGAACTTTCTGATTTAGTTAGAAATGCCTAAGTCGTGCTTCGCTTACACTTAGTAAGAGTCTCATTTGCCATAATTGGAGGCGCCGCGAACGGCGCCTAATGTGCCATTGGCTGCTAATAGGTTATTGACAGGCAATGAGATAAATGAGTAAGTTAAGGCTGTCGTGATCGGATCGCGAGGGACGGCCATGTCGGAGACAACCATCAAGGGAAACCGGCTCAACAGAGGCGAAAGGCTTCAGATCATGCTGGACATGGATGAGCTCCAGGCCGTGGAGGACTTTCGCTTTGCTCATCGAATGCCCAGTCGCGCGGCGACGGTGCGGGAGCTTCTTAGACGCGGATTGGCAGCCGAAGGGTTTGTTATCGGAAAGCCGGGGGCAAGTTCCCGGTCGTTCGGCGTGATCGGGGCCTTGCCTAATGGCGAAGATAGTCCTTAACGCCCCTGATCGGGATCAAACAGAAGACGGTTTTGCTTCGTCTAGATTCGTCCGATCTGCTTTAAGAAGGTGCGGGAGATTCTTTGCGAAGCCCCGGCTGTCTCAGATTAGGCGGCGTGCGAGGACGCGACTTATATTTGCCGCATCTACGAGAATTCTAGGGTCTAGAACGGCGGCGGATAATCTGCGCAAGGGCCCGGCGCTGAATGCGGTCCAGCTCGCTGAAGTGCTGATCAATCGCAAGCTGATCACGCCGAAGAAAAGGGCGGAGTGAGATAGTGTCTTCCGCAATTTTCGAAAAGCCATTGTCTGAGGTGACATGGTCCGACCTAGAGGAAATCGTCACTAAGGAATTGGAAGAAGATCAGACACTTGAATTCAAGGAAGCTCTACCAGCCAAAGACGGAAATATAGATCCTTGGCAATCAGGTCGTGACAAGATTGCAGACCATGCACGTGATACTCTGGCTGAGGAGGTCGCGGCGTTTGCGAACGCGTATGGCGGGGTCGTCATTGTCGGCATCGAAGAGACGAATGATAATCCCCGGCGGGCAAAAGCATTCAAGACGCCGTTGATTCGAGAATGTATTGAATGTGTAGAACGTCTTGGCCCTGCCTTGAAGTCTCGGTTAGATCCTCCAATTTCGGGGTTCGATATTCGCGCATTTCCTAAACCGGATGGCAATGGCGAGGGATTGATTGTCATGCGGGTGGCGAGTTCGACGTTGGCTCCTCATGGCGTTGGGCGGCCGCCTATAGCGCATGTACGTCGCGGGAGCGCCAAAGAGCCTCTGACGATGCGTGATCTGCATAATCTATTTTGGGAATCGCGAACTCGGCGCGAGCGTGTACTGCAAGTTCGTCGGGAACGGCAGGGGTTCATGGTCGAGCTTGAACATAAGAAGCAAGCAGGACGGCTTATTCGGTTCGATGGCCATCCTGTTCCAGCCTCTGATCCACATCTAATGTTTCGCTGCACCGTTGTTCCAGAGCAGTCCCTTGGCTTGAGTGGAATAGCCTCTAAGCTTATCAACGCCCCGTTGGCGCGTCCCGAGATTCCAATGAAAAACGGTCAAACAAGCGCCGCAGCTTTTGGCAATGGCCGCCTGCCTCGGGGCTGGCAACCAAAAGCTCACGCTGCCCAGGCCGAGGATGTTACCGGTCGAATGTTTAGCTTGTGGACGATCGGTGACGACGGTTTGGTCGACGTCGTCGGGTTCAGCCTAAGCCGCGATTCCAAAAACGAGCATTATCCAGGCTGGTTTTCTCTGACCGTTGCGCAGTTGCTCTTGATGGCTGAGCAACTACGTTTAACGGCTGGTCGCCCGGACGTGCCATTGATAGTTGATGCCCAATTTCGTCACATCGGCACTGCGAGAGCGCTTCCCGGTCCGGGAGCGTGGGAAGTAGGGTTGCCGGACGAAAATGTAGCAATTGGTCCGTTCGCGGTTACTGCACGAGCCGAGTTGCCGAGGGTACATCGGGACATCGAACGTGAAATTTGGTTTGGGCTCGGAGTGCCGAGGGTTGTGCCTCTTGAGGTCGATTTCGAGACTGTGTTTTCAAACTATCTTGTCGTGCGAACTGGTTAATTCAGCGCGAGAGTCGGAATAGTTGCGCAACAGTAGCAGGGGTTATTTGCCCATCAGTAGGGAATTACCTTGACTATGCCCCTCACGCCGCCTTCTGGTAATCCTTGATGTCTGAGAAGACGATCTCCGGCCATTTGTCCTGCTCGTATTTCAGGTCCCAGGCGGAGGAGGCCATGAAGACCGGCGCGCCGTCGAGATCGGCGGCCATGGACGATGGATGCGCGCGGATGAATTTGTCGAGCTCGGGCGCGGTCTTTGACGTGATCCAGCGGCAGGTTTCGAACCGGCTCGTCTCGAAGCTCGCGTCGAGGCCATATTCGGCGGCGAGCCGCTCGGCGAGCACGTCGAGCTGCAAGGCGCCGACGACGCCGACGATCGCGCCAGATCCGTCGTTCGGCAGGAAAAGCTGCACGACGCCTTCCTCGCCCATTTGGCCGAGCGCCTCGCGCAGCTTCTTCGCCTTCATCGCGTCGCCGATCTTGACGCGGCGCAGGATTTCCGGCGCAAAGCTTGGCACGCCGCGAAAGACGAGGTTTTCGCCTTCCGTCAAGGTGTCGCCGATGCGCAGCGCGCCATGGTTTGGAATGCCGACGACGTCGCCCGCATAGGCCTCTTCGGCCAATTGGCGATCCTGCGCGAAGAAGAATTGCGGCGCGTTGAGCGCGATATTCTTGCCAGTGCGCACGAGCTTCGCTTTCATGCCGCGCTTCAACTTGCCGGAACAGACGCGCATGAAGGCGATCCGGTCGCGGTGGTTCGGGTCCATGTTCGCCTGGATCTTGAACACGAAGCCGGTCATCTTGTCTTCGCGGGCGTCGACCATTCGCGAGGCCGTCTCCAAGCCATGCGGCGGCGGCGCGAAATCCTTCAGGGCGTCGATCAGGTCGCGCACGCCGAAATTGCGCAAGGCGCTGCCGAAAAAGACCGGGGTAAGATGCCCTTCCAGAAAGGACTGGCTCTCGAAGCGCTTGCAGCCGTCGCTCGCAAGCTCGATCTGCTCGCGCGCCTCCTTGAAGTCGGCTTCATTCAGGAGCCCGGCGATGAAAGGATCATCCGGCCCGGAGACCGCCGTCGGCTCGCTGTCGCGGTCGAGCCGGCGCACGACCTTGCGCTCGAGATCATAGGTGCCGACAAAGCTGCGGCCGCGCCCGAGCGGCCAGGTGATCGGCGCGACGTCGAGGGCGAGCGTCTTTTCGATCTCGTCGAGAATGTCGAAAGGGTCCCGCGTCTCGCGATCGAGCTTGTTGATGAAGGTCACGATCGGGATGTCGCGCAGGCGGCAAACTTCGAAAAGCTTGCGGGTGCGCGCCTCGATGCCCTTGGCGGCGTCGATCACCATGATCGCGCTGTCGACCGCGGTGAGGGTCCGGTAGGTATCTTCCGAGAAGTCCTCATGGCCTGGCGTATCGAGCAGATTATAGACGCAGCCGCCATATTCGAAGGTCATGACCGAGGTGACGACCGAGATGCCGCGCTCGCGCTCGATCCCCATCCAGTCGGAGCGGGTCTGGCGACGGTTGGCCTTGGCGCGCACCTCGCCGGCGAGCTGAATGGCGCCGCCGAAAAGCAGCAGCTTTTCAGTGAGCGTCGTCTTGCCCGCGTCGGGGTGGGAGATGATGGCGAAGGTCCGCCGCCGGCTGACCGGATCCTGAGCATTCATGCGGCCGGTTCGTCGCAAGGCATGGGCCGGATGTCAATCGTTTCGGCGCGGGGCAATCGTCAGCGCCGCCAGAGTTCATGGAAATGATGGACGGGGCCGGGCCCATGGCCGACCGTAAGCTGATCGGCTGCGGCGAGCGCGCCGTTCAAATAGGTCTTTGCGGCGTCAATCGCCTCGGCGAGCGGGAGGCCTTTGGCGAGATAGGCTGCGATCGCGGACGACAAAGCGCAACCCGTGCCATGCGCCTCCTCCGCGCCGATGCGCGGCGCGGAATATAAGCGATAGGACGCGCCGTCGAACAGAAGGTCGTCGCAGGTTGGGCCTTGCACATGGCCGCCCTTGAGGAGCACGGCTTTCGCGCCGCGCGCGTGCAGGAGCGCCGCGGCGCGGCGCATTCCGGCCTGATCGGCGGCGATCACATGGCCCGAGAGGCGCGACGCCTCGAAAAAATTCGGCGTCACGAGGGTCGCGAGCGGAAAGAGCTGGCGAACGATCGCCTCGGCCACGTCGCTTGCGGCGAGAGCGTCGCCGCTTGTCGCCGCAAGCACCGGATCCAGCACGATGAAGCGCGGGTTATAATAGGCGAGCCTTTTGGCGACCACTTCCACGATCGCGCCCGTCGCGAGCATCCCGATCTTGACCGCGGCGACGTCTATATCGGCGAAGATGGCGTCGATCTGAGTCGCGACGAACTCCGGCGGCGGAACATAGACGTCGAGGACGCCTCGGGTGTTCTGCGCGGTCAGGGCGGTGACGACCGCCATCCCATAGCAGCCGAGCGCGCCGAATGTCTTGAGATCAGCCTGGATGCCAGCGCCGCCGCTCGGGTCCGAACCTGCGATCGAGAGAAGATTTTGGATCATGCCTTGCTCTTTGCCGCGGGATCGACCTTGGAGGCGGACCTGGAACCGACTCCGTTGAGCCCGATCCTATCCTTGAAACGCGGCGCGCAAGAGTCCTGAATGGCCTTCTTCAAGCCGGCATGTTGAGGAGGCCCGCCTTGCCGTCCGCCGCGCCGAACAGGAGGCGGCGGCCCGCGCTATCCCAGGCGAGCGCCGAAATCGCCGCTTGCTCCCCCTCGGCCGGGCCTCGCACCAGAATTTCAGCGCCGTCCTGAGTACGGCAGAGCAACACCCATCCGTCCTCATAGCCCAGCGCCAAGACGAGCGCTTTGGGATGAAAGGCGACACTGGTCACTTTGGCTTTCCTAACCCCGCATTCCTGCGGGGCCTTGTTCATCGGTCCGTCCTTGTCCTTGAAAGGCCATATGACGCCGGCGTCGGCGCCTGAGGTCGCAAGCCAATTGCCGTCGAAGGACCAGGACAAGGATCGAGTCTTCGTCGGATAGCCGCTGAGCCGCATGTCCTTCTTGTCGGCGACGCGCCAGGCGTGCAAGGCGTTCTCTTGCATCGAGGTCAGGAGGAAACGCCCGTCCGGCGAAACGACAATATCGAGATGCGAGCCTTTCCATTCAAAGACTTCAGGCGCCGCCGCCGCGTTCGGGAACCAGAGCGTCGCCCCATTGTAATGCGCCATTGCGATCCGGTAGCCCTTCGGCATGAAGGCGAGGCCGCGCACCGTTGAAGGCGCCGTGAAGGATTTTATCTCGCCCTTGGGGTCGCGGGCGTAAACCTGCTTGCCCGTGGACCAGGCGATCGCGCCGTCCTCCCGCGCGGCGAGGGCGTCGATCCATTTGCCCTTCTCATGCGCGATCTCCTGCGTCTCGCCATTCGGCGAAGTCGATACGATGCGGCCGTCGTCTCCGCCGGTGACAAGCCTTTGCGCCAGCGGCGCGGCGACGAGCACGGCTCCGTCAGCATGAACTATGACGCGCTTTTCCGCCCCTGTCGCCGCCAGGAAGATGGAGCCGTCGCCGAGCGCCAGCGCTGGAACATTGCCGATAAAAGCCGCCGCCGTGACCGGCGCGCCGGCGTCGAGCGGCGTGACATTGGCGGTGAGGGAGGTTGTGGGGTCAGCCATGATCTCGGTCGGGAAGGTTTTTTGCTGTTGATTGCCGGTTGTCCGGCCTCGGCCGAGACCGGCGCTACGCCGCGCAGGCCAAGAATCCCTGGCTGATCTCGTCTTGCTTCAAGTTTCGGCCGATGAAGACAAGCCGGCTCACGCGCTTTTCGCCAGGCTTCCATTCGCGCTGCAGATCGCCGTTGAGGATCATATGGACGCCCTGGAAGACGAAGCGCTGGGGTTCGCCTTTCAAGGCCAGAATGCCTTTGGAGCGCAGGATCGAGGCGCCTTCTTTCTGGATGTAATCATTGAGCCAGGGCATGAATTTGTCCGGATCGACGTCGCCGTCGATCGACAAGGCGACCGATTGCATCTCCTCGTCGTGGTAATGTTTCAACCCGTGCGTTTCATGCACATGCTCATGATGCCCATGGTCATGATGATCGTGGTCGTGGCCGTGATCGTGATGGGCGTGATCGTGATGCTCCTCGACTTCTAGGAAAGCCGGCTCGATCTCGAGGATGCGCTCGAGGTCGAAGGCGCTACGGCCGAGCACCGCATCAAGCGGCACGGCGCAATTCACGGTCTTGTGCAATTTGGCGTAAGGATTGATGGCGCGAATGCGCGCTTCGACCTCCTGGGCCTCCGCCTCGCTGACGAGATCGATCTTGTTGAGGATGATCACATCGGCGAAGGCGATCTGGTTCTTGGCTTCCGGCGCGTCCTTCAGACGCTCGGCCAGCCATTTGGCGTCGGCGACCGTGACCACCGCGTCGAGCCTCGCCGCGTCCTGCACATCGGCGTCGACGAAGAAAGTCTGCGCCACAGGCGCCGGATCGGCGAGCCCCGTCGTCTCGACGATGATCGCGTCGAACTTGCCTTTGCGTTTCAGCAGGCCCTCGATGATGCGGATGAGATCGCCGCGCACCGTGCAGCAGATGCAGCCATTGTTCATCTCGAAGACTTCTTCGTCGGCGCCGATGACGAGATCATTGTCGATGCCGATTTCGCCGAATTCATTGACGATGACGGCGAACTTCTGGCCATGGTCCTCGGAGAGGATGCGGTTCAGAAGCGTCGTCTTGCCGGCGCCGAGATAGCCGGTGAGCACGGTGACGGGAATTTTTTCGGCCATGCGAAACTCCGAAATCTTGCCGCTCGGGAATGCGAGCCCGAGGTTTTCCGCGCCGAATTGCCCTTGTTTGCTCTCGCGCGTCAAGGCCGAGCGGCTACGTCCCGAGCGCGGCCGCGAGCTCCTTCACATTATTGCGCATCATGTCGATATAGGTCGAAGCCGGGCCGTCGGAAGGGGAAAGCGCGTCTGAAAAGAGAGCGCCGCCGATCTTGGCTCCGCTTTCCTCGGCAATTCTCTGGGCCAGTCGCGGATCGGTGATATTTTCGAGAAATACCGCGGGAATTTTCTGGGCTTTGATCTGGCGGATGATTTTCGCGACGTCGCGGGCGCTGGCCTCCGTCTCGGTCGAGACGCCTTCTGGAGCGATGAAACGAAAATCATAGGCGGCGCCGAAATAGCCGAAGGCGTCATGGGTCGTGATGATCTCGCGGCGGTCCGGCGGGATCCTGGCGATCGCCGCCGCGACCTCGGCTTCAAGCGCGTCGAGCTTGGCGAGATAGGCGGCGGCGTTGGCGCGATAGATGTCGGCGCCCTCCGGGTCGGCGGCAATCAGACCGTCGCGAATATTGGCGACATAGATCTTGGCGTTGGCGATCGACTGCCAGGCATGGGGGTCGGCGCCGATATGGCCTTCCTCCTTTAGCTCGCGCGGCTCTATCCCTTTTGTCGTGACAATGACCGGGGCTTTGGCGCCGGACGCCTTGATGAGACGATCGATCCAGCCTTCGAGGCCGAGGCCGTTCTCCAAAATAAGTCGCGCCGCGCCGAGCTTCTTCGCGTCCGATGGCGTTGGCTGATAGACATGGGCGTCGCCGTTGGGACCGACCAGAGTCACGACTTCGACGCGATTGCCGCCGACGTTGCGCGCGAAATCGGCGAGAATGGTGAAGGTCGCGACAACGGGAAGCTTGTCCGAGGCTTGGGCTTGCGCAGAGCTGAGACAGGCCGCCGCCAAGCCCAGCAGTACCGAGGCTATAACATAACGTCTGCTTCGCATAATGCGCCTCCTGAGCGCTGGCCCGATCAGGCTTCGAGATGCCGTCGCGGTTTCAGCCGACGCATGAGGCCGCCCGCCGGTCCAAAGACCAGAGCCAAAAGATAAAACAATCCGGCCACGAGAATAATCAAAGGGCCGGACGGCAGACTGGCGTGGAACGAAATAATGAGTCCGGCGTAGCCCGCGAGCATTCCTTGCGCGGCCGAGATCGCGAGCATCGCAGTGATGTCTTGCGAGATCAGCCGCGCGGAGGCCGCCGGCAGCATCATGATGCCGACCGCGAGCAAGGTGCCGAGCGCGTGAAATCCGCCGACGAGGTTCAAGACAACCAGCGCCAAGAAAATAATCTGCGTCGGCCCGCCGGCGCGGCTGACCGAGGCGAGAAAGCCGGGGTCGACCGTCTCCATCACCAGAGGGCGATAGAGCAAGGCGACGCCGGCAAGCGTCACGCTCGCGATTGAAGCGAGAAGGATCAGCGTTGCGTCGTCCAGGGCGAGCACGCTGCCGAAGAGGACGTGCAGGAGATCGATGTTTGAGCCGCGCAAGGAAACGACGGTGACGCCGAGCGCGAGGGAGATCAGATAGAAAGCCGCGAGCGAGGCGTCCTCGCGCAGTATCGTCGTGCGGGCGACGACGCCCGATCCCACCGCGACGATGAGGCCGGCGATCAGGCCGCCAATGGTCATTGGTCCGAGCGACAGGCCGGCGAAGAGATAGCCGATCGCCGCGCCGGGTAGGATCGCATGCGCCATGGCGTCGCCGGTGAGCGACATGCGGCGGAGGATCAAGAATACGCCGAGCGGCGATCCCGCGAGCGCCAAGGCGATCGAGCCGACAAGCGCGCGCCGCATGAACTCGAACTCGACAAAGGGCGAGATCAATGTCTCATGCAACATGGACATCCGCCGGGGCTCTCACGCGGCCCGCGCGCAAGCATGGGCCTGCCGATCGAAAGCCTCGATCATGGACCTTGCCTTCAACAGATTCTCCGGGGTCAGGACATCCTCAGTTCGACCCCTGGCGATCGTTTCGCGGGCGAGCAAAAGGGTTTGCGGGAAATGCTGTCGCACAAGATCGAGATCATGCAAGACGGCGAGCACGGTGCGCTTTTCGTCGCGCCAGCGCGCAACGAGATCGAGAAGATCCTCGGTCGTTTTCGAGTCGATCGCGGTGAAGGGTTCATCGAGCAGGATGATGGCGGCGTCCTGGATGAGGAGCCTGGCGAACAGCATGCGCTGCAATTGTCCGCCCGACAGCGTCGCGATGGTCCGACGCTCGAAGCCTTCGAGCCCGACAGCGGCGATGGCGCGCTGAATTTCATCCTCGTCGCTGCCGGAAATGCCGCCGAATAGGCCGCGCCGCTTCCAAAGCCCCATGGCGACGACGTCGAAGACATTGATCGGGAAGCTTCTGTCGATATCGGCCGCCTGCGGCAGATAGGCGATCTCGCGCGTTTTTACACGCAGCAGCGAGACGGTTCCGCTGAGCGGGGAAAGCGCTCCGACAATGCCTTTCAGCAAGGTCGATTTGCCGGCGCCGTTAGGGCCGCAGATGGCGAGCAGCGCGCCGGTCTCGACATCGCCGTCAAGGTGATGCACGGCCGGATGGCGGTCGTAGCCAAGCGTCAGATTGCTGAAGCGAATGGCGGCGCTCATTGAAAACCCATATGCGATTCTACCGGCAGATCCATCAATGCAGCGCCCAATAGACGGCGGCCCACAGACCCGCGATCAACGCCAAGGCGCCGCCGCAGCGCGCCAGGCCCGAGAGGCGGAGCAGGGAAAAGGCGGGGCCAGACGCCCCCTTGGCGGAATGGCCCTCATGCGCGATGCTCATAAACATCTCCTTGTCGATGTTATACTATAACATAAGCCTAGCGCAGGCAAGGCGAAGGCATCGGCCTTCGAAGCGCCAATGCGCCGCATCGAGCGCATGTTCACTTTTCGGTTTCGCGATTGGAATTCCAGGCTCATTTTGATAAGTTTTGCGGCATGACCAAAGCTTCACGCCATCTCTTTTACATCGTCGCTGGTTTTTCGCTCGGCCTCGCTGGCTTAGCCAGCTTGGCCTATAGCGGGCTTGCCGAGCGCGGGCCATTGGGCTCTGCGTCAATCGGCGGGCCTTTCGCCATGACGGCCCAGGACGGGCGCGTCGTCACCAACCGGGAGCTCGAAGGGCGGCCCTATCTGGTGTTTTTCGGCTATACCCATTGCCCTGACTTCTGTCCGACGGCGCTCTTGGACATTTCCGAAGTCTTCAAGGAGCTTGGACCGGACAAGAAGATCGCCGCCCTCTTCATAACGGTCGATCCGGCGCGCGATACGCCGGAAACTTTGAAGACCTATCTTGAGAATTTCGATCCGCGCATCATCGGATTGACGGGCGACCCGGCGAAAACCGAGGCCATCGCCAAGGCCTTCAAGGTCTATGTCAAGAAGGGGGCCAGCGCGAACGGCGATTATACGGTGGACCACACCGGCGTCGTCTATCTCATGGACAAGCGCGGCCGGTTCGTGAACGCCTTCAATCTGTCGAAGCCGCCGAAGCAAGCCGCGCGCGAACTTGAAAACTATCTTTGAGGCTTGAACGGGGCTGCGCCGCCCGCGGGGCTTTCAAAAGAATCCCAGCGGAAAATATTTGAGATAGAGATCGGCATAGGTTCCCTTCGCCGCCAAGGCCGCGAGGGCGTAGTCCAGCGCTTGACGCAAATGCGGATTGCCTTTTTTCACGGCGATCCCGACGCCCTCGCCAAAGAACCGGCTGTCAAGGAACGGACCGCCGCGAAAGGCGCAGCACCCATGCGCGTCCTCGCCTTGGAGCCAGAAGCTCAGTGAAACGCCATCGCCGAACAGAGCGTTGATCTCGCCCTTCACGAGCGCGTCGCGCAGCGCCTTTTGCGAATCGTAAGGCTTGCGGATCGCATCGGGGAAAAATGTCTCGAGATAGGCTTCATGCGCGCTATGCGCCTCGACGCCGATGGTCTTGCGGCGCAGGCTTTCGGGCGTCGCTTCCGCCAATTGGGTGGTTTTCTGCGTCACGAATCGGGCGGGGGTCGCGTAATAGGGCGCGGTGAAATCGAGCTTGGCGCGCGACTGGTCGTCGACGCGGATTGACGCGATGATCGCGTCGCCTTGATTTTCGTCGAGCGCGTCGATCAATGTGTCGAATCGGCGGGCTTGAATCGTGCAGGCGATTTTCAGCTCCTCGCAAATGGCGCGGGCCAAATCGACGTCGAAACCGGCGAGCGCCCCATCCGGCAAAGCGAAATGGAAGGGCGGATAATCATCTTCAGTCAGGAAGCGTATGCTGCGCAGATCCCCCATCTCCGGTTTTGGCGCGCGATGATGCGGGTCCCAGAAGCTCGGCACGAAGACATCCGTTTGAGCCCACGCCGGGCTTGCCGCGAAGACGAGGCAAGCAATCAGGAGCTGAGCGGCGCATTTCCATCTGCGATCCATGAAATTCAAGCGAACCTCGCGAGGCGGACCAGCCGGCGCCGGGATTGCTTGACAGCAGAACCACTATGGCGGCGGGGGCGTTGGTTAATTGCGACGGATTTGAAGTTACGGTTTGCCAATGCGATCTCCAACTGTTTATTGCCTTGGCGAGCCGCATTTGCAGTCTGCGGCGACATGGCGACGGAGATAGGAAAAAAGCGCTTTCATGAGTAGGGCATTGCCGCCGCTCGGCGCACCCGGTGAGGAAACGAGGCCGCTTATGCAGGAGCTGGCCAGCCTGCCGGTCTTCTTTGCTCTCAAGGGCAAGCGTGTCGTTCTCGCTGGCGGCTCGAACGCCGCCCTTTGGAAGGCCGAGCTTTTCCATGCCGCCGGGGCCATGCTTGACGTCTATAGCGCAAATCCTTGCGAGGGGCTTTGCGCCTTCGCGCGGCGTGATCCCACGGTGCGCCTCATTTCACGCCGTTTCGAGCCGGATGATTTGCATGGCGCCGCGCTCGCCGTCGCGGATGTCCAGAACCGCGGAGAGGCGGCGGAATTCAAGACAGCGGCGCATGCCGCTGGCGTTCCGGCCAATATTATCGACAGGCCGGAGTTTTCAGACTTTCAATTCGGCGCGATCGTCAACCGCTCGCCCTTGGTGGTCGGCATATCAACCGGTGGAGGCGCGCCGGTCCTGGCGCAGGCGTTGCGGGGACGCCTTGAAGGCATGCTGGCGCTTGAGGTCAAGCTTTGGGCCGGGGCGGCCAAGGTCTGGCGGCGAAGACTCAAGGCGCTCGACCTGCCGGCGAAAACGCGAAGGCGGTTTTGGGAGCTTTTCAGCGCCAAGGCGCTCGACGCTCGGCGAACGGGGCCGGGCGAGGGCGATCTTGCAAAGCTGCTGGCCGAAGCCGAAGCCGGCGCGCCACAAACGAAGGTGGGGTCGGTCGCTCTTGTCGGGGCCGGCCCCGGCGATCCCGAGCTCTTGACGTTGAAGGCCTTGCGGATTCTGCAGTCCGCCGATGTGGTCCTCTATGACGATCTCGTGGCGCCCGGCGTCGTCGAGATGGCGCGGCGGGAGGCGGAAAAAATCCCGGTCGGGAAGCGCGGCTATAAGCCATCCTGCCGGCAGGAGCATATCGTCGCGCTGCTGATCTCGCTCGCGCGAAACGGCAAGCGCGTGATTCGCCTCAAGGGCGGCGATCCGATGATTTTCGGCCGGGCCAATGAGGAAATCGCCGCATTGCGCGAAGCCGGCGTTCCTGTCGAGGTCGTTCCGGGCGTCACGGCGGCGCTCGGGGCCGCGGCGGCGTTGCAGGTTTCCCTGACCGAGCGAGACAAGGCGCGGCGCGTGCAATTCATTACTGCGCATGCGCATGACGGAAAGCTTCCGGAAGACATCGATTGGCGCGCGCTCTGCGACAAGGGGGCGTCGAGCGTCGTCTATATGGGATTGAAAACGCTTAGCGTTCTGTCCGGCCGTTTGCTGGCGCAGGGAATTGATCCGGCCACGCCGGCGGTTCTCGTCGAGCGGGCGACGTGCCCGGACGAACGGACCATCGTCGGAACGATCGGCGATCTTCCGGCGAAAGTTGCAGCCGATGAGCCGTCCGGGCCTTGCGTCATTCTGATCGGCGAGGCCTTTGCCGCCGCGGCTTTTGAACCGGCGCGCGAGAACGCGAAGGCCGCCGAGTGACGGCGACGGACTGACGATCAGCGCATTTCAAGCGAATTTGATGCAGATCCGCCTGTGCGAAGCGCAGGAAGGCGCTCTTCTTCAATTGAATAGCGCCGGAAGACTCTATTTTTGTCGGCAGTCCTCTCGATCACGTTTGCACAAGAGCTTGGCCGACGGAGGAGAGACCAGCTTCACGACAAGATTACGCCTTATCAAAAACTTAAGGGCAAAATCCAATTCCGCTTGCTTGGGTTTTGCTTTTAACGCGAAATGCTGGAACCATTAGTTCGTTGGCGCGATCCTCGCTTAGAGGACCTAGGGGCGGATGCGTCTGAATTCTTTTTGGCCTGGGGGGGACAGGACGAGCGGTAAGAGAATTTTCATGATCCTGCCTTGTTTTCGAGTTTCGATGAGTTTGAGCGAAAGGCGAATGAACGGACGGCTTCAGCTTGACATTCCGCTTCGGGCTGGGGGGTTGACCAGGGGCGCATTTACCAGCGGACGAGTCCCGCTTCGACGGATCATGTTCCATGGAGACTAGGATGCGCGCTCTCAGGTTTGCCGCACTTGGCGGCGCCCTCGCCGTAATCGCCGGGGTGGGCGCAGCGATCTACATGTATGAACGGCCGAGCGTCCTTCGGGTGGCGGTGACGCGCGACAGCGACGACCAGGCGATCCTCGCCGCGGCGGCGCAGGAATTTGCGCATGAGCAAGAGCCGATTCGCCTCAAGGCGGTCGTCGTCGAGACTCTGGCGGAAACTTCGCGGGCCCTCGAGGAGCAGCGCGCCGATCTCGCGGTCGTGCGTAGCGATGTCGCCATGCCGGCCGGCGGCCAAACTGTCTTGATCATGCGCCGGAACGCCGCGGTCCTGGTCGCGCCGGCGGAATCCGAGCTTCGCTCAGTCGAAGACCTGCGGGGTCGGAAAGTCGGCGTCCTCCTAGGCGGCCAAGCCGGGAGGACCGGCAGTCAGACCCTGCTTGATGCGGCCCTCGCCCAATATGACGTTCCCGTAGGCTCAGTCAGGAGGGTGGCGCTGGCTCTCGACGATCTACAGGCGGCGATCGAGAATCAGGAGGTCGACGCGGTGCTCGCGATTGAGGCGCCCGGGGCTCCGACGGTGACTGCGGCGGTCGCGGCTGTCGCCGAGGCCGGGCATGGTCAACCCATTTTCATCCCCATCGCCGAGGCCAAGGCGATCGCGCAGCGCGCGCCGAATTTCGAAGCGATCGAGGTGGTGCGCGGCGCTTTTGGCGGGGCTCAGCCAAAGCCGGCGGCCGATTTCGACACGCTCGGCTCAAGCACGCGGCTCGTCGCGAGACACAGCCTGGGCAATGAAGTGGTCGGCGAATTGACCCGACTCATGCTGGAGGCGCGGCCGAGCATAGCGGCCCATGTTCCGATCGCAAACCGCATCGAGGCGCCTTCGACGGACAAGGGCGCGGCCTTGCCGGTTCACCCTGGCGCCCTCGCCTATCTCGACGACGAAGAAAAGAGCTTCTTCGAGACATACAGCGATTTCATCTATATCGGCGCCATGGTCCTCAGCCTGTTTGGCACCGGCGCGGCGGCGCTCGTCGCGAGGTTCAACCGCCGCCAAGGCGCGGACTTTGAGCGAATCTTGCAGCGCTTGATCGAAATCATCAGGGTCAGCCGAAGCGTCGAACGTCTCGATGCGCTTGATGAACTGGAAAGGGAAGCCGACGAGCTTCTGGCGATGGCGCTGGCCCTCGACGCGAGTCACGCTCTGAGCGGCAATCGTCTGGCTGCGACGGGGCTTGCCTTGAACCAGGTCCGCCACGCCATCGCCGAGCGGCGGCGGTTTTTCGAGACTCCGGTTCGAACCCGCTTCGCGCCGCGCCTCGTCAACGAATAGAATAGGGCCAGCGGCGCGGGAGCGTCGGCGCGCCTATATTGGAGCGTCTTCCTTTGGGCTGATTCGGGCGCCTTTTCGCCGGACGACTACCCACCGCCGCAGCGCGACCAGGCTCCAGATCGCCTCGACAAGCCCAAAAGGCCAGGCCCCCTGCAAAAAGCCGTAGATCGATCCGAGGCAACAGGCCAAGGCGAAGCCGAGGATGAACCACGGGCTGCGCTCTTCGAGCGCGTAGGTTGCAAGCATCGCGCAAACCGCGATCAGCCCGAATAAGGTCAGTCCGTCCATGATGGCGTGATCCCGGCCTGCGGAAGCGGACCTTCATCAGGGCTTCGCGCAGGCGTTTCATAATATGTTTCCAAATCAAGCTGTTTCGTATATGGGATGCTGCAACTGCGAAAGCGCCACCCCATATCTTAGCCGGCTCATCTTTAGGATCGCTCGCGGACTCCGGGACGAAAGAGTTCGCGTGGGGCGCTTTGGCGCGATCGAACGTCCGGTCTTTGGTCCAGAGACCAAAGCAACTTGAATTAGACATGGCAACCAAAATGAATCTTCGCAATATTGCTATTATCGCTCACGTCGATCACGGCAAAACAACTCTCGTTGACCGGCTGCTGCAGCAATCGGGCGCGTTTCGCGAGAATCAGCGCCTCGTAGAACGGGTCATGGATTCGAACGATCTCGAAAAAGAGCGCGGCATCACGATCATGGCCAAGGCGACCTCGATCGCCTGGAAAGATACGCGCATCAATATCGTCGATACGCCGGGCCACGCCGATTTCGGCGGTGAAGTGGAGCGCATCCTTTCGATGGTGGATGGCGCGATCGTTCTCGTCGACGCGTCGGAAGGGCCGATGCCGCAGACGAAATTCGTGGTCGGAAAAGCGCTGAAAATCGGCCTTCGGCCGATTGTCGCGGTGAACAAGGTCGATAAGCCGGACGCCCGCGTGACCGAGGTCGTGAACGAGGTTTTCGATCTTTTCGCGGCCCTGGACGCGACGGATGAGCAGCTCGATTTTCCGATCCTCTATGGCTCGGCGAAGCAGGGCTGGATGGCCGCGAGCCCGGACGGCCCCCAGGAGGGCATGGCCCCCTTGTTCGATCTGGTCCTAAAACATGTTCCGGCGCCGCGCATCGAAGACGGTGGCTTTCGAATGCTCGGCACTTTGCTCGAAGCCAATCCCTATCTCGGTCGCCTGATCACAGGCCGCGTATTTGCCGGCTCGGTGAAGCCAAACCAGAGCGTCAAAGTTCTCGACCGCAAGGGCAATGTGGTGGAGCAGGGCCGGGTCTCTAAAATTCTGGCCTTTCGCGGAATCGAACGCGCTCCGATCGAGGAGGCAGAAGCCGGCGATATTGTCGCCATCGCCGGGCTGGAGAAATTCAACGTCGCCGATACGCTCTGCGCGCCGGAAGTCGTCGAGCCTTTGCAGGCGCAGCCAATTGATCCGCCAACTCTTTCCATGACCTTCCTGGTCAATGATTCGCCGCTGGCCGGAACCGAAGGCGACAAAGTGACAAGCCGCGTCATCCGCGACCGTCTCTACAAGGAGGCGCAAGGCAATGTGGCCTTGAAGATCGAGGATTCGCCCGGCTCGGATTCTTATATCGTCTCCGGCCGCGGCGAATTGCAGCTCGCGATCCTGATCGAGACAATGCGACGGGAAGGTTTCGAACTCGGCGTCTCCCGGCCCAAAGTCGTCTTTCAAAAGGCCGAGGACGGCAAGCAGCTGCTGGAGCCGATCGAGGAAGTCGTGATCGACGTCGACGAGGAGCATTCCGGCGTCGTCGTGCAGAAAATGGCCGAACGCAAGGCCGAAATGATCGAGATGCGGCCATCGGGCGGCAATCGCCTGCGGCTCGTCTTCCATGCGCCGACGCGCGGGCTTATCGGCTATCAGGGCGAACTCCTGACCGACACGCGCGGCACCGCGATCATGAACCGGCTGTTCCATGAATATGCGCCGTGGAAGGGCGAGATCACCGGACGGCGTAATGGCGTCCTGATCTCGAACGACAATGGCGAATCGGTCGCCTACGCCATGTGGAAGCTGGAAGATCGCGGCCCGATGATGATCGAGCCCGGCTGGAAGGTCTATCGCGGCATGATCGTCGGCGAGCACACGCGGGAAAATGACCTGGAAATCAACGTCCTCAAGGGCAAGCAGCTCACCAATATCCGCGCCGCCGGCAAGGACGAGGCGGTGCGGCTCACGCCGCCGATCAAGATGACGCTCGAGCGCGCGCTCGCCTATATCGAGGATGACGAACTCGTCGAAGTCACGCCGAAGTCGATCCGGCTGCGCAAGACCTATCTCGACCCGAACGAGCGCAAGCGCGCCTTCCGGGCGAAAGAGAGCGCATAAGGCCCCGGCGCAGCCTAAGGAAATCCCCGCCGGTCTCGCGCCAATGCGGCGCGGCCGGTCGGCGAGCTTGTCAGCTCGCCTCCACGGCTTTGGCCGCCGCGTCGAGAATATTCGTGATCTCGGCGAGTTGCGCGGCGTTGAGAGGTCCGCGAGACAGCCGCAGCCGCATGGCGGTCCTGAGGTTTTCCATCGCGCGGATGATCTGGGGGGCCGGACCGCCGCCGTGCCGCGCGTTGACCTCCGCCATGCGTTCAAAGATCGCGTCGACAGTCGCCTGGTTTTGTCGCAACGTCTCCTCGCCCTCCGGCGTGATCGCGTAGAGCTTGCGCGGCCCCTCGGTCTCCTGCACCCGGATCGCGCCCATTTCCTCCAGCAGGGTCAGGGTCGGATAGATGACGCCGGGGCTCGGCGCATAGGAGCCGCCGAGACGATCCTCGATTGCCTTGATGATTTCATAGCCGTGCGAGGGCTTTTCCGAAATCAGCTTCAGGACGACGAAGCGAAGGTCGCCCTGCTCGAACATGCGCTTGTGTCCGCCGAACCGGCCGTGGCGGCGAAAGAAATCGTGAGGACCCCTGGACTCGGAGTGGCGATGGCCTTCGCCATGCGCGAAAGCGTGAAAATGGGGATGAAATCTCATATTTTTTCCTTGTAGTTGTTAAGCCTATATCGAAACCGTATTTCGATATATCTAACATTAAGATATATCGAAATACGGTTTTGACAAGAGCCGACGCGCAGGCGGCGGCGTTTTTTCTCCGAAACGGCTCCTTGGCCGAGATCGCCTTGACCTCAGCGCTTATGATTGGATCCTGAGCTTGCATCTGAAGCGCCCCAATCTTGCCCCAGAAAAAGCAAAAGAAAGCGGCGACCGTGGCATAAGTGCAATATCGCTGCGCAAGCTTCTCAGTTAGAATATTTTTTTAGCCATCTGCACAAGTGGTTGTCCCATGCCTCGAATGAACCGCCGCACAGTCATCGCGGGCGCGTCGGCCTCAGCCGCGTTGGGGCTCGCCGGCTGCGTCGGCACGACGCAAAATCCTTCAATTCAGGCGGGCGTTCCAGCCGCGCCGGCGGCGCAGACGGCGCCTCTGGCGGCCGTCAAGCAACGCCGCTTCCGCCGCCGCAAACGGCGGAGGCCGATTTTGCGGCCGATGTCGGCGCAGACCCGCAGTACGGCGCCGTCTATGGGCCGGTCGCGGGAGAGCCCTTTCCTGTTCCGGCTATAAAGTTGTCCGAGATCAATCGCTCCTTCTTGCGCAAGAAGGTCGCCTACGCGACCAATGAGCCCCCCGGCACGATCGTGGTCGATCCGGCGCATCACTATCTGTACCATGTCGAGGAAGGCGGGCAGGCGACTCGTTATGGCGTCGGCGTCGGAAAGGAAGGCTTCGTCTGGTCCGGCGAAGCGACGATCAAGAGCAAGCAGGAATGGCCGGATTGGTATCCGCCAAAGGAAATGATCGAGCGCAAGCCCGAGCTCAAGAAAATGATGAGCGAGCTTCAAAGTGGCGAAGGAATGCACGGCGGGCCGAAAAATCCGCTCGGCGCCCGGGCCATGTATCTTTGGCAGGGCAATCAGGACACGCTGTTTCGCATTCATGGCACGGTCGAGCCATGGACTATCGGGCAGAGCGTCTCGTCCGGCTGCATCCGCATGATCAATCAGGACGTGATCGACCTCTATAACCGGACGCCGGCCGGCACCCGCGTTGTGGTGCTCGGCTCATCTCCGATTAAGCCGGCCAAACCGCCCAAGGTCGCGCATAGCTGACGCGACCTTCTATCTTTGGCATGATCCGCAAAAGAAGGTCGCGCGGCCGGATTGAACGATCCGTTTGACCGTTCCACCGCAGCCGGGCTTTTGGCAGGCGAAGCCTTCGCGGTCGTAAACCCGAAAACTATGCTGGAAATAGCCGAGCGCGCCATTGGTCTGGCGATGGTCGCGCAGAGAGGAGCCGCCCGCGGCGACGGCTTCCTCCAGCACCTCGCGAATCACTCGAGCGAGAACATGGGCGCGTTCGCTTGGGGTCCCATCCTTCCGCGCAAGGCTGTCGGCGGCGCGGCGCGGCGATAGGCCGGCGCGATGAAGCGCCTCGCAGACGTAGATATTGCCAAGGCCGGCGATCAGGCTCTGATCGAGAAGGGCCGCCTTGAGCGATGTTGTCTTTCCGGCGAAGCGGGCGGCCAATGCCGCGCCGTCGAGTTCATTGCCGAGCGGCTCAAGCCCGATCGTCTTGAACAGTGGATGGGAAGCGAGTTCGGCCCGCGCAATCAAGAGCATGTAGCCGAACCGACGCGGATCATTGTAGACGATCCGCGCGCCGGTCGAGAGGTCGAAGGCGACATGGTCATGCGCGGCGTTTTTGGCGGCCGCCTGGCCGATGGCTCCAGGGAGCGCTCCGCGCGCCGAGGCCTCGATGCGAAACGATCCCGACATGCCGAGATGCATGACGAGGACCTGGGCGTCGTCGAGATCGGCGAGAAGATATTTCGCTCTTCGCCCGAGCGCTTCAACCCGGCGGCCGGCAAGGCGTCTTGCGAAATTCTCCGGAAAAGGAAACCGCAGATCCGGCCGCCTTTGATCGACGCCGATGAGTCGCGTCCCGACCATCGCCGGCTCAAGTCCGCGGCGGACCGTTTCAACTTCAGGCAGTTCCGGCACTTATTGGGGCCCTTGCTTCGCCTACGGCGAACTACTTGTCCAGTGCATATGCGAGACTCTGCGCTGCCCGCCGGTTTGAATATGCGCCGAATCGAAAAAGCGCATCAACTTTTTCGCGCCCTACGGGCCTAGCCCAGTCAAGTGGAATGATTCCGTGGAGGCGTCCGCTGACCTGGCGAGGGAACAAGCAACCAGCCACATGAGGGATGCCGGAAGAAGGTAAGAGCGCCGCATTCCACTCTCTTTGTTTCATGGGTCATATTTTCTCGGGTCGGCGTCCACTATACTCCCTCAATCCGCCGCTGCGTCTTTTTGCGGTCGCGCGATCGTGATCGGCCGGCGATGATGGCGGCGTAACAAACTCGCTGCGGCCAACGTATCTAGCATCAGACACCGCCGCCAAGGACAAACGCCATGTTGATTCGTCGCCGCAAGGGCTGGGAGATTTCCGAACGTCACGCGACGCCGGAACGTCTCTTTTTTGAGCGCAGGACCGTCCTGAAAGGCGCCGCCGCGATCGCCGCCTTGGGCGCGTTTGGCGCGGGGTCCGCCTTGGCCGCCGGCGAGCCCGACTCTTCCCCCGCCCTCTATCCAGCGAAACGCAATGAGGCTTTCACGCTCGATCGCCCGGTGACGCCCGAGGCGGTCAATACGCGGTACAATAATTTTTATGAGTTTGGCGCGAGCAAGGAGATAGCGGCGGCCGCCGAATCGCTCAAGATCCGGCCATGGACGGTCAAGATCGACGGGCTCGTCGCAAGCCCGCGCGAGATCGCCATCGACGATCTTTTGAAGTCCATGCCGCTCGAAGAGCGCCTCTATCGCCACCGCTGCGTCGAGGCCTGGGCGATGGCCGTGCCCTGGACCGGCTTTCCCCTACGGACCCTGCTCGACGCCGCGGAGCCTCAAGCTTCCGCCAAATATGTTCGGCTGGAGACATTCCTGGATCGGATCATGGCGCCGGGGCAGCGTCAGGTCTGGTATCCCTGGCCCTATGTCGAGGGCCTGACCATGGCGGAGGCTGCGAACGATCTCGCCTTCCTCGTGACCGGCGCCTATGGCAAGCCTTTGCCCAAGAGCATGGGCGCGCCGCTGCGCCTCGCGACGCCGTGGAAATATGGCTTCAAGTCGATCAAGTCGATCACGCGGATTTCATTCGTCGCGGAGCGCCCGAAGACGTTTTGGGAGCAACTGGGCCCTTCGGAATACGGTTTTTGGGCGAATGTGAATCCGAATGTCCCGCATCCGCGCTGGAGCCAAGCCACTGAAGAGGTGCTTGGCGCGCATGAGCGGCGCCCGACGCAATTGTTCAATGGTTACGGCGAATTCGTCGCCGGCCTCTATGGCGGCCTCGATAGGGAGCCGCTTTTTATGTGAGCGGAGGTGTGGCGCGGCGGGGAGCGCAGGAAAATTGCGCTCGCGCTCTTTGACGATTTTTCCGAGAAAGCAACCGCTTTCGCGTCGGGGCTATTTCCCGAAAAATTTATAGGACGCAGAGTAGCGAATTCGCACTGTTTCGCCCTTTTGGGACTCCTCGCAGCCGTCGTCCGGCTCCGCGCCGCCCCTCGTATTTACTCGCAGGATATAGGCCGCGTCCGCGAGCCGCCCTGCGCCCTCATGCGACTTGACGTCGAGCAGCAGCCAAGGGACAGCGCCCTGTTGCGGCGAGGCCTGTTTGGAGACCAGCTCGCCGGTCACCGACGAGCCGTCGGAAAGCGTCCACTTCGGGCCTTTGGAATGCGTCCCGACCTCTTGCCCTTCCGCGTCGAAAAGCGTCGCCGCCGGTTCTTGAAAGACCCAGGCGTAGGTTTTGTCTTTTTCCTCGCAGACATACACTTGTACGCCACGCGCCGCGAGCTCGAACAATGGCTTCGCCCCCTCAGGCGGCGCGAGCGGCTTTTCCTGCGCAAGGGCTACGCAGGCTAGACTGGACAGCGCGACTGCGATACCGAAACGCTTCATTTCGCTTCTCCTTATGTGCTTGCGAGCGACTGACTTAAGCCTAGCTTAAGGATGAAGACGCCGCCAATTCAAATCATCGTGGGGATTTAGGGCCGCCCTGCAGTCCGGCGAAGGTAGAGGACCGCGATGACACGACGGCGACGTTTGAGGCTAGAGCGCGTTCCGATTGGATGGAATCGTCCAATCGATAAGAACTCGCTCCAGATCAATAAGCTGGAGCATGTTCCGATCGAAAAAGTTGATCAGCTTTTTCGGAACATGCTCCAGGAATTCCGGCCTTGCGCCTTTCGAAGCTTTTTGGCGCAATGCCTTCGGTCTCTCTTTTTCGCAAAGGCCCGGCATGACATGGTCGCCGCAGCAGGATGCGGCTCTCGCCGCCGTCGCCACATGGCTGAAGCGAGGCGAGCCTCAGGTCTTCCGGCTTTTCGGCTATGCCGGCACGGGCAAGACGACGCTCGCCAAGCAGCTCGCCGAGGATATTGAAGGCGAGGTGGCCTTCGCCGCCTTCACCGGCAAGGCGGCGCTCGTTCTGCGCTCCAAGGGCTGCAAGGACGCCCGAACGATCCACAGCCTGATCTATAAGCCGCGCGAGACAGAGACGGAGGAGCCTTCGTTTGTCCTGAATGAAGAGAGCGCGGTCGCCAAGGCGAGCCTCGTCATTATTGACGAATGCTCCATGGTCGACGCCGATCTCGGCCGCGATCTCCTGTCCTTCGGCAAGCCCGTGCTCGTCCTCGGCGATCCCGCCCAATTGCCTCCGGTGAAAGGCGGCGGCTTCTTCACCGAAGCGGAGCCGGATATCATGCTGACCGAGGTTCACCGTCAGGCGGCGGATAATCCGATCATCAAAATGTCCATGCTGGTGCGCGAAGGCGGACGGCTTTCGCTCGGCGCTTACGGCGAAAGCCGGGTGATCGAACGCCGCGACATCGATTCCGGCGCCGTGACCTTGGCCGATCAAGTTCTCGTCGGATTAAACCGCACGCGGAGATCCTACAATCGACGCATGCGCGAGCTCTATGGCTATGAAAGCGCCTTTCCGGAGGCGGGCGACAAATTGGTCTGCCTCAGGAACGACAAGACGAAGGGACTTTTGAACGGCGGCATCTGGATTGTGAAAACCACTGCGACGACGCGCAAGAAAAAGCTGGCGCTGAACGTCGTGCCGGAGGACGATCCGACGCGCAAGCCGCTTCGCATTGGCGTCTTGCCGGAATTTTTCTCAGGCGGCGAAGAAGCTTTGAGCCCGAAACAGCGCCGCGACTCCGATGAATTCGATTTCGGCTATGCGCTGACCGTGCATAAGGCGCAAGGCTCGCAATGGAACTCGGTTGTGCTGTTCGACGAGAGCGGCGCCTTTCGCGAACATCGCAATCGCTGGCTCTATACAGGCATCACCCGCGCCGCAGAGCGCCTCACGATTGTGCTCTGATGAGGCCGCCGCCTTCCCTCACTCGGCGCAGCCTTTTGGCCGGAGGCTTCTGCCTTTGCCTTTCGCGAAAAGGCGTCGCCGCCTCGCCTGTCGTCGTCGGCTCGAAACTCGATCTCGAAGGCGCGCTCCTTGGCCATATGGCGCTGCTTGCGCTCGGCCACGTCGGAATAGAGACGCAAAACCGTCTGCAGATCGGCCCGACCGCAATTCTCCGTGAAGCATTGCTCGCCGGCGCGATCGACCTTTGTGTGGAATATACCGGCAACGCGGCCTTTTTCTTCCATCAGGACGATGATCCCGTCTGGAAGAATGCGGAGGCCGCCTACGTCCGCGCGGCCGAGCTCGATTACCAGCACAACCGCCTCATCTGGCTGAGGCCGGCGCCCGCCGACAATAGCTGGGCGATCGCCGTCCCGAACCGTCTGGCGCGGGAGAAGAGCCTTGCGACGCTGGAGGATTTCGCTCGTTTCGCGCGGGACGGAAACAGAATCAAATTGGCGGCCTCGGCCGAATTCGTGGAGAGCGCCGCGGGCCTTCCCGCTTTCGAGACGGCTTACGACTTCAAGCTCGAAGCGCGGCAGCTCTTGGTTTTGTCAGGGGGCGAAACGTCCGCCACGATGAAAGCCGCCGCCGATGGAATGTCCGGCGTCAACGCCGCGATGGCCTATGGCGCGGATGGCGCCCTGAAAGCGCTTGATCTCCTTGCGCTTGAAGATCCTCGCCATGCCGAGCCGGTCTATGCGCCGGCGCCGGTCGTGCGGGCGGCGACCCTCGAACTTTATCCGAACATCAGGCAGGCGCTTGCGCCGGTTTTCGCGAGCCTCGATCTTGCGACCTTGCGCGATCTGAACGAGAAAGTCGCGGTCGAGGGGGAAGACGCCGCCGCCGTCGCGCGCGCCTACTTAGGCGCAAAGGGGCTGTTGGATTAGCCGGCGCAGCGCCAAAGCGGGGAGGACCATGACGCCAGTTGTCCATGACCGCGTGCTTCTTGCGCTTGGCCTCATTGGCGCGGTGGCGGCGCTTTATGGCGGGTTTCTCAATAGCGCGCCGAACCGCCTTGCGGGAAGCGTCGCGCTGCCTTTGCAGCAGGCGCCCTTGATCGAAGCGGCGGCCGTTATGGCCGGCCTTGGCGCGCTCACGGTTTTGGCATTTGTAGCGCAAGTCAAATGGCGCTGTTACGCGACGTTGTTGGTCGCCGCTCTGGTCCTGTGGGCGAGCCTTAGCGGCGCGGGACATTTCGCGACGCTGCTTTCAAGCGCGAGCCTGCCGGCCGCGCGCTATTCTCTTGGCGCAGCGTTCTGGACCTTGGTTGCGGTCGCGCTTCTCGCGATGCTCGACGCCATGCAAAGAGTGAAGCTAGCTCTCGCCCAGCGCGTTGGACTCGTCGCGGGGCTCTGCGTGGGCTTCGTCCTCATGGCGCAAGCGGGAAGTTTTGCGGATCTTTCGCTCGCCAAGGAATTTTCGAGCCACCGCGCGATTTTCTTCAGCGAATTAGGGCGTCATCTCGCGCTCGTCGGCGCGGCGATCTTTTGCGCCTTGTGCATGGGCGTCCCGCTGACCGCGCTTGTCTTGCGCAAGGCCAAAGCGCGCGGCCTTGTCTTCGCAAGTCTCGGCATATTGCAGACCATTCCGTCAATTGCGCTTTTTGGCGTCTTGATAGCGCCATTGTCGGCGCTAAGCCGCGATCTGCCTTTCTTGCGCGATCTTGGCGTCGGCGGAACCGGCCCGGCGCCCGCGATCATCGCCTTGACGCTTTATTCGCTTCTGCCTTTGGTTCGCAGCTCTTATACGGGCCTGGCCGAAGTCGCCGAAGACGTGAAGGACGCCGCCTTAGGCATGGGATTCGATGCGCGGAAACTATTCTTCGCGGTCGAATTGCCGCTCGCTCTGCCGGCGCTTCTCTCCGGCCTGCGCGTGGTCGCCATCCAGGCTATCGGGCTTGCGGCGGTCGCAGCTCTGATCGGCGCCGGCGGCCTCGGGGCGTTCGTGTTTCAGGGCGTCGGCCAATATGCGCTCGATCTCGTTCTGGTCGGCGCGATCCCGATCATCCTTCTGGCGCTCGCCGCCGATTTCATCTTTCAAATGCTGATCGCATCGGCGCGGAGGCGAATATGATCGAACTGCATTCCGTGTCGAAGCATTTCGGCGGCGCGGCGGCGGTCGAGGATTTCTCGCTGCGCATTGAAGCGGGCGCCTTATGCGTCCTTGTCGGTCCGTCCGGCAGCGGCAAATCAACGGTCCTGCGCATGATCAACGCGATGATCGAAGCGGACCAGGGAAAGATCGAGCTGCGCGGCCAGGACATTCGCAGCTTGGATCCGGTGCTTCTGCGGCGCGGCGTCGGCTATGTCATCCAGTCGGTCGGCCTCTTTCCGCATTGGACGATCCGAGAAAACATCGCAGCCGTCCCGCGCCTTCTTGACTGGAGCGACTCGAAAGTGAGCGCGCGCATCGACGAGATTGTCGCTTTGTTGCAGATCGAGCCGAGCCTGTTGCCGCGCTATCCGCGACAATTGTCGGGCGGTCAGCAGCAGCGCATTGGCGTCGCGCGAGCGCTCGCCGCCGACCCCGACATCATCTTGATGGACGAGCCCTTCGCCGCGCTCGATCCGTTGAGCCGCGCGAACCTGCAAGAGGAGTTGCGCCGCCTACATGCGCGAAGCGGCAAGACGATCGTCTTTGTCACGCATGACATGGACGAAGCTCTGCTGCTTGCGACCAACATGGCGGTGATGCACAAGGGCCGGCTGGTTCAGTCCGGGGCGCGCGAGGAGATTTTGTTGCATCCGGTGAATGATTTCGTCCGGGACTTTTTCGGCCGCGAGGCGATGCAGTTTCGCCTCCTCGATATCGTGCCGGTTCGCGCGCGCATGAAACGCCGGTGGGTTGGCGCCGCCGAGACCATAGCGGCGGGCGCCAGTCTCAAGCAGGCGCTGAACCTGATGCTGGCGCGCCGCTGTGCACGGCTGCGCGTGGAGGATGAAAGCGGCGCGCGGCTCGGCGAGATCGACATTGCCGATATTATCGCAGGCGGCCATGAGCGCTGACCTTGCACGTCTCGGCGCCTTCTTGCTGCGATGCGCGCGCCGGCCGGCCCTGTGGCTCGCGCTTCTATTGTTCTTCTGCATCTTCGCGATGCCCTCGGCGGAGCCGCTGTTTCGCGCGCTCTTCCCCGCCGATCCGCGTCCGATCTATACGCGCGCGAGCTTTCTTGAGCTCACACTTGCGCATTGCTGGCTTGTCGCGATCTCGAGCCTTGTCGCCGCATCAATTGGAATTGGACTCGGAATTTTCGTCACCCGCGAGAGCGGACGCGAGTTCGCGCCGATCGTCAGCGCGATCGCCGCCATCGGCCAGACTTTTCCGCCCGTCGCCGTGCTTGCGCTTGCTATTCCGCTTCTGGGTTATGGCGGCGCGCCGACGCTCGCCGCGCTCATCCTCTACGCCATTCTCCCCGTCCTCGAAGGCGCCATTACGGGGCTTCGCGCGGTTCCCGACGCCACGCGGGATGCAGCGACGGGAATAGGCTTTGATCCGCAAAGCCTGCTGTGGCGAATCGAACTGCCGCTCGCTTCGCCTTTCATCCTCGCCGGGCTCCGCAATGCGGTGATCATCAACATCGGGACGGCGACGATCGGATCGAGCGTCGGCGCCTTGTCGCTCGGATCGCCGATCATCGAAGGACTCTCTGCGTCAAATCCGGCCTATGTGATCCAAGGCGCGACGATTGTGGCGCTGCTCGCTGTTGTGACGGATCGCGCGTTCGCATGGCTCGAAGATTTCTTGCGCCCCGGCGGAGCGCGCCCCGGCGAGAATTCTTAGCATCGGCATTAGTCTTGCCGTCCGATCAGATCGCCGTCGCAAAAACGCGAATGGTTGGGTTTACGTAATGAGGACAAGCCTCCCGCTCATCGAGCAGATACACAGCAACAACCGCGTCAGAATCCTCCAGAGTGAGATTGAGACCGAGTTCCTTTCCGAAGATAGCAAGCGCTTCACTTCGGTCTCGCGCGGGCGTTGACAAGTGTTTATGTTGGCCCACGATCAGAAGATCGTAATATGTCATTTGGCTTGCCCTACGTTGAAATCATGCCCGCGCGAAGTACGCCGCTCGCGCTGTTTGAATCACGCTGTCTGTAAGCTGGACGCGGCCCCGTGGGATGTCCGCGCCAGTGACTTCGATCAGCTTAAGCGATGAGCCGCTTCTGTTGAGGATGCTATATTCGCCACGCTGATACTTGCCTTGAATGATCGGTTCAAACGCAGCTAGATTCCGATCCACAACCAAGTGGCGCTCAGGGAGCGTAGGCCTTTTTTCGTCGGGCAACGACCACGGCCAGCCAAAATAATCATCGAGCGCCACGCACGTCACGAGAATGAGTACCAATTCGCGCCCGTCGAAACAGTGAATTATAGTCCCGTCCTCCTGAGAGGATGCGTAAACAACGGAGAACTCGGTCAGCGGCATGAAAGCCTCCAAATAAACGATACGGCGATAGGTAGGTAGAGTATTTCCCGTTTTCAATACTGCAGAGTCGAAGGCCCGTTATGACGGCTGTTCACCGTCGTGGGGCCTCCCAAGCCGATTCGACTGCGTGAAGTAGTGTAGCACGCCACTGTCAAAGTCGCATAAGTTCGAAGCTGGAACGTCTCTGCGTCAGATCGAACCCCTACGCCCGCTTATCCGGCCATTGGCACAGATCCGATATGATGCACACGGGGCATTTCGGCGCGCGGGCCATGCAAATATAGCGGCCGTGAAGGATCAGCCAATGATGCGCATGCAGCTTGTAGGCGTCGGGGATGATCTTCTCCAACCCGCGCTCGACTTCGAGCGGCGTCTTGCCGGGCGCCAAGGGAATGCGGTTGGAGATGCGGAAAATATGGGTGTCAACCGCCATGGTCGGCGCGCCAAAGGCGATGTTCATGACCACATTGGCGGTCTTGCGGCCGACGCCTGGAAGCGTTTCGAGCGCCTCGCGGCTTTGCGGAACCTCGCCGCCGAACTCCTTCACCAGCCGCTCCGACAGCATGATCACATGCTTCGCCTTGGTCCGGTAGAGGCCGATCGTCTTGATCATCTCGCGCACCTTCTCCTCGCCGAGCGCCAGCATTTTTTGCGGGCTGTCGGCTAAGGCGAAAAGCGCGGGCGTCGCCTTATTGACGCCGGCGTCGGTGGCCTGCGCCGAGAGCACCACGGCGACGAGAAGGGTGAAGGCGTTCTTATAGTGGAGCTCGCCTTTCGGATGCGGGTTGGCGGCTTCGAAACGGCGGAAAATCTCTTTTACGCGCGCGGGGTCGGGCGGCGTCGCGCGCGCGTGGCTTGGCTTTGCCAAGCCCTTGCCTTGACCTTTAGCGCCGAGCTTGGCGGCGGGCTTGGAACCGGCCTCGATCGGCGCGAGCCGGCGGGCGGAGGCCTTCGGCGCGGGTTTCTCTTTTGGCGGGTTTATTTTGGTCATGGGCGCGTTATAAATTTGAAGAACAGCGGAGAGAAGAGCTTCGGCGCATGTCTATCGTGGAAACCGGGATCGTCGAGCCGGAAAATCAGCGGTTGTTCGCGGCGCGGATAAAGCCGTACCGATCGCTCACGCGGCGCAACTTCCATCTGATCTTGATGGTGTTTTCGGGCGCGAGCCTGTTTTCCAGCCTGCCCTTTATTTTTCTCGGCGCCTGGCCGATCGCCGGGTTCATGGGGCTCGACGTGGTGCTTTTCTATTTCGCCTTTCGCGCGAATTTCAACGCCGCCCGCGCTTATGAAGACGTTCATGTGACGCATTTCGAGCTTCTGCTCGCGAAAGTGAGCGCCAGGGGGCAGCGGGCGGAATGGCGCTTCAATCCGGCCTGGGTGCGGCTCGAACGCGTGGAGCACGAGGAGTTCGGAACACAACGGCTCGCCCTTGTCTCGCGCGGCAAGAGCGTCGAGATCGCGGGGTTTCTCGGGCCGGGGGAGAAGGCGAATTTCGCCCGCGCGCTGTCGCGGGCTCTGGCCGAGGCGCGGCGGGGTCCGCGCTTTTCGTGAAAAGAAAACGTCCCGAGCCGAATGGCGTTCGCGCCGTGGGCGCGGCCAGACGGAAAGACCGGCCGCCCCAGGGGGAGGGACGGCCGGTCCGGACAGAGGCCAACGCGCTCAGACTCAGGGCATAGCCAAGCGCGAGGCCGTACCGGAAGTCGCGAAGGCATCGGACTTCGCTGCTTATAGCTAATCCAAATGACGGCGGGTCGCTTGACCCAAATGTGCTAATCATCGCGCGAGGCGGATCAGGCTGAACCCATGCGGGGATGCGCTGACGTCACAAGGGTCCATGCCGAGCTTTACCCCTACGCTTCCAATCGACGCCGTTCTCGATGAGATCAAGGCGCAGCTTGCCGCGCAGGCCAAGGCGGTCCTCGTCGCGCCGCCTGGGGCCGGCAAGACCACGCGCGTCCCCCTCGTCTTGATGAACGAAGCCTTCGCCGCCGGAGGCAAGATCATCCTTCTCGAACCGCGCCGCATCGCCGCCAGAGCCGCCGCCGAGCATATGGCCGCGACGCTTGGCGAGCGCCCCGGCGAAACGATCGGCTTGCGGGTGCGCTCGCAATCCCTGGTTTCGTCGAAAACCCGGATCGAGATCGTCACGGAAGGCGTGTTCACCCGCATGATTCTCGACGATCCCACGCTTGCGGGCGTCGCGGCGGTGATTTTCGATGAATTCCATGAACGTTCGCTCGATGCGGATCTGGGCCTCGCCCTTGCGCTCGACGTCGCGAGCGCGCTGCGGGAGGATCTGCGTCTTCTTGTGATGTCGGCGACGCTCGACGGAGCGCGGGTCGCCCGCCTCCTCGACGAGGCCCCGGTGATCGTCAGCGAGGGCCGCGCGTTTCCGGTCGAGACGAAATATTTTGGCCGCGATCCTGGCGAGCGGATCGAAACGGCGATCGTTTCCGCTGCATTGCGGGCGCTTGCGGAGGAAAACGGTTCGGTTCTGGCGTTTCTTCCGGGCCAAGGCGAGATCAATCGCGCCGCCGCCATGCTGGCCGAGCGGGTTCGCGATCCGATGATCGAGATCGCGCCGCTTTATGGCGCGATCGAGCGGGCGGCGCAGGACCGGGCCATAGCGCCGGTCAAGGCGACGCGCCGCAAGATCGTGCTCGCCACTTCGATCGCTGAAACCTCTCTGACGATCGAGGGCGTCCGGATCGTCATCGATTCCGGCCTGACGCGCGCACCGAGGTTCGAACCCGATCGCGGCTTGACCCGGTTGGAGACAGTGCGGGTCTCCCGCGCCGCCGCCGATCAGCGCCGAGGCCGGGCTGGGCGCACCGAGGCCGGGGTCTGCTATCGTTTGTGGGAGGAGGCGGCGACCGGCTCGCTTGCGCCTTTTTCGACGCCAGAGATCATGGCGGCTGATCTCTCCGGCCTCATGCTCGATCTCGCGCTATGGGGCGTGCGAGAGCCGTCGAGCTTGAAATGGCTGGATCCGCCGCCGCCGCCGGCCATCAATGAGGCGCGCGTGCTTTTGCGCGACATAGGCGCCATCGACGCCAATGGCGCGCTGACGGAGGAGGGCAAAGCCATTGCCGGGCCTCGCTCTGCCGCCGCGCCTCGCCGCGATGGTCGTCGCCGCTGTGCGGGAAGGCGATGCCTCGGCCGCGGCCGAGGTCGCTACACTGCTCGTCGAACGGGGGCTCGGCGGCGATTCGCCGGATCTCGCCCTGCGCCTCGAACGTTTCCGGCGCGATCGCTCCCCACGCGCCGAGGACGCGCGCCGCCTCGCGCGGAGTTTCGCCTCGCGCGCCGGCTCGAAACGAGCATCGCGCGCGCCGGAGGAAAACGCGTCCTGCGGGCGGCTTCTCGCGCGCGCCTTTCCCGATCGGATAGCCAAGGCGCGGGGCAAGCCCGGCGAATTCCTCATGGCGAACGGCCGCGCCGCGATGCTGGAGCCGCATGAACCCTTGGCGCGCGAACCCTTTCTCGCCATTGGCGAAATCGCCGGCCGGGCCGGATCGTCCCGGATTCTTCTCGCTGCGGCGCTCGGCGAGGCGGAGATTGAAGGCGTCGCCGCGCCAAAATCACGACCGAGGACGAGATCTATTTCGACCCCGAGCGCGCTGCGCTCAGGGCGCGCCGCCAGCGCCGGCTCGGCGCGCTCATCTTAAGCGAACAGAACCTGCCCGTCGCGCCGGGGCCGGAGGCCGCTCGCACACTCGCCGAAGGGATCGCCGCGCTCGGGATCGATCGGCTTCCTTTCAGCAAGGGGCTGAGCCAATGGCGCGATCGAGTCCTTTTCTTGCGGCGCTTCGAGGCCGATGACGCCTGGCCCGATCTTTCCGATGCGGCGCTCGCCCAAAAGGCTGCGGACTGGCTCGCGCCGCATCTGGAAGACAAGACCAGTCTTGCGGCGATCGCGCCGGATGACCTCGATCAGGCCTTAAAAAGCCTCTTGCCATGGGACATGCGCCGGCGCCTCGATGAAGAAGCGCCGACCCATTTCGAGACGCCGGCGGGATCGCGCATAGCGCTCGATTATGCGACGGACGGAGGCCCCACGCTTTCGGTGCGGGTGCAGGAGCTTTTCGGCCTGGCGCGTCATCCCGCGCTGGCGAAGGGCCGGGTTCCTTTGACGCTCGAGCTACTCTCCCCTGCCGCGCGCCCGATCCAGATCACCCGCGATCTGCCGGGCTTTTGGCGGGGCTCCTGGGCGTCGGTGAAAGCCGAGATGAAAGGCCGCTATCCGCGCCATTCGTGGCCCGACGACCCCGCCGCCGCGATCGCCACGACCCGCGCCAAGCCGCGCGGCAAATGACCGCGCGGCGGGCCCGAGCCCTTGGACGTTACTTCTTGACCGGCGATGAGCCGCGGCCGACCCCGGCATAAAGAAAATCATGCCGCGCGAGATCGTCCGGCTCATAGATATTCCGCAAATCGACCAGGATCGGCGCAGTCAGCAGCGATTTGATGCGGTTGAGATCGAGCGCCCGAAAGGCGTCCCATTCGGTGACGATGACAAGCGCATCCGCTTTTTCACAGCATGAATAAGGATCGTAAAAATAAGTGAGGTCGTCGAGCACCTGCCGGGCCTGATCCATGCCCTCGGGATCGAAGGCGTTGATCCGGGCGCCGCCGTCCTGAAGCGCGGTGATGATCGAAATCGCAGGAGAGTCGCGCATGTCGTCGGTATTGGGCTTGAAGGTAAGCCCCAGCACCGCGATGGTCTTGCCGCGCACCGATCCGCCCAAAGCGGCGAAGACCTTGCGGGCCATGGCGCGCTTGCGTTGGTCATTGACCGCCGAGACCGTCTCGACGATCCGGATCGGCGCGCCGAAATCCTGCGCGGTCTTGATCAGCGCCTGGGTGTCCTTTGGAAAGCAGGACCCGCCATATCCGGGGCCCGCATGGAGGAACTTCGAGCCGATGCGTTTGTCGAGGCCGATGCCGCGGGCGACGTCCTGCACATTGGCGCCGACCTGCTCGCAAAGATCGGCGATCTCATTGATGAAGGTGATCTTGGTGGCGAGAAAGGCGTTGGCCGCGTATTTCGTCAATTCCGAGGTGCGGCGGCTCGTGAAGACGAAGGGCGCCTGGTTGAGATAAAGCGGCCGATAGATTTCCGTCATCACTGCTTCGGCGCGTTTGTCGTCGACGCCGAGGACAATGCGATCCGGCCGCTTGAAATCGTCGATCGCCGCGCCTTCGCGCAGGAATTCCGGATTTGAGACGACGGCGAAATCGGCGTTCGGATTGGTCTCGCGAATGATCCGCTCGACCTCATCGCCGGTCCCGACGGGAACCGTGGATTTTGTGACGACCACCGTGAAGCCGTCGAGGCCGGCGGCGATCGCGCGCGCCGCCTGATAAACGAAGGTGAGATCCGCATGGCCGTCGCCGCGCCGCGAGGGCGTGCCGACCGCGATGAAAACCGCCTGCGCGCCGCGCACCGCGGCGACAAGATCGGTCGAGAAGGACAACCGATGTTGACGGACATTGTTGGCGACGAGATCTTGCAGGCCGGGCTCGTAGATCGGCATCTTGCCGGCCTTCAGCGCCTCGATCTTCTGTGCATCCGTGTCGATACAGCTGACAGTATGCCCGAAATCGGCGAGACATGCTCCCGAGACGAGCCCCACATAGCCTGAACCGACCATCGTAATTTGCATCTTTAACCCCCAAAGGACGGGCTGGCCCGAGAAATGAGGTGCCTTAGCACGGCCCGAAGCAGACTTGAAGCAACCGTGGGTTCCGTCCGTGTGACAGCGCCATGTCGGACAACCGAAGGGGCCTTCCACATGATAAGAATCAGGCGGGCAATTGTCATAAGTTCGTCGTAAATTACCTCCGCCAATGGTCCGCGAAAGGCGGTCACTCGCCAGGGAGTCAGATTTGACGCCGAGTTGGAATGGGCTCGGCGGCCGCCGATCGATCCGCGTTGCGCGAGCGTCTCGCGCGGGATCGAATTAAGCCGGCCGTCATTTTGTCGCGACTCCTGATATGAAGCGATGAACGAGTTGGCGCATATCGAAAGGGGGGCGCAGCGGCATGTCCGATATTTTGCAACCGGACCTATGTATCGTCGGAGGCGGAGCAAGCGGCCTGGCTCTTGCCGCCGAGGCCTCGTCAAGCGATCTTTCCGTCGTGCTCGTCGAGAAGGGCGAGATTGGAGGCGACAGGCTGGCCCAGGCCATTCCAAGCTATGCCCTGCTTGCGGCGAGCCGCTTCGCCGCGCATTTGCGCGCCGGCAGGCGTTTCGGCATTGACGTCGATGCGCCGCGAATCGATTTCGCGCAAATCCGCGCGCATATCGCCGCCGCCGCCGCCGAGCTCGCGCCGAATTACTCGGTGGCCCGGCTCGAAGCCATGAATGTCAAGGTGATCCGCGCGCCAGGCCGGTTCACGCGCGCCGATACGCTCGACGCCGGCGGGACGACAATCAAGGCGCGGCATTTTGTCATAGCGACCGGAGCGTCGGCCAGGCCTTTGGCCATTCCCGGGCTCGACCTGGTCCGACCGCTGACCTACGCCTCGCTCTGCCGTCTGGAGCCGCCGCCGCGACGCCCTCATTGTGATCGGCGCCGACCCGCGGGGCGGCGCTTGCGCAAGGGTTGCGGCGGCTCGGCGGCGAGGTCGTCATGCTGGCGCCGTCGAAGCTGCTCCCGCTGGAGGACGAGGAGCTCGTCGCTCCGGTGCGAGTAGAGCTCGCGCGCGATGGAGTAGTCATCCATGAGTACGCGAAGATTCTAAAAATTGAACCGCTGGGAGACAACATTGGCGTGGTCATCGCCCGCGCGACCAGCGAAGCGAAGACCGAGAAGGAGACGATCGAGGGCTCGCATATTCTGATTGCCGCCGGCGAAGCTCCTCTCGTCGAGGGCTTAGGCCTCGCTGCGGCGGGCGTGCGCTACGACGTGACCGGCATAGAGGTCAATGCAGATCTGCGGACGAGGAACAGGCGCGTCTATGCAATTGGGGCCGTCGTGCGAGGCGCGCGATCGGCCGGGGCCGCCGAATATCACGCGGGTGTGGCGCTTCGCCGTCTTCTCCGCCCGCGGTTTGACCTCCGCATCTGGCCAAGGCGCCGCCAAGCGATCGCCCAGGTCATCTTGACAGATCCCGAAATCGCCGTCACAGGCCTTTCTGAAACCGAGGCGCGGGAGCGGCGTCGCCATATCCACGTGCTGCGCTGGCCATTCTCCGAGACGGATAGGGGCCAAATCGAACACAGGTCGGCGGGTCACGTCAAGCTGATAACCTCCCCAGGCGGAAGAGTTTTGGGGGCAGGAATCGTCGGGCCGGCGGCAGGGGAGTTGATCAACCTGTGCACGCTCGCCATATCCAGAGGCATGACCGCTACTGATTTGGCCTCGATGATGGTCCCCTACCCGACGCTGGCCGATGCGCCGCGCAGGGCGGCCATGACAGTTAGGGAGTGGGGCGGCAATCCCGTCTCGCGGCTTATCATGCGCCTTTTGCGCCGGCTCGGATAGAGAGGGCTATGAGCGATCTCGCGATGCCTCCAAGCGATGGCCTTGCAGCGCCGAAGGCTGGCCTCGCGCAAGAGAGCGGTCGCGGTCAGATCCGCGTCGGCCTGACGACGCGGGTGCTCGCTCTGGTTGCGGCCTTCGTCATGCTCGCCTCGACGATGATCTATCTTCCGGCCGTCGCCATTTACCGCGACAATTGGCTTCGCAACCGGCTCAGCGCCGCGTATACGGCCGCGCTCGTGCTTCAGGCCGCGCCGCATGCGATGGCGCCGGAGCCTTTGTCGCGCCAATTGCTCGATAGCGTCGGCGCGAGGATCATCGTCCTCAGCATGCACGGGACCAAACGGATCCTCGCCGCCGCCGAGCTGCCGTCCGCCGTCGACGAAGTCTATGATCTGCGCGAACCGAATTTCGCGTCGTCGCTCGCCGGCGCGATCCGCACGCTCGCTGCTCCGAAAGGGCGCTTCCTTACGGTTGTCGGCGACGCGCCCATGGGCGGCGAGGCTGTCGCCATCACCATGGAGGAGGGCCCGCTGAAGCGGGCGATGGGCGGCTATTCGATGCGGCTTTTGATTTATACGCTCGTCACTTCGGCGGTTGTGACCGGGCTTATGGCCGTCGCGCTCCACCGCATGATCTTGCGCCCGGTCCGGCGGCTCACCACCAGTCTCGCGGAATTTGGCGCGGACCCGGAAAACGCCGCCCACATCATTGTCCCATCCGGCGGCAATCACGAGCTCGGCGAAGCGGAAGCGGCGCTCGCGATCATGCAGGAGGCCCTGGCGCGCGAGCTGAACCAGAAGAAACATCTTGCCGCTCTCGGGCTCGCCGTAGCCAAGATCAATCACGACATGCGCAATATGCTGGCTTCGGCCCAGCTCCTGTCCGACCGGCTCGCTGATGTGAGCGATCCGCTGGCCCAGCGCCTTGCGCCAAAGCTCGTGGCGACGCTCGATCGGGCGATCCGCTTTTGCCAGGCGACGCTGACCTATGGCCGCGCCATAGACGACCCGCCGAAACCTCGCCGCTTCGCCTTGCGCCCGCTTGTCAATGAGGCGGCGGAGACGATCGCGCTCGACGCCAGGTGCCGGGACAAGATCGTGAATGAAATCGGCGAAGATTATGAAATTGTCGCCGACGCCGAGCAAATCTTTCGTGTGCTGATGAATCTGATTCGCAATGCAGTCGAAGCGCTGCAAGCCGCCGGCGCTGGGCCGGACCAGACGGCGCAGGTCCGCATCCGCGCCTTTTGGGAGGAGTCGGCGGCTGTGATCGAAGTCGTCGACAATGGACCCGGGGTGCCGCCGGCCGTGCGCGGGAAGCTGTTCGCCGCGTTTTTCAATTCGAGTCGCGCCGGCGGCTCTGGCCTCGGCTTGGTGATCGCCGCCGATCTGGTCCGCGCCCATGGCGGGACCATAGCTCTCATTTCCCCGGACGAGGACGAGACTCGCGGCGCCCAGTTTCGGGTCACGCTGCCGCAGCCCGAAGCGACAGATGGGCTTTGACGGCGATCGCCATTCCAAATAGGCCTTTTTCCGCCGCGCCTACCAGAAAGCTCTATTGCCAGGATGGCCGTGAGCCGCTAAACGTCGCCTCGACCCTGGTGGGCGCAGTCCCGAAAGAGCCGCTTGGCTTTTTCAAAGACATGCCCAAGTGGTCATTTCGTGTGGTCCGGTCGAAGCCTTGGCGCTCGACATTCGCGAGGACCTCACTGCAGGCGCCCGTAGCTCAGCTGGATAGAGCACTAGACTACGAATCTAGGGGTCAGGAGTTCGAATCTCTTCGGGCGCGCCAATGATTTCACTGACATCAGATATGAATGTCCCACCCACTCGGCGGTCGTCTGCCGAATGCTTTCCTGCGCGGCGCGCGAAGCGGCTCCTATTTGCCGTCTTGTCTCTTTCGCTCTTATCCGTCTGGCCCGCTTCGCCGGAGGCGGGAGCAGTCTATGGCCCGGAGTTGGAGGGTTTTGATTATCCTTTCCCGGTCAAGCTTTTCGACTTCGCCTCGCAACGCCAAAGCCTGCATATGGCCTATATGGAGGTCGCGCCCGCCAAGCCCAACGGCCGGACCGTCGTCCTTCTGCACGGCAAGAATTTTTGCGCCGCGACGTGGGAGGCGACCATCAAGGCCTTGAGCGAAGCAGGCTACAGGGCGATCGCGCCGGACCAGATCGGCTTTTGCAAATCGAGCAAGCCGGAACGCTACCAATATAGTTTCCAACAGCTGGCGCGGAACACCCATACGCTGCTGGAGTCGCTCGCGGTCAAGGACGCGACCATCATTGGACATTCGACCGGCGGCATGCTCGCCATCCGCTACGCTCTCATGTATCCGCAAGAGGTCGAGCAGCTGGCGCTCGTCAATCCAATCGGCCTCGAAGATTGGAAGGCCAAGGGCGCGCCTTCGCTCAGCGTCGATCAATGGTGCGAGCGAGAATTGAAAACCACGGATGAGAGTATTCGCAATTATGAAAGGGCCACCTATTACGCCAATCAATGGCGGGACTCTTATGAGCCATGGGTGCAGATGCTGGCCGGCATGTATCGCGGTCCCGGCCGCGCGCAAGTCGCCTGGAGCTCGGCGCTCATTTACGACATGATCTACACCCAGCCCGTCGTCTATGAATTGGGTCAGGTGAAGCCCCCAACTCTTCTTCTCATCGGCGATAGGGATACGACGGCGATTGGCAAGGATCTGGCGCCGCCCGAGGTCCGGGCGCAGCTTGGCCGCTATCCGGAGCTTGCAAGGCTAGCCGAAAAAGCCATCCCCAACGCCAGGCTCGTCGAATTCCCCGAACTCGGCCATGCGCCGCAGATCCAGGACCCGGAGACATTTCACAAGGCGCTGCTCGAGGGCCTGCAGGATCTCAGAGGCCGGAAATAGGTTTTTGCGCCGCGGCGGCTCATGCGCAGAAGAGAGACCCGCGTAAGAAAGTCTTCGCCTGCTCGCGCGCAGCAGCAGCGGCGCAGCCGTCCGACTTTTGGGCTGAAACGGCGCGCTAGCCTAGAAATATTCTAAAAGTTGCTTTCTTTCTTGTAGACGGCACGGAAATTGTTTTACTCTCTTGCGGCGCTAGAGCGAAGGCGGGGATGTTATGTTCAAGTTCATGGAAGATTGCAGGCCCGAGGCTCCGAGAGCTGCGAACCTCCCGAGTCGCTCGCTCTTGGAAAAATATGGCCTTCGGGCGACGCGGCAACGTCTGGGTCTTGCAAAGCTTCTGTTCAGCAAGGGGGACAGGCATTTGACCGCGGACGCCCTCGCGGTTGAGGCGCATGCGGCCCGCATTCCGGCTTCTCTGGCGACCATCTACAATGTGCTCAATCTCTTTGCGCAAGTGGGCCTGGTTCGCAGTCTCCCGATCGAAGGCGCCAAGACGGTCTTTGATACGAACACCAGCGACCACAGCCATTTCTTCTTCGAGGACACAGGCGAGGTGTGCGATATCTCGGCGCATGAAATAAGATTGGCTGGCGATATAGAACCTCCGGACGGCTATGAAATCGTCAGGGTTGACGTCGTTGTCCGGCTGCGCCCCAAGATGCAATCGCCGGTCGCGATCAAAGCCTGATCGCCCCTTCGGCCAGGCGGCTTGGCCGCAGAGGCTCCGCGCTCCGTCAAGAGCGCGTCTCGCTCGCGCCGAAGCGCTTTCGATTTTGCGCCTGGCGTCATTCCCCATGATTTAAGTCCGGGCCTGCCCCCGGGGGGGCGCCACGCCGGCGCAACGAAGAATCGGCGCGCGCCCTGTAGCTTATTGCAGCGTATGCGCATGGCCGCCATGCGGCGCGGTCGCCAATTCGGGCGCGGGCTTGATCGACGAAAGAACAAACCTTCGAACTTTCAAGGCTTGAGCGAGCGACCGGCTGGTCATTATCAGGACGTGAACCTGATCGGTTCCAAGCAGGTCGGCGGCGGCGGAAAATTCGCGTTCGAGATCATTGCGCTGGGATGCCGCGACAAGACAGAGAGCCAGATATTCGTCGCGAAGCAGACAACGGCAAACGTCCGGCCGCCATTCGATCGTCCTCTTCGCCTGCTCGTTCAAGGTCCGCGTGAGCAGATGAAACTCACTGTAGAGCACCTTGGCGGAATCCTCCGAGACGAAGCGCAGCAATGCGTCCCAGGCGAAGTCCCAGCAGAAAATATCGCGCGAAGCATAGCCCGCCATCCAATAGCGAAATTGCGCGAAGAACAGGTTCTCCGCTGGGGCGTCTGCGTGAATGGCGGCGATCTGCGCGCCCGGTCTTTTATGCGAGCCCATGCTTGTCTCCATGAGAAAGTGATCGAATGAGAAAAACGCGGCCCGCGCTCATGCGACGTTCGAAAGGGCCGGCGGCGCCGAGGCCTCGACCCAGTTGCGCCGCGCAATGCGGCGGGCGGCGAATTCGCGCGCTGTCGCCTCCAGGCATTCATCGACGCATTGGCCGTGATAATGGACTTGCAAGGCGGCAAAGCAGAGCTGGGTCAGCTCGTCGAGCTTCGTTAAGTCTCGATCCACATTCGAGCTGATCGCCTCGTTCAATATTTTATTTATTCTAATTCGTTCCTTGATCATGTCGCACATTATAGCCTCCATTTGCTAATATACGAAAGAATAAGCAAATAAAGCTGGACTTCAAGAAATATGTTTTTGATTTGTTCTAATTAAGCATAAGCAAATCATCCTGTTCTATATTCCGGCGTGCAAGTTCGGGTTGCGGTTGCGCGCGCCCAATTCGGGCATGGCGATGAAGACATCGTCGGCGATTGCGATTCCCAGCGGGCGATAGTTTCGCGCCAGCGCCGACCGCGCGGGGGCTCCATTCTTGCCTGGGGCTATCGGCCTGCGCCCGCCGCGGACACGCCAGGCGACGGCGGCCAGGTCATGCCCGTCTGTTGCAGGCTGACGTCCCAAAGCCGCTCCTGCACGGCTTCGTCATAGCTCGCGTCCGAGGAGCGCGCCGGCTTGCATTTGTCGAAATATTTGCCATTGACGCCCGCGGCCTCTGCCGAAGCGGCGAGGAAGATGGAGGTCGCCGCGCCTTGTTCCGGCGTGGTCAGCCAAGGCGTGACCGCGGCGAACACAAGCTTGAAAAGCCCATTCATATCGCGCGCGATGCCGGTGGCGACGACGCCCGGATGCAGGCAATTCGCTGAGACGCCTGCGTTCTCAAGGCGCCGGGCCAGTGCGTAGGTGAACAAAATGTTCGCGAGCTTCGACCTGCCATAGGTCTTGAAGCCGGAATAGTTTCGCGCGCTCTGCAAATCATCGAAATCGAGCGCGACTCCGACATGCGCCTTCGAGGCGACGTTGATCACCCTCGCCGGCGCGCTCGCCTTCAGGCTGTCCAAGAGCTCGAGCGTGAGGAGAACATAGGCGAGATGATTGAGCGCCCAGGTCCGTTCGAAGCCGTCGACGGTCGTTTCGCGCTTGGTGAAGATAGCCCCGGCATTATTGATGAGAATGTCGAGCCGATCCTGCGTCCGTCTGAATTCATCCGCGAGGCGCCGCACCTCGGCTTGCGAGGAAAGATCCGCGAGGAGAAAGTCAATCTGGTCGTTGCCGGCCTCCTGCCGGAGCCAACGCGCGGTCTCGGCGGTCCGGCCGGCGTCGCGTCCGACGATCACGACGCGCGCGCCCTGGCGGGCGAGGCCCAAAGCGGTCTCCCTGCCAATGCCGAAAGTGGCGCCGGTGATCAGGCAGGTCTTGCCTTGCAAGGCATTGGACATCGCGGCTCCCCGACCAACACTTGGAAACGCCTGTGGCTCATCGTCGGCCGAAGCCCTTAGGGCCGAGCGATCCGGGTCCCTGCGGCGACGCGGCGGCTGGCCTTGCGCTCCACGACGACGGTCCGGGTGGTCTTTTCGCGGCCATTCGAGGTCACGATATGCTCGCTCCTGCGCGAGGGCGCCGACTTCAGCAGTTCCGCGCGCACCTCATCGACAGGCAAGTCCATCAGCGCGGCGGCGATCTCGACCTGCTCGAGCAGTTGGTCGGTCAGTCCCTGCGCCGCGATGATCGCTTCCTTGAGGGTTGGCGGATCATTTCGCACCCGCCGCGAACCAAATTTGGTGTTCCAGACAGCAGCCATGCCCAGCTTTCCTTCACGCCACCGGCGCACCTTATTGCGCTGCAACAGAATATTGTGCGCGGCACCCGAAATCAAGGCGGAGGGCTCAGGTATTATCGACGCAGGCTCGAGCGAAAGCCTGGAATGCTCTTGCCCGATGCGACAGGCCCGGCGACCCATCGGACGGAATCGAATGTTTTTCCTCCAAGGACATTTCACCAAAAGTCTTTGTCAAACCCTCGGGCAGGAAGATCGGATCATAGCCGAATACGAGAGAACCGCGCGGCGGAAAGACGAGCTCGCCGAAAACCTTGCCTTCGAAGCTTCGGGTCTCGCCATCCGGGAAGGCGAGGGAGAGGATGCAGACGAAATGGGCCTTGAACGGCGGCCGCGCTCCCACATTCAGCAAGGCCTGCTCGACTTTCTTTCGAGCCACGGCGAAATCGCGCGAGGGACCCGCCCAGCGCGCCGAATAAATGCCCGGCGCGCCCTCGAGAGCCTCGACGCAAAGGCCCGAATCATCGGCGAGCGCCGGCAGATTGGCGCCGGCCGCCGCCGCCCGCGCCTTGAGTTCGGCATTGGCGACGAAGGTTTCGCCGGTTTCTTCGGGCTCGGGCAGGTTGAGTTCGCGCGCGGAGACGCCGTCGACGCCGAAATGCTGGAGAAGCTCGCGCATTTCGGCGAGCTTCCCGAGATTATGCGTCGCTATGACAAGTTTTCCCTCGAGCCGGCGCGCCATGTCAGGCGACCGCGTTTTTCTGCAGCTCTATGAGCTTTGTGATCCCGACCTTCGCCAAAGTCATCATGGCGAGCAGTTGAACGTCGGTGAACACGGCGGCTTCGGCGGTCGCCTGCACCTCGACCAGGGAGCCCCCGCCCGTCATGACGAAATTGGCGTCGGTCTCGGCCGCCGAATCCTCGGCATAGTCGAGATCGAGGACAGCTTCGCCATTCGAGATGCCGCAGGAAATGGCCGCGATATGGTCGCGGAGGGGATGATCCTTGATGATCGAGCGCCCGTGCATCCATTTTAGGCAATCGTGTAAGGCGACCCAGGCGCCGGTGATCGAGGCCGTCCTTGTGCCGCCATCGGCCTGGATGACGTCGCAATCGAGGGTGATCTGACGTTCGCCAAGGGCCTGAAGATTGGTGACGGCGCGCAAGCTGCGGCCGATCAGGCGCTGAATCTCCTGCGTTCGCCCGGATTGCTTGCCGGACGTCGATTCCCGTTTCGTGCGCGTATGAGTCGCCCGCGGCAGCATGGCGTATTCGGCGGTGACCCAGCCGCGCCCCTGGCCGCGCAGCCATGCCGGCGGCTTGTCTTCGAGCGAGGCGGTGCAAAGCACATGGGTGCCGCCGAACTTGATGAGGCAGGAGCCTTCGGCGTAGCGCGCCACATTTCGTTCTATCGTGACGGGCCGCAATTCATCGGCGGAGCGATGGGAAGGACGCATGAAAGCTCCCAGTGAGGTGAGGGTCGCTTCTAGTTGCTTGCCTGCATTTGCGCAACTGCCGGTTTTCGCGTCTGGCGAATCCTTGCTCCCGACGCTAAAACCGGCGGAACTTCCCCCAGATCTTGCGGCGAGCCGAGCGGCTTGTCGCCGAAAGGCACGCTATGCGCAGACTCCCCCTTGTCGCGGCAATCTTCATCTTGTTCGCCGCCCCTGCTCGCGCGGAAAAGCCGACGCGATTCTGGAACCTTACGTCTGCGACCGTGACAGAGTTCCGTCTCGCGCCCGCGGGAACCGACAAATTCGGCGAGAACCAATGCTTGAACGACAAGGATAAAAGCGTCGATCATGACGAACGCCTGAAGATCACGGGCGTCGCGTCAGGCGCCTATGACGTGAAGATCGGATTTCCGGATGGCCGCGTCTGCCAGGTCAAAGGACTTGCGATCGAGGCCGGAAAGGTCTTTTCGATCGAGGACAAGGATCTTGTCGATTGCTCCAAATAGGTGCGGCGACGCGCTGGGGCGTCAATGCCCCTCAAAGGAGATCAAGGTCCGCACCGGCACGCCCAAAGCTTCGATCTTCTTGGCGCCGCCGAGTTCGGGCAGGTCGATGACGAAACAGGCCGCCACGACATCCGCGCCGATCTTTTTTAGAAGTCCGACGGCGCCCGTCGCCGTCCCGCCGGTGGCGATCAGATCATCGACGAGAATCACTCTCTCGCCCGCCTCCACCGCATCATCGTGCATCTCCATCTCATCGAGCCCATATTCGAGCGAATAGGCGATCGAGACCGTTGTATGCGGGAGCTTGCCCTTCTTGCGGATCGGCACGAAGCCGGCCGAAAGCTGATGCGCCACGGCCCCTCCCAAGATAAACCCCCGCGCCTCCATGCCGGCGACCTTATCGATCTTCGTGCCAGCCCAGGGCTGCACCAATTCGTCGATGGCGCGGCGAAAGGCGCGGGCGTTGCCGAGCAGCGTCGTGATGTCCCGGAACATAATTCCGGGTTTCGGATAATCCGGAATGGTGCGGATTGCGCTTTTGAGGTCGAGAGTCATGAATTGCCGACCCTTTGCATGATCGCCTCCAGTTTTTTCATGAGATCGGGGTCCCGCGCTGCCTGCGCCGTCAAGAGCGCATTGTCCAGGGCGCAATCCGAGCCGACCGGGCATAGCTCGTGCTCGGCCGGAAAGTCGCGCAGCAGGCGAGCCAGAAGCCGCGCGGCGTTGCCGGCGTTGGCCTGCACGATCTTGATGACCGAGGCGACGTCGACGTCGTCATGGTCAGGATGCCAGCAGTCATAATCCGTGACCATGGCGATCGTCGCATAGGAGATTTCCGCCTCGCGCGCGAGCTTGGCTTCGGGCATGGCGGTCATGCCGATGACGTCATAGCCGGCCGCCTTATAGGTTCTGGATTCCGCCAGCGAGGAGAATTGCGGACCTTCCATGCACACGTAAGTTCCGCCGGTGAGGCAAGGAATGTCTTCCGCCTCCGCGGCCAGGGCGATCCTCGCCTGCAGCGCCGGCGCGATTGGATGGGCCATGGACACATGGGCGACGCAGCCATTGCCGAAAAACGAGCTTTGCCGCGAAAAGGTCCGGTCGACGAATTGGTCGATCAGGACGAACAGGCCCGGATAGAGCTCCTCCTTGAAGGAGCCGCAGGCGGAGACCGATACGATGTCGGTGACGCCCGCGCGTTTCAGCGCGTCGATATTGGCGCGGTAATTGATGCCGGAGGGCGACAGGACATGGCCGCGCCCGTGGCGGGGCAGAAAAACCGCCTCCGTCGCGCCGACGCGGCCGAAACGCAGCGCGTCGGACGGCTCGCCCCAAGGGGTCGCGACGCGCTCCTCCCGAATGTCTTCAAGGCCCGGCAGCTCATAGACGCCTGATCCGCCGATAACGCCCACGATTGCTTTTGTCATTCCCGCTCCGGTTTCATGAGCGTCGCAGTTTTAACGTCGCCGCGCGCCAGCGCAAGGCGCCGTATCAAAACCAGGGATCAAACACTTAGTCGAAGCATGTGTGGGTCCGATTGGAACGAGCAGGCTCTGAAAAATTTGGCAACTGCCGCCGGGCGACGAAGCGGAACGAACCCCGCTTGACCTAGCCGGGCTGGCGGGCGAGGAGAGACCGCGCGTCAAAGAAAGAAAAAACCTTGCCGGTGAACCAAATGTCCTTGCCCTGGCCCGAAAAGCAAATCATCGCTCGCGAGACAGCCAAGGCGCTGATCGAGGTGAAGGCCATCCTCTTCAATTCCGAGGCGCCTTTCATCTTCACCTCGGGCTGGGCGAGCCCGGTCTATACCGATATGCGCAAGATCATTTCCTATCCGCGCCTGCGCAATCGTCTCATTGATTTCGCCGTCACGGTGATCGAGCGCGAGATCGGCTATGAGAGCCTCGACGTGATCGCAGGCGGCGAGACGGCGGGCATTCCTTTCGCGGCCTGGCTTTCGGACCGGCTGATGCTGCCGATGCAATATATTCGCAAGAAGCCGAAAGGGTTTGGCCGCAACGCTCAGATCGAGGGCGATCTCCATGATGGCGGGCGCGCCCTTCTCGTCGAGGACCTCGCCACGGATGGGCGCAGCAAGGTCAATTTCTGCAACGCCTTGCGCGAGGCGGGGCAGCGCTGCGACCATGCTTTCGTGTTTTTCTTCTACGGCATATTTCCGCAGACGCAGGCGCTCATGGCCGAGCTTGGCGTCACCTTGCATTATCTGACGACATGGCGGGACGTGCTCGCTGCGGCGCGCGAAAGCCATTCCTTCGAACGCTCGACCCTCGATGAAGTCGAGAAATTCCTGTCCGACCCCGCAAGCTGGTCGGCGGCGCATGGGGGGATCGCCGAGTTCAAGCCGGCGGGTTGATTCTCGGCGTGCTTAGCACAGAACCTAAGCCCTCACCCTGAGGAGGCCTGAAAGGCCGTCTCGAAGGGCGAGGGCGCCTTAAAAGTCGGCGCGCGCGGCCATCCTTCGAGACGCCCACTTCGTGGGCTCCTCAGGATGAGGGCGAGGCCTTTAAGTCAGGCGCTTAACGCAGGCGCCGGATCTCGGCCCAAGGGACGCGGCTCGCGAGCATCAAAGCCTTGGCATGGAGCGGCCCTAGAACCCGTGCGAAAATCTTGAAGTAATTGACGAGCCCGCTCGCAAGCCGGGACCGTCGTGCCCAGGGCGGTCCGGCGCGATCGGGGTTCGGACAGTCGAGCCGCCACAAAAGCCTCGCGTAATCGAACTTGGTCCAGCCGAGCCCGACGAAACGATCGGCGCGCTCGATCAGATGATCGATGAGATAGGCCTTCGCCAGCGCATTGCTGTCGCCGGCGCCGCCCGGCTCATAGCAAAGGACATGGTTCAATTGCGGCCGGCGCGAATAGACATTGCCGCCATGGAGCCGATAGACCGCGACCGCCTGGTCGATCAAAACGCTGCCGCTCACAGCGTTTATCCCAAGGCAGAAATAAATGTCGGTTCCGGTCCTGAGCCCGCGCAAGGAGGGGCTGTCCGCGAACAGCGCCAGCGCGTCGCGGCGAAAGCAATTGGCCGAAGTCGGCGCCCAGACCCATTGATTGGCGCCCATCGGGACAAAGCGGATCGTGTCGAGGATGGAGCGATCGAAGCTTTCGTCCGGCCATGGCGGACCCAGGACATGCCGGTAAGGCCGCGCCGCATCGCGCTTGACGAAGGGCCGCTCCAGAATGGTGCGATTGAACGCGTGCTCGGTGCCGAGAACCACTTGGTCATCGACGACCTGGATCATGTCGCCCGAGGTGAAGCCGACATGAACGCGCAGCGAAAGATGGACGAAGACATGCGTCTCGACGCAATGGGGAAGCAAAAGATCGTCGGCGTCGACAAAAATGACGTAATGACCGTTTGAGGCCGCGAAACCGTCGAGCGCCGCGGGCGTCTGCCCGTCATTCGTCGTCCGTCGAACGATTTTCACATTCGGGCGGCATTGCTCGATCTGGCGCAAAACCTCGCCGCTTTCATCGGTCGAGGCATTGTCCACAATCACGCATTCAATATTCGGATAGGTCTGCTCGAAGATGGAGTCGACTGTAGCCCCGAGAAAGCGCCCGTAATTGAAATTGATGACGATGACGCTGACGAGGGGCAGGCGAAGCGATTTCTTGTCGCCGCCAAGTCCCGAGGCAAGTCCCGAGGCGGAAATGCTCGTCGCGGCGCCCGCGGCCTCCATGGTCTGATCCTTGTCTTCAAATGGACGCATGTTCGCGCATCTCGTCCCGCTGTTATGATAGAAATCCATCGCTGACAATGATTGCGCAAGCTGCGCGTCTGAGAGAGGCCGCATGTCCAATCCGCGTTCGCCTTCCGTCACCAGTTTCCGCCGCCTCGGCGCGAGCGACTTGCGCGTCTCGGCGCTGGGCCTTGGCTGCATGTCCTTTTCCGGCGTTTACGGCCCTTGCGAGGACGCCGACGGCGCGGCGGTCATCAAAGCGGCGCTCAACGCCGGGATAAACTTTCTCGACACGGCGGATATGTACGGCTGGGGCCATAATGAGACGCTCGTTGGCCACGCGATCGCCGGGCGCCGCGACGACATCGTGCTGGCGACGAAATTCGGCCATGTTCTGACGCCTTCGGGCGCGACCGTCATCAATGGGCGGCCGGATTATCTCTTTTCCGCTTGCGACGCGAGCCTAAGGCGGCTCAAGGTCGATCACATCGATCTCTATTACCAGCATCGCGTCGATCCTCAGGTCCCGATCGACGAAACAGTCGGCGCGATGGCAGAGCTGGTGCAAAAGGGCAAGGCGCGGGCGATCGGCCTCTCCGAGGCGCGTCCCGAGACGATACGACGCGCCCATAGAATCTATCCGGTCACGGCGGTGCAGATGGAATATTCGCTGCTATACCGGACCGAGGCGGAAGAGGTGTTGGCCGTGACGCGGGAGCTGGGGATTGGCTTCGTCGCCTATTCGCCGCTCGGGCGCGGCCTTCTTACCGGCGCGGTCAAATCGGCGGGAGACGTCGCCGGCGACCGGCGCGCCCAGCATCCGCGCTTCGAGGCGAAGAATTTCGGGCGCAATCGCAGCCTTGTCGATCGCGTCGCCGACATGGCCAAGTCGAAAGGATGCACGACGGCGCAACTCGCGCTCGCCTTTATCCTCGCGCAAGGCGACGACGTGACGCCGATCCCCGGAACCAAGAAGATCGCGAGGCTCTATGAGAATATCGGCGCGCTTTCGGTCGAGCTTGCCGAAGCGGACCTCGAAGAGCTTGCGGGGCTGGTTCCGCAGGACGCCGTCGCCGGCGAACGCTACCCCGAAGACTCGCTCAAGAACGCCTATCGCTGAGGCGTCAATATCCCCGCACGGGATCGACAAGATCCTCGATCGGCTCGCCGCGCAGATAGCGATCGAGATTCGCCAGGATTTTTTCGGCTACGCGATCGGTCGCCTTGACGTCGCCCCAAGACGTATGCGGCGTGAGCCAGATTTTTGGATGCGAATAGAAGCGATGGCCTTCAGGCGGCGGCTCCGGGTCGGTCACGTCGAGGCTCGCGCCGGCGATGCGTCCTTCATCGAGCGCGGCGAGAAGCGCGTCCTGATCGACGAGGCCTCCGCGCGCGATATTGACAATATGCAATGAGGGTTTGGCATGCGCCAAGGCGCTCGCGTCGAGGATCCGATGCGTCTCAGCGGTCAGCGGCAAGGCCAGCACCAGATGATCGGCCTCGGCAACAAGCGAAGCGAAATCCGGCGCCCGTTCGACATCGGCGTCGAGCGGTCCCTGGCCGCGTCTCAGCGCGCGAATGCGCATCCCGAACGGCCGGGCGCGCGCCGCAATGGCGCGGCCAATCGCGCCAAAGCCGGCAAGGCCCAGACAACGCTCGTGGAGCGCGCCAAGCGGCCGCATTTTCCATTGCGCAGTGTTATGCACTCGGATGGCCGCGAAATCCTTTTCGAAATTGAGCATCGCCGCCAGCACGAATTCCGAGATGGGAATCGCGGCGACGCCCCGCGCGCAAGCGGTGGCTGGCCCTTCGATCAGCCAAGGCGGAAAGGAATCGACTCCGGCTGACATCAGTTGAATGAAGCGCAGCCCAAATGGCCAGCCCGGAGGCGGGCTCGGCGGCGGCGACGCCTGCCAGCAGGATGTCTGGGTGACGAGAACGTCGGCGTCGGGCGGGATCTCCCAGGGCTGCGCGCCCTTGGGGTGCTCGATGATTCGCGGCCGCGACCAATGCGCCGCAAGACGCTCGCCGATTTTGCGCCCGCCTTGATTGACGACGACGGGCGAACGAATGGACGCAGCCTCGCCTGGGCTTGCGAGCAGGTCGGTCATAATTCGCTCCATGAAGCGCGCAGCGATGATCGCGCCGGCGCGATCTGCTTAGAGCGCTTCCTGACCACGCGGAAGCAGGTTTTTCAAAGCGCTCAAATTCTAAAAAGTTGGAGCATGTTTTGATCGAAAAAGTCGATCAACTTTTTCGGAACATGCCCTCGCGTTGGTCCGGCGCGTCAGTAAGGTCCGCGTAATGCCGCTTCGCGACATCCGGATGCGACCGCAGCCTGCCTTTAAGATAATTGGTCCCGACGTGCCGGAACAGGGGATTGTCGGGATCGCTTGCAGGTCCACGCGCCTCGGCTGCGAGCGCCGGCGGAAGCGCGAGCAGGGGCGTTGTCGAATCATGTCTGGCGCCGAGGAAGAAGGCGGCGGACAGACGTTCGGCGCCCGGAGGCGGCGCGACGACGCGATGAACGGTTGCGCGCAAATATCCGTTCGAGGCGAGCTCCAGAAGCTCGCCGATATTGACGACGAATGTGTTGTCGCGCGGCTGCGCCTTGATCCATCGGCCGTCCTGCGCCTCAACCTCGAGCCCGTCTTGGCTGTCTTGGAGCACAAAAGTGAGCAGTCCGCTGTCCTTGTGCGGCCCGACCCCTTGCTCGCTCACAGTCACATTCCGATCTCGCTGTTGCGATGGATCGCCAGCGATGCGATCTCGCTGTTGCGATGGATCGCCAGCGATGCGATCTCGCTGTTGCGATGGATCGGCAGAGATGCGGCCCGGATAGCGAATGATCTTGATATGCTGGTTCGGCGCGCCCTTATAGACAGGCTCGAAGGCGTCGGGGTTTTGTCCAAGGGCCTCGGCGAAAGCGCCGAGCAGCCGGACGGCGACCTTCGTCAGCGCGCTTTGCCAGGCGAGCAGGGCCGGACGCAGTTCCGGCAGAGACTCCGGCCATTGATTGGGACCTTGCAGACGCATCCAGGCCGGAGCGCCGGGCCGCCAGACCGCTTCGCGCTCGGAGTTGATGTCGAATTGCTCGCGCCAGTCGCGCGCGCCGCGCGTGATCTCTCCTCCGGCTTCGGTATAGCCGCGAAAATGGGGCGAATTGACCATTGCGACGGCGCGCTTGCTTTCCTCGGGAAGGGCGAAGAAACGGCGCGCGATCGCCAGAACCTTCGCGTTCTCCTCCGCCGCGACCCCATGTCCCGCCAAATAGAAGAACCCGATCTCCCGCGCGAGGCTGCGCAGCTCGCACAGAAACGCGGTCCGGTCGCGGGCGCCTGCGTCGAGCCGGCCCAAATCGAGGAGCGGAAGCGATGCGGGATCTGGCGCAACCGAATTCATGGCGATTCATCCTTAACGAATCAGCCCGCGATCGGAAAAGCGGTTTCAGACTTGATGTTCTCCAGCGCGAAACGCGACGTCACATTCTTGAGCGGAATGAGATCAATCAAGCGCTTGTAGAAGGCGTCAAAGGACGTGGTGTCGGACGTGACGACGCGCAAGACATAGTCGACGTCGCCCGCCAAACGGTACAGGTCCATCACTTCCTCCATGGCGGCGAGTTCGGCGGCGAAACGCGCCAAAGCCTTGCTCGAATGATCGCCGACCTGGATCGAAACGAAGACCGTGATTCCGAGCCCGAGTTTGGCCGGATCGAGCAGCGCGATGCGGCGCTTGATCACGCCCGAGGCTTCGAGCCGCTGCAGCCGCTTCCAACAGGGCGTTTGCGAAAGTCCAACTTGCGTCGCTATCTCGCAGATCGACAGGGAAGCGTCTTTCTGCACGATGCGTAGAATGCGCCTGTCGATCGCATCCAAGCCCTTAATCTCACTCATCGCAACCTGGTCCGGATCGTTTGAATCAATAGCCTATAATATCTATAGACATTACGAGCGGACCGATTGCAAGCCGACTTTTGCAAGCTTCCTCACACCCGATCGGTCCGATTGACTCGCCATGGCATGCAGTTCATAGACTAAATGGATTAGCTGAAATATGGTTTCGTATCTCGCGGCCGGGAAGCTCATCATAGGACCGCGCATCATGAGCGACATTGCCGCCAAAACCGCGAATGTCCTGTGGTTTCTGCCGACCCATGGCGATGGCCGCTATCTCGGGACGTCGCATGGCGCGCGCGAGGTCTCCTTGCGCTATCTCGCCCAGATCGCCCAGGCGGCCGACGACCTCGGCTATTTCGGCGTGCTTTTGCCGACCGGACGGTCCTGCGAGGATTCCTGGATCGTCGCTTCGGCCCTGGCGCCTCTCACCAGACGCTTGCGCTTCCTCGTGGCGGTGCGGCCGGGCCTGCAATCGCCGGGCGTCGCGGCGCGCATGACCGCGACGCTCGACAGGATCTCTGAAGGAAGGCTCCTGATCAATGTCGTCACCGGGGGCGATCCGGTCGAGAACAAGGGCGACGGAATTTTCCTCGACCATGATGAACGCTACGCCGTCACCGACGAATTCCTGACGATCTACGCCCGCCTCCTTGCGGGCGAGGAGGTCAGTTTCGAAGGCCGGCATTTGCGGGTCGAAGGCGGCAAGCTGATCTTTACGCCGGTTCAGCAACCCGCGCCGCCGCTCTATTTCGGCGGCTCCTCGCCCGCCGGCCAGTTGGTCGCCGCGCGCCATGTCCAGAAATATCTGACCTGGGGCGAGCCGCCTGCGGACGTCGCCGACAAGGTCGCCGCAATGCGGGCGCTCGCCTCCGAGGCTGGGGGCAGCTTGACGTTCGGCATTCGTCTCCATGTGATCGTGCGCGAGAGCTCGGCCGAGGCCTGGGCCGCCGCCGATCAGCTTATCGAGCATGTCGATGACGCGACCATCGCCGAGGCGCAAAAGGCTTTCGCGCGCATGGATTCGGTCGGCCAGCAAAGGATGTCGGCGCTCCACCAGGGCAAGCGCGACGGGCTCGAGATCAGCCCCAATCTCTGGGCCGGCGTCGGGCTCGTGCGCGGCGGCGCGGGGACGGCGCTCGTCGGCGACCCCGATACGGTCGCCGAACGCATGCGGGAATATATGGAGGCCGGAATCGACACGTTCATCCTCTCGGCTATCCGCATCTCGAGGAGGCCTATCGTTTCGCCGAGCTTGTGCTGCCGCGCCTGCCGCTCGCGGAAACGACGCTTGCGCCGCCGACCGCGCGGGCGCATCGCGGCCCGTTCGGCGAAGTGGTCGGCAACAGTTTCGCGCCGGACGACCGCCGCGCTGCGGCCTCGTAAAGGGGAGCCTCGGAGCTTGCCGCCGGTTCAGCCTCGGACGGGTTGCCGCTTGTTTGCCGGTCCAGTGGGCGTCTTTTCCCGACGCGTCTTCGGCTTGGCCTGAGGCGGGGCCTTGCCCGGCCAGGTCACGATGTAGTCCGGATAGTCTTCGAGCTCGACCTGCGTTTCCGACGCCGCGACGCGCCCCTGGACGGAAACCCCCGCCTCATGCACGCTCGAAGCTGAGCCCGAGACGAGCGGATGCCACCAGGCGAGGTCGCGGCCCTCGGCAATCAGCCGATAGGCGCAGGACGGCGGCAGCCAGGTGAGGCTGCGCACCGTCGCCGGGGTCAATTTGATGCAATCATGCACTCTGCGGCGGCGGCGGGCGTAATCGGAGCAGCGGCACTTTTGCGCGTCCAAGAGCTTGCAGGCTATGTCTGTGAAGTGAATCTCGCCGCTATCCTCATCTTCGAGCTTGACGAGGCAGCAGCGGCCGCATCCGTCGCACAGGCTCTCCCATTCGGCGGGCGTGAGCGCGTCGAGCGGCTTTTCCTTCCAAAACGGCTTTTCGGCGGCTGATCCGGCTTCGGCGCCCCGATCTTTTGGGCGCGGCCTCGCGGGGGAGGTGGATCGAGATGAAGACGGCGGCATCGGATAGGGCGACCCGGTTTGGAGGGCGCCCGGGACTTGCGCCTCGCTTTGGCAATCGTCAAGAGGCTTGATAAAGTAGCAGGAGCGACGACATTCTGGGTCGCCCAGCTAGAACATGTCCTGGTCGAAAAAGTTGGTCGACTTTTTCGACCAGGACATGTTTCAGTTCTTTGAATTGAAGCGAGTCGTTTCCGATTTACGCGAGTCGACGCAATCGGGGCGCGCCAAGGAGAGTCAGCTTTGTTCGATGGACCGCGAATGTCGCGCCTTCGCCGCAAGATTGCGCGGGCTCTGCTCGCTTTCGACGCCTACGTCGACTCGACGCTTTATGAGAGCGGGACTCGCGCGCGCGAAAATTACGCGGCCTTTTCCGCCTTCATGGATCGGTTCCATATCGCCGGGTGGCGGCGCGTCCTCAATGAGATCGCCTGCGAGACGCTCACGATCAGCATTGGCGTTGGAATCGTTGCGCTCGCCCTGGCGGTTCCGGCTTTTCAGGAAACTTCCGACGACTGGCTGAAGCAGCAGGATCTCGCCGTGACCTTTCTCGACCGCTATGGCCAGGAGGTCGGGCGGCGCGGCATCAAGCATGATGATTCGGTCTCTTTCGATGAATTGCCGGAACATTTGATCCAGGCTGTGCTCGCCACCGAGGATCGGCGGTTCTTCGACCATTGGGGCGTCGACCTGATCGGCACGCTGCGCGCTTTGACGGTGAACGCGCGGGCGAACACGGTGGTGCAGGGCGGCTCTACGATCACCCAGCAATTGGCGAAGAACCTATTTCTTTCGAACAAGCGGACGCTCGAGCGCAAGATCAAGGAGGCCTATCTCGCGGTCTGGCTCGAGTTCCGTCTGCCCAAGCGCGAGATCTTGCGGCTCTATCTCGATCGCGCCTATCTCGGCGGCGGCGCCTTCGGGGCGCAGGCGGCGGCCGAATTCTATTTCGGCAAGTCGGTGCGCGATCTCTCGCTCGCCGAAGCCGCGATGATCGCCGGCCTGTTCAAGGCGCCGACCAAATATGCGCCGCATGTCAACCTGCCGGCGGCGCGCGCCCGCGCGGCGGATGTCCTGAACAATATGGTCGAGGCCGGATTTCTGACCGAGGGGCAGATTTATGCGGCGCTCCGCAACCCGGCCACGGCGGTGGATCGGAACCGGGACGTCAGCCCGGACTGGTATCTCGATTACGCCTATGACGAGGTCAAGAAACTCTCCGACGCGAAGAAGCTCGGCGACGAGCGCGTGCTCACCGTGCGCACCGGTCTCGACGTCAACGTGCAGAAACATGCCGACGCCACGATCGAGGATCAGTTGCGCCAATATGGCAAGAGCTATCACGCGAGCCAAAGCGCGATGGTGATCTTCGAGCCGCTCGGCGTGCTCCGGGCCATGGTCGGCGGACGCGACTATGGCGAGAGCCAGTTCAATCGCGCCACCGACGCGTTGCGCCAGCCGGGCTCCTCGTTCAAGCCTTACGTCTATGTGACCGCGTTGATGACCGGCAAGTTCAAGCCGACGACCATTGTCGTCGACGCCCCGATTTGCATCGGCAATTGGTGCCCGCACAATTACAAGAACAAATATTCCGGCTCCTTGCCGCTGGTGACGGCGCTGGCGCATTCGCTGAATACCGTCGCGGTGCGCCTGTCGATCGCCATCGGCAATGGCAACCCCAAGGCGGGACGCGCGAAAATCATCGAAACCGCACGGATGATGGGCCTGACGACGCCGCTCGTTGATACGGTCTCTTTGCCGATCGGCGCGGCGGAAGTCACCGTCATCGATATGGCCTCCGCCTATTGCACTTTCGCCAATGGCGGGTTGCGCGCGCCGCCTTACGCCGCCGTCGAGATCATGAACAGCCGCGGCGAGGTGATCTATCGGCATGACCGTGACGCGCCGCCGCCGCATCGGATCATCGAAGCGGAGACGATCGCCACCATGGATTCGATGCTGATGCAGGTCGTCCTGGCCGGCACCGGAAGACGGGCGCAACTCGACAATATCGAAGTCGCCGGAAAAACCGGGACGACGAATGGCTACAAGGACGCCTGGTTCATCGGTTTCACCGGCAATTATGTCGGCGCCGTCTGGTTCGGCAATGACGACGACACCGCGATGAAGGAGATGACCGGCGGCACTTTGCCCGCCGCGACATGGCATGAGATCATGGCCTATGCGCATCAGGGCATCGACTTGAAGCCCTTGCCTGGCAGGCCCGCCCCCACGGTCGCCCATATAGAATCTTCAGCGCCGGCCGCAGCGGCCGGCCCCCGCAGCGGCCGGCCACTCTGTCCGCACGCTCGGCCGAGGCGTTGGGGGCGCTCGAGGACGCGATCAAAACGCAGAAAAACGGCGGGAGGACATGGGTCTCGCTTCGAGCGCCATTGACGGCGCCGCGAAGCCCCGCGAAAACGGCGCGGCGGTGGACAAGGGGGCGGCCGGCGGCGGTTGAGCCGCACCGGCGCTGGATGGCTTTCATGATCGATCGAATGGCGGAAGCTTCGCCAAATCTGCCATTGCCCGGAGGCGAATTGCGGTCCGTCCTGGCGCTTCTCGTCAAATTTCTCTTCGTCGGCGTCCTCGGCGTCGTTCTCGGGCTGGTCGTGACCTTTCTCACGATTGAGCAGGGCAGCGGCTTCAACGCCGTCGCGGCCGGGCCTTGGCTGGCCTTTCCGAGGAACGGGACATTCAATATCGACCCCTACGCGCGGGCGATGCTCGCACATTCCGGCGAAATGCCTTTGGGGGCGTCCGAAGGATTGGCCTTCGTCGCCCGCAGCGACAGCGCCGGCGACGCCTTCGACCCAGATTGCGACTACACGCTGACAGGCGCCGCGCCGCCGGGCCGCTACTGGACGCTGACCTTGCTGTCGCCCTCGGGCTTTCTCATCACAAACAAAGCGCTGCGGCACGGCTTTACCTCGAGCGAAATTCTCCGCGCAGCCGACGGAGGCTTCACGGTTGCAATTTCGCGCGAGGCCCGGCCAGGCAATTGGCTGCCGATCGGCGACGCCCGGAAGTTCATCCTCGTTTTGCGGCTCTACGACACCGAGGTCAGCGCCGTTGCGGTTGCGCTCGACGAGTCGAAGCTTCCGAAGCTAATAAGAGGCGCTTGCCAATGAGCCGGCTCGATCGTGTCTTCGCAGCTCTGCTCTGGGCGCTCGGCGTTTTGTTTGTCGCGGGAATTGTCCATGTCGTGGCCATTTTTATGCTGCCCGGCCTGGAGCCGAAAGACGCTTTCGGACGGCTTTCCGCGCTCGCGCAACCCGCCCAGCTGACTGTCTTGCCGCCCCCGCGTCCGGGCGCGGAGGTCATGCCTTTCTCCGATCCCGCCGTCGCGCAAGGCGTTTGCCTCTTCGACCTTTCGCAAGGCGCAGTGCGTTTGCAGGGCAAGGTCGAGCGCGATCGGCTGTTGACGCTGTCGTTTCGCACGCCCGCCGGCGAGGTCTTCTACTCGATGACGGACCGGGCGGCTCAGCACGGTAGAATCGACGTGCTGGTTCTTAGCCCTGCGCAGCTCGAAGCGCTGGAGGCCGAGGCCGACGATGAAGACGAGCCCCCGCAGGAGCTGCGACTCGTCGCGCCGACGCGCCGCGGAATCATCTTTGTCAGCTCGTTAGCGGCGCTGCCGAGCGAAAGACCCGAAGCGGAAGAACGGATCAAGGCAATTTCTTGCGACGTCGAGCAGACGCCGCAGGAATGAGCCGGCTTTCCGAGCGCTGAATTCTTACGAGCGTCCATAAGGGAAATGCGCCCACGGATCGCTTTGTTTGGGCCGCATCGCGCGGACCCCGATCCGCGCCGAGGCAATGAGTCAAATCGCCGGAAATCGCACCATTTAGGCGATTGGCCGGGCGGACTTGTCGCGAGACTTGTCGGTCCGCTTATCCCCGCCCCGACGCAGGCGTTTCGATTTTGCGCTGGGATCGATCATGCGTTCGCGGCGAACGCCTGTGAAGAGCAGGACCATGCCGGCTTGAACCGGCGTCGACGTCGAGCGCGCGCCGTCCTTCGGCAATCTGAATGCTATGAGTTCGCCCATTGGCTTTGGCCTCCCAACATCAATCGTACCGAAACGCGGGCCCTGATTCGTCCGCCGATGTCAAAATCTATCGCGCGCGCCTTGATAAAGTTTCCGCGCATGACGGAAGATGACATGCGTCATCTCAACGAATTGCAGATGTTTGAACCGCGTGCTCAGACGCGGCTGAAACTGATCTATAATAGCGCCTTTGAATGTGAGCTATCGCACGTTGCTCAACGCGCCGACCGGCGTCAAGGTTCGCCTCGGACGGAGCCGCAGACACCATTTCCGATCAGGCGCCGCGCCTGATTTAGAGAAACTGGTTGAGGCCCGGGATCGCCGCAACGACCTGGCCGACGCGCTCGTCGCCGGCCTTTTCGCGTGCGTGGGCGAAGACTTCCCGGCCGATCGCCTGCATCTGGCCCATGCCGAGTCCGAGGCCGGTGAGCCTGCCCGCGAGGCCCATGAGGCCGCCGCCCATCCCGCCCATGACGCTGTTCAGAGCGCCGCCGTCATTCTCGCCGACCGCGCCTTGCGCCGTCGCAGCCGCTTCCGCGGCGCCCGGCACCGTCGCGAACAAAGCGTCGACTTCCGCTTTCGGTCCTTCCTTTTGAAGAAAGCCGAGAATCAACCCGACGGCTTTTCGCGCGACCTCCGGCTCGATGCTGGCGGAAGTGGAAATGCGTGCGATCAATTCTTCCATGTGAACCTCGTTCAACTGCCGGGCCGAGGTCCGCACTTGCCATCCGGATGAGGCGAAAATCAAGCGGCTCGGAGCCGCAAAGGATCGGCGTGCGACGCGATCGCACGTCGGCCTGAGATGAACCTGTAAGACAAAGCTCAGGCCACGCGCGACGCGCTCGGCCTGCCGGCTGAGCCCAACCGCTCCCGACTGCTGTCGTAGAAACGTCACGCTTCGGAGCAAGCGCCGCCTGTGGCGCGCTCGGCCAGGCCTCGGTCAGCGCGTATTCTGTCTGTGGAACGCAACCTCTACGCGTTTTGTCATATGAACGTCATGCGCTGGATCTAGGGGTGGCCGGCCGCCGTTTGGGTTCCTCAACGGCGGGCCGCTCGCCCGCGGCGGCGCAGGCCGACGGGATAAAAAAGTGGAGAGGGCGCTCGCATGACTTCCATTTCCTCGACCGACATTTTATCCGCCCATGAAGAAAGCGGTCGGCCGAAGCTCGATGCGCCGATGGGGCTTCGAACGATCCTCATCTTCCTCGCCATCATGGCTCTCGGGCTCTTTTTCACCGCCTACAGCATCTACTCGGATCTTGCCGCGACAGGAGCGAGCTTCGCCAACTTTCTGCCTTTCGCCCTGCTCGGCGTGGCGTTGCTGATCGCGCTCGGATTCGAGTTCGTCAACGGTTTTCACGACACCGCTAATGCGGTCGCGACCGTCATCTATACGCATTCACTGGCCCCGCCGGTCGCGGTCGTGTGGTCGGGCTGCTTCAATTTCCTCGGCGTTTTGGTATCGAGCGGCGCGGTCGCCTTCGGCATTATTTCGCTTCTGCCCGTCGAATTGATTCTCCAGGTCGGTTCGCAAGCCGGATTCGCGATGGTGTTCGCCTTGTTGATCGCCGCTATCATCTGGAATCTCGGCACCTGGTGGCTTGGGTTGCCAGCCTCGAGCTCGCATACTTTGATCGGCTCCATCATCGGCGTCGGCGTCGCCAATGCGCTCATGCACGGACGCGATGGAACCTCCGGCGTCGACTGGAGCAAGGCGGTCGAGATCGGCTACGCGCTTTTGCTGTCGCCGATTGTTGGCTTCACTTGCGCGGCCGGGCTCCTCCTCATCATGAAATTTCTGGTCAGGAAGCCTGAGCTTTACGCCGAGCCGAAGGCCAATGCGGCGCCGCCCTTGTGGATTCGCGGCCTTTTGATTTTCACCTCCGCCGGCGTCTCCTTCGCACATGGCTCGAACGACGGGCAAAAGGGCATGGGGCTCATCATGCTCATCCTGATCGGCACCGTGCCGACGAGCTACGCCTTGAACCGCTCGCTGCCGGAAAGCCAAGTCAGCGCATTCATCCAAGCCTCGCTCGCCGCGTCCAAGGTCGTTGAAACCAAGGCGGCGGGCTATAGCGTGCTTGGCGATCCGCGTCCCGCCGTCACCAATTACGTGAGCTCGCATCAGATCAATGAGGGAACCTATCCGTCCCTCGCGGTCCTGATCCGCGATATTGCGACCCAGGTGAAGACCTATGGTTCGCTCGCCAGGATCCCATCTTCGCTCGTCGGCAATACGCGCAACGACATGTATCTGACTTCTGAGGCGATTCGCTTCCTGCAAAAAGACAAGGCGAATGATCTCTCGAAAGAGGATGTCGCTTTTCTAGCCGCCTATAAGAAGACGCTCGACGAGTCGACGAAATTCATCCCGACCTGGGTCAAGATTTCGGTCGCTATCGCGCTTGGGCTCGGCACCATGATCGGCTGGAAGCGGATCGTCGTCACCGTGGGCGAGAAGATCGGCAAGCAGCATTTGACCTATGGCCAGGGCGCCTCCGCCGAACTCGTCGCCATGGCGACGATCGCCGCCGCGGATAATTTCGGCCTGCCGGTCTCGACCACCCATGTGCTCTCCTCGGGCGTGGCGGGGACGATGGCCGCGAACGGGTCAGGCGTTCAGATGTCGACCTTGCGCAGCCTTGCGCTCGCCTGGGTGCTGACCCTGCCTTGCGCGGTTGCCTTGTCGGCAACCCTCTTCTGGGTCTTCGTGCAAGTGCTTTAAGGCCGTCCTTTTTGCGCGTAGTCGGTCTTTTGATCGAGTTTGATTCGAGCGCTGCGAAAATGAAAACCCCGAGCTCGCTGGAGCCTCGGGGTTTTCGCATGATGACAAATCTGCCGATTCACTCTCCCGCTCTCAGTGGAAAGAGCGCGCATGTCGCGGGCGCTCTCGCAAAAGCTTCTAGCGGATCGAGATTCCCGATTCCGCGCTCAGTCGACGCAACAGGCTTGGCCTGAGTTCGCCATGCACGGGGAGGCCCCGGTCGCGCTCATAGCGCTCGATCGCCCGCCGCATCGTCGGGCCCGCCACGCCATCCGGTTTGAGCACGAATCCCAATTTCACCAGCGCGCGCTGGGCCGCAAGCACGGATTTATCTTGCGCGGGCGGCGCGGCCGCGGGTTTTTCCTCATGTAGCGGGGCAGGCGTCTTCAGCAATTGCGAGATCGGATCCTGTGGCTTCGCCTCTGCGGTTTCCGCCGGCGGCGCATGCGGCCGTCCGCTCGCCGGCGCCTGATCGGTCTGCGATCTTTCGATGGGCGCCTTTTCAATCGCTGAATTGGCGGCCGCCGCATTGAGCGCGGGCCGCGGCGCTGGAAGCGGAATCGTCTCGGCGATCGAGGGCTCTCTCATCGTAGGGACGGGCGCGGCGCGCCCAAACAGCGGAGCCGGATGGCGGGTCTTCTGCAATGTGAGCGCATTGACGAGAATTCCGACGACCGTCGCGGCGCAGAGCGCGCTCGCGACGACGCCGAGGTAACGCCGGGTTCGCCGGCTTGAGCCGCGCCCCTTCGTCCCAAACGCCTTGGCCCGGGTTCTTTTCGATTTCGAAGCCGGTTCGGCCAGAACGAAATCATGATCGGCGGCAGCCAGAGCTTCACGCAATTTTCTTCACCATCATTTGCTGGAAAATTTCACGCTGGTCGTCGCCGCGGCAAAAGCGCGGGATCGCCTCGATCGCGGCCGAAATCCGGGCTTTGTCGATCGCGCGCCGGCAATCGACCGGCAATCGGATCTGAAAGCACGTCCCTTTGCCCGGCTCGCTCGCGACGGCGATCGCGCCGCCGTGGAGGCCGACAAGGCCGCGAACGATCGAGAGGCCGAGGCCGGTTCCAGCGTATGGACGGTCGAGCGCGGCTTTGACCTGGAAGAAGGGATCGCCGAGGCGCGCGAGATCGCGCGCCTTCATTCCAATGCCGGTGTCGGCCACCAGAATCACGATCGAATTTCCTTCGCGCCTCGCGCTGATGGTCACGCTGCCCTTGGGCGGAGTGAACTTCACCGCATTCGAGAGGAGATTGATCAGGATTTGCTTGCAGGCGCGCTTGTCGCCGATGAACTCCCCGAGCTCGGCCGGGCAGGCGCGCAGGATCTCCACCTGGTTTTCCTTCGCGCCCAGCTTGACCATGTCGCAGCAAGACTCGATCAGCGGCGCAATTGGGAATGGTTCGGGCGTGATTTCGAACGAGCCCGAGCGGATCTTCGAGAGGTCGAGGATCGAGTTGACGACGGCGAGAAGATGCTGCCCCGATTGGTGAATGATCGCGGCATATTCGCGTTGCTTGGCGGGATCGCGGGGCGCGAGTTCGGCGTCGCCGAGGATTTCTGAAAAGCCGATGACCGCATTCAGCGGCGTGCGCAGCTCATGGCTGACATTGGCGAGGAACTGATCCTTGGACAGGCTCGCCTCCTCGGCGGCGGCGCGAGCGGCTTCGAGTTCGTCCTGGCGGAGCTTGGCTTTGGTGACGTCGCGAAAAATGGCGATCGCGCCGCCGCCCCGCTTTCCTTCTTGCGATTTGTTCGCATCTGCGTCCCAGCGGCTCGCGCGCATGTCGAGCCAGAGAAAAACCGGCTCGGCGTAATGGCCGCGATCGATCTGCGCCGATGTCCGCAGGCGCAGGGTCGCATTGACGGTCTCGACGCCGAGGCTCGCGTCCGCGATCGCCTTCAGAAAGGCCGGTCTGTCGGCGACATGCACATGCTCGAAGAAGCCGCGCCCCATGAGCTCGCCGGACGGCAGGCCGAACAGGCTCCGGCAATTGGGGCTGACGGAGGTGGCCGCCCCGGACCTGTCGTGGGTGACGACGAGATCGCCGACGGTTTCGATGAGGCTGCGGAGGCGTTCGGCCTGGAGCCGCTCGGACTCCGAGCGTCCGCGCTGAAGCCGGACGCAGCCGATCGCCGCGAGCGTCGCATAGGCTACGGCCGGGATGAGGAAAAAAGCGGAATTGGCCATGCCCGCGACGGGCCCGGAAAGCCCTAGGGCGTCTGCCGCGGCGAGCGCGAGGATGGCGAGGCCACCGAGGCCGCCGCTTGCGCCGACAAGAACGGCGTTCAGGGAAAACAGGCTCTCGACCGGGGCGAGAACGAGCCAGCTG